>NZ_JBITTJ010000003.1:0-465816 GCF_044541845.1 Streptomyces sp. NPDC085481
TCACCCTCGCGGGCTTTCCTCCGGGCGCTTCCTTCGTTTCCGACTCTATCAGATCTTTCCGATCCGATTTCCTCGGTGCTTTCCGGTCCCTTTTCACTTTCGCTTTCGGGCCCTTCCGGCGGGGTCAAACACTACCAGGCTTTTTCGCTCCCCCTGACCACCCCTCCGCAGGCATGCAGAGGTGTAGACCACTGGGGTTAGGATCTGGCTTGATAGGTGCTGCCGACCCACGACTCAAAGCCGCGTTGGGGTCAGGCAGGAGTACGACAGTACATCCCACCGTCACCTGAGGCAAATCGTTTCCGGGTAGTCCCTAGGTCCGCCAACTGGTACGTACCGAGCGGAACCGGGACTTCCTATGACTTACGCTTCTCAACAGTACGCCGTCCAGGACAGGTAGTGACGGCGCCACACAATCTCCGCCCCTGGGAGGCTTCCCATGACAACCGTGACGTCGCCACTCGCTGGACGCGCCATCGGTCTCGCCGCTGTACCCGACCCGGTCTTCTCCGGAGCCATGGTCGGTCCCGGCACCGCCATCGACCCCGTGCGTGAGCCCTCCGAGGCCGTCTCGCCCGTCGACGGCGTCGTCGTATCTCTGCACCCGCACGCGTTCGTCGTCGTCGACGGCGAGGGCCACGGTGTGCTGACCCACCTCGGCATCGACACCGTCCAGCTCAACGGAGCCGGCTTCGAGCTGCTCGTGAGCAAGGGGGACACCGTGACGCGCGGACAGGCCGTCGTGCGCTGGAACCCTGCCGACGTCGAGGCTGCCGGCAAGTCCGCCATCTGTCCCATCGTGGCCCTGGAGGCCACCGCGGACTCCCTCTCCGACCTCGTCGAGGACCAGGACGTCAAGGCCGGCGACGCGCTCTTCTCCTGGAAGTGACCGCCGGCCCGTCCTTTGACGGGCTCGAGTACGACATTCAACGCGGCGGCCCGGCCGCCGCTCTATCGGAGACGGGTGAGATGGAGACAACGCTGCGAGGCGTCGGTGTCAGCCATGGGGTGGCGATCGGCGAGGTCCGGCACATGGGCACGGCGGTTCTCGAGCCGCCGGCCAAGCAGATTCCCGCCGAGGAGGCGGAGCGCGAACAGGGGCGCGCTCGCCAGGCGGTGGAAGCTGTGGCTGCCGACCTGAATGCACGCGGCAATCTGGCCGGTGGCGAGGCCCAGGCGGTGCTCGAGGCGCAGGCGATGATCGCCCAGGACCCGGAGCTCATCGCCGACGTCGACCGCCGGATCGCGGTCGGCAGCACGGCCGAGCGCGGTATCTACGACGCGTTCTCCCACTACCGGGAGCTGCTCGCGGGTGCCGGTGAGTACATGGCCGGGCGCGTGGCCGACCTGGACGACGTACGGAACCGGATCGTGGCGCGCCTGCTGGGTGTGCCGATGCCGGGTGTGCCGGACAGCGACGAGCCGTACGTGCTGATCGCGCGGGACCTGGCACCGGCCGACACCGCGCTGCTCGACCCGGCGCTCGTCCTCGGTTTCGTGACCGAGGAGGGCGGGCCGACCAGCCACAGCGCGATCCTCGCGCGTGCGCTGGGTGTGCCGGCCGTGGTCGCGCTGCCGGGTGCGGGCGAGCTGGCGGAGGGAACGGTCATCGCGGTGGACGGTTCCACCGGTGAGATCTTCGTGGACCCGAGCGAGGAGAAGAAGGCGGCGCTGACGAAGGCCGCCGAGCAGCGCAAGGCGGCGCTGGCCGCGTCCAGCGGTCCCGGTGCGACCTCGGACGGGCACAAGGTGCCGCTGCTCGCGAACGTGGGCGGTCCGGCGGACGTGCCGGCGGCGGTCGAGGCCGGTGCCGAGGGCGTGGGTCTGTTCCGTACGGAGTTCCTCTTCCTGGACGACAGCAAGCGGGCTCCGTCGGAGGAGAAGCAGGTCGAGGCGTACCGCAAGGTGCTCGAGGCGTTCCCCGAGGGCCGTGTGGTCGTGCGGGTGCTGGATGCCGGTGCGGACAAGCCGCTGGACTTCCTGACGCCGGGCGACGAACCGAACCCGGCGCTGGGTGTGCGGGGTCTGCGGTCACTCCTCGACCACCCGGAGGTGCTGCGGACGCAGCTGACGGCGCTGGCGAAGGCCGTCGAGGGCCTGCCGGTGTACCTGGAGGTCATGGCACCGATGGTCGCCGACCGCACGGATGCGAAGGCGTTCGCCGACGCGTGCCGTGAGGCGGGGCTGCGGGCGAAGTTCGGTGCGATGGTGGAGATCCCGTCCGCCGCGCTGCGGGCCCGTTCCATCCTGCAGGAGGTCGAGTTCCTGTCGCTGGGTACGAACGACCTGGCGCAGTACACCTTCGCCGCCGACCGTCAGGTGGGTGCGGTGTCGCGGCTGCAGGACCCGTGGCAGCCGGCGCTGCTCGACCTGGTGGCGCTGTCCGCCGAGGCGGCCAAGGCCGAGGGCAAGAGCTGTGGTGTGTGTGGTGAGGCCGCGTCGGATCCGCTGCTGGCCTGTGTGCTGACGGGTCTGGGGGTCACCTCGCTGTCGATGGGTGCGGCGTCGATTCCGTATGTGCGGGCGACGCTGGCCAAGTACACGCTGGCGCAGTGCGAGCGTGCGGCTGCCGCGGCGCGTGCGGCGGACACGGCGCATGACGCGCGGATGGCCGCGCAGGCGGTGCTGTCCGGGGAGTGATCCCTGGCCGCCTGGCCGTATGCAAGAGGTGTCGAAGGGGCTTCCCGCCACGGTGTGGCGGGAAGCCCCTTCGGTGTCAGTGGGGGTGGGGGTCGTCGGGGCCGAGGGGGAAGCCGGCGCGGTAGTCGACGCCGGCTTCGGGGGCGATGGGTTCGCCGGTGCGGGCGTCGGTGCAGTAGGCGTCGAAGACCTCGGCCTCGGAGAGGGGGTGGAGGCGGCCGTGGTGGAGGCGCCAGCCGTGGAGGCGGTCGGGGGCGCCGGGCGTGCTGGTGCGCAGGACGACTCCGCCGGGGGTGTCGAGGGCGATGCCGGTGGCGAGGACGGTGACGAACTCGGCGCCCTCCGAGCTGTCGAGCCGGGCGGGGCCGGTGGCCTCGCGTGTGGCGTGGAGGACGGCGAGGAGTTGTTCGTCGGTGGCGGGGACGCTGCAGACGAGGTGGTGGGTCCCGGGTCCCGCGGCGTCGAGGAGGCGCAGGAGGAGGTGGGAGGCGCGGTCGAAGGAGGCGCGGCCGATGTCCTGTCCGCAGTCGGCGCACTCGCCCGCCTCGGTGAGGAGCATCGTGGCGTACTCCCACGTGGCACGGCGGACGGCGGTGTCGATGAGGAGGGGGACGAGGGCGTCGAGGGGCTGTCCGGTGTAGGTGACGCGGGGGCCGGTGGCAGCGCGTTCGGCGGTGTAGCGGCTGCGGCTGGCGGGGTGGTCGGGGTCGAGGCCGGTGTCGGCGCAGTACTCGGCGTAGTCCTCGGGGTCGAAGAGGGCGACGGTGGTGTGTCCGCCCTGGCCGGCGAGGGTCTTGAGGAGGGCTTCGATCTGGGCGAGGTAGCGGGTGTGGTCGTCGAAGGCGAAGGTCTCGTACTGCCGCATGGCGGTGAAGTCCTCCTCGTCGGCGAGGAGGGCGACGGTGCTGGGTACTTCGCGGCGCAGTGCGCGGCGCATGGATGCGGTGGTGTGGCGCTGTGTCATGGCTCCCCCTGAGCGCGGTCGATCAGTGCTCACTCACCGTAACCGTGGGCACTGACAGTGACGGTCGGGTCGGCTCGGTGATGCGGTCGCGGACGACGCGGTGCTGGGCCGCGCCGGCGGCGACGAGGGCGAGTCCGAGGAGGGGCCAGGCGAGGGGGCCGGCCGTCATGACCCCGGTGATGAGGAGGGGGCCCGCGAAGCGCTGGCCGGACTGGGCGAGGCCGTGGACGCCGAGGTAGGCGCCTTGGGCGTCGGCGGGGGCGAGGGCGACGGAGAGTTCCCAGGAGGCCGTGGCGTGGATGATCTCGGCGAAGGTGAGGGCGATGACGGCGACGGCGAGGGCCGTGATGGCGAGGGTGCGTCCGCCGGCGGCGGAGGCGGCGAGGGCGAGAGTGCCGATGACGAAGAGGCCGGTCAGCGGGACGAGGAGGCGGCGGGCTGCCGGGGTGGTGGCGCCGAAGCGGGACAGGGGCACCTGGAAGAGGACGACGAGGACGGTGTTGAGGACGAGGAGCAGCGGGGCGAGTCCGACGGGTGCGGCGGTGGCGTGGACGATCCAGAGAGGGATGGCGACCTGCAGGATCGTGTCGTCGAGGAAGAGGGCGGCGTCGGTAGCGGTGTAGGCGAGGAAGGTGCGGTCGCGCCAGGGGCTCGAGGGTTTGGCCCTCGGGGCGTCGGCCGCGGTGGCGGCGATGCGGGAGGGGGCGGGGGGTTCGGCGCAGCGCAGGGTGAGGAGGGCGATGACCAGGTAGGTGAGGACGTTGCCGACGAGGAGGAGGCCGTAGGCGTGGGTGCTGCCGGTGGCGAGGGCGGCCGCGGCGCCGAGGCCGCCGATGGACCAGCCGATGTTGACGGTGGTGCGCTGGATGGCCTGGTAGCGGACGCGGTCGGGGCCGGCGAGCCGGGCGGCGTAGAGCTTGATGAGGACGCTGCCGGCGCGGTCGGGGAGGGCGCCGAGGGCGGAGTAGAGGGTCAGCAGGAGGAAGTCGTCGGTGGTGAGGAGGGCGAGGAGGGCCGCGCCGCGCATGAGTTGGGCGCCGGCGATGATGCGGACGAGGGGGAAGCGGTCGGCGAGGCGGCCGGCGAGCGGGGCGCCGGCGATGCCGACGCCGCCGGCGGCGGTCATGAGGAGGCCGACCTGGCCGAGGCCGAGGCCGGAGACGTAGGTGAAGTAGAGGGCGGTGCAGCCGGCCCAGAGGCCGGTGCCGGTCTTGTCGATGATGCTGACGAGGAGCATCCGGCGGCCGTCGCGGCCGCCGGGTATGCGGCCCAGTGCGGTGCGGTGCCACGGAGTCGGGCTGTTCACTCGGTTCCCCCTTGACGCGAGCTTTGTATTGATACATAGTTCAGTACGTGGCAACACAATATTCGATTCAGGGGACGACGGCCAAGGGCATTGCCGCCTCCGTCGAACGCGGCGTGACCGAAGGCGAGCTCGCACCGGGAGACGCGCTGCCTCCCGTACGGCGGCTCGCCGACGAGCTCGGTGTCAGCCCCGGCACCGTCGCGACGGCGTACAAGGAACTGCGCCGGCGCGGCCTGGTGGTCACCCGCGGCCGCGGCGGCACCGTCGTGGCCGAGGCGCCGTCGGTGGCCTCACGGCGACCGCCCCGGGTGCCGCCCGGCCTGGTCGACCTGGCCACCGGCCTGCCCGACCCCGCGTTCCTGCCCGTGCTCAGGCCCCCGGCCGAGGTGCGCCCCGTCTACGGCTCGCACCGCGCGGCGCCCCGCCTCGCGGCACTGGAGGAGCGCACGCGCGCCTGGTTCGCGCGCAGCGGCGTACCGGCGGAGCGGGTCACCTTCGCGCACGGAGCACTCGACTGCATCGCCCGGCTGCTCTCCGTCGAGCTGCGCCCCGGGGACGCGGTGGCCGTGGAGGATCCCGGATTCCACCACGTCCTGGACCTGGTGCCGGCCCTGGGCCTGCGGACGGTGGCGGTGCCCGTCGACGGCGAGGGCATGGTGCCCGAGGCCATGCGGACTGCGCTGCGGGCCGGTGTGCGGGCGGTGGTCTGCACTCCGCGCGCCCAGTGCCCGACCGGCGCGTCCTTCTCCCCAGCCCGGCGCGACGAACTCGTCTCGCTGCTAAGGGAGTACCCCGAGGTCCTCGTCGTCGAGGACGACTACACCGTGGAGTTCGACGGCGCGCCGGCACCCACGCTCAGCGCCGGGGGTCTGGAACGCTGGGCACAGGTGCGGACCGTCTCCAAGCGGCTGGGGGTCGACCTGCGGTGGGCCGGGGTCGCCGGTGACCCGGTGACGCTCGCCCGGCACGACGGCCGCATGGTGATGACGTCCGGCTGGGTCAGCCACATCCTTCAGGAGACCGTCCTCGCGCTGCTCTGCGACCCGGCCGTCACCCGGCTCGTGGCGGCCGGCGAGGCCGCGTACACGGAACGGCGGCAGGCGCTGACCGGCGCGCTCGCCGCACACGGCATCCGCGCCTCCGGGGAGAGCGGGATGAACGTCTGGGTGCCGGTGCGGGACGAGTCGGCGGCGGTGAACGGGCTGCGCACGCACGGCTGGTGGGTGGCCGCCGGCGCGCGGTTCCGGATCGACTCGCCCACGGCCGTACGGATCACGACGGCGACGCTGCTCCCGGCGGACGCCGAGCGACTTGCGGCGGACTTCGCGGCGGTGCTCGGCGACGCGCAGGCCACGTACGGAGGATGACGGACAGCAGAGGGGAAAGGGCCCCGCGGCGACGCCGCGGGGCCCTTTCGCGCTGCTATTCGGCGGTGCGGGTGCGGGCCAGGTCCTCGTAGAAGCGGAGCAGGTCCACGTTGTCCACGGAGCCCGGGTTGACGGCCTTGGCCATCGGGGTGCCCTGGAGGAGGCGCTTGACCGGGACCTCGATCCGCTTGCCGGTGAGGGTGTGCGGGACGCCGGGGACCTCGATGATGTCGTCGGGGACATGGCGCGGGGAGAGTTCGGTGCGGATGGTCCGCTTGATCCGGCCGATCAGCTCCTCGTCGAGGGTGGCGCCCTCCGCGAGGTGGACGAAGAGCGGCATCCAATAGCCGCCGTCGGGCTCCTCCAGGCCGATGACGAGGGACTCGCGGATCTCCGGGAGGCGCTCGACGGCCTCGTAGATATCGGCGCTTCCCATCCGCACGCCCTGACGGTTCAGGGTGGAGTCGGAACGGCCGTGGATGACGACCGAGCCGTGGTCGGTGATCGTGATCCAGTCGCCGTGGCGCCACACACCGGGGAACATCTCGAAGTAGCTCTCGCGGTAGCGGCTGCCGTCCGGGTCGTTCCAGAAGCGGATCGGCATCGACGGCATGGGATGGGCGACGACGAGCTCGCCGACCTCGCCGACGAGCGGCTTGCCCGACGGGTCCCAGGACTGCAGGTCGGTGCCGAGACCGGAGGCCTGGAGCTCGCCGATGTGCACCGGGAGCGTCGGCACGGCGCCCGCGAAGCAGGAGCAGACGTCGGTGCCGCCGCTGACCGAGGCGATCCACAGGTCCGCACGGACCTCGTCGTGCAGCCAGCGGAAGCCGTCCGGCGGCAGCGGGGAGCCCGTGGTGGCCACACACGTCACCCGGGACAGGTCGAAGTCGCGCCCGGGGTGGACGTCGGCCTTCGCGCAGGCCATGACGTACGCGGCGGAGGTGCCGTACAGGGTGGCGCCGGTGCGCTCGGCGACGCGCCACTGGGCGGCGGTGTCCGGATAGCCCGGGCTGCCGTCGTACAGGACGACGGTGGTGCCGGTGAGCAGGCCGGAGACGAGGAAGTTCCACATCATCCAGCCCGTGGAGGTGTACCAGAAGAACACGTCCTGGGGGCCGAGGTCGCAGTGCAGGCCCAGCTGCTTGACGTGCTCGACGAGGATGCCGCCCTGGGACTGGACGATCGCCTTGGGCAGGCCCGTGGTGCCGGAGGAGTACAACACCCACAGGGGGTGGGAGAACGGCACCTGCTCGAAGACGGGCTCCGTGTCGGCGGCGGTCAGCGCCGACCACTCCAGGGTGCCCTCGGGCGCGGCGGTGCCGAGCAGCGGGATGTGCACGACCGCCCGCAGCGAGGGGAGTTCGGCGCGCAGCTCGGCCACGGTGTCGCGGCGGTCGTGCTGCTTGCCGCCGTAGCGGTAGCCGTCGACGGTGAACAGGACGACGGGCTCGACCTGCTGGAACCGGTCGAGGACGCTGCGGGCGCCGAAGTCGGGGGCGCAGGAGGTCCACACGGCGCCCACGGCGGCGGTCGCCAGCAGGGCGACCACGGCCTCGGGGATGTTGGGGAGATAGCCGCTGACACGGTCGCCGGGGCGCACGCCGAGGCGGCGCAGCTCGGCCGAGAGGGAACCGACCTGGCGGCGGAGCTCCGCCCAGGTGATCGGCGTCGGCTCATGTGTCTCGTCCACATGGAGCAGAGCGGTGTCGTGGGGGCGTTCCCCGGCGGCGCGCAGCGCGTGCTCGGCGTAGTTCAGGGTGGCGCCCGGGAACCAGTCGGCGCCCGGCATGCCGCGCTCGCCGAGGACTCGCTCGTACGGGGTGGAGAAGCGGAGGTCGAACCATTCGACGACGGCCGCCCAGAAGGTCTCCAGCTCGTCGACGGACCAGCGGTGCAAGGCCGGGTAGCCGCCGCCGGCGGGTGCGCCGTGGCGCTCCGCCGCCCACGCCTGGAAGCGGGTGACGGCGGCCGCGGCGATGCGGTCCTCGTCAGGCTGCCAAAGCGGCTCGGTCTGCGCTGATGTCATGGGGTCTGCTCCCTGGCTGTACGCGGGGTCTGCGTGTGTCCCGCGCACGTGCTGGGGTGTGCGCGTGACACGGCTGACAGGGACGATGCCATGACAGGCTCCATCGCACCAGGGTTCCCCGCCCATGGTCCAGCAGCTGAATATGTGCTCCCACCACGGGTGAACGGCAGTTGAACGAACCGCGCACGGCCCGATTCGGATGGCAGGGTGAACGCCATGGACGGTCGTGAGCTGGTGCGTTCGGTAAGAGAGCTGGGTTCGGTGCAGGGGCTGCTGGCCGCGCGGTCGGCGTGGCGGCAACGCCGTACCGACGCGCGGGCGCTGCCGCCGAGAGGTGCGGAGCGGGCCCGGGTGCCGGGTCCGATGGGCGACGTGGAGCCGCTGCCCGGCGGCGGGATCATCCGTTTCGCCCGTTCCGAACTGCAGATCTCGGTATCGGCCGGCGGCACCGTCTTCTGGGGGTGGGACGGCGCTGCGCCACTGCCCTCCTACGCGCTGGCCGCCGAGCCGCCGGAGCCCGATCCGCGGGCCGAACTGGAACCCGACACCGAGGGCGGCTGGCGGGTCGTGTCCGAGCGGGTGACGGTCGGCGTCTCGCGGCACGGCGCCGTCGAGGTGCGCACCCCGGGCGGGGTGGTGCTGCGCCGGGATCTGCCGCCGCGCTGGTGGGAGCCGGTGCGGGGCGGTGAGGCGCGCTGGGTGCAGCGCAGCGAGGTGCCGGCCGACGCCCGGTTCTTCGGGCTCGGAGGACGGGCCGCGGGGCCGCGGCTTCGGGACGGCTCGTACCGGCTGTGGAACACCGACCCCAAGGGAAGCTTCTCCCCCGGCGACGATCCGCTCTACATCACCATGCCGGTACAGCTGGTGGTGGCGGACGCGGGGACGCATCTGGCCTTCCACGACAACTCCTGGGACGGGCGGGTGCTGCTCGCCGAGGGCGAGGAGGGCGCCGGGTCCGGGCACGACCGGCCGGGAACGAGCGAGGTGCGGATGGACGGCGGTCCGCTGCGCTGCTGGGTGGTGGTCGGCACGCCCGCGCGGGTGCTGCACGGCTGGGCGGCGCTGACCGGCGCGCCCGCGCTGCCGCCGTCCTGGGCGCTGGGGCCGCAGCACGCGCGCTGGGGCTTCGGCAGCGAGCGGGAGGTGCGGCGCGTCGTGGACGGCTACCGCGACCGGGATCTGCCGTTGTCCGTGCTGCACCTGGACATCGACCACTACGACGGGCACCGGGTCTTCACGGTGGACCGCGAGCGGTTCCCGGACCTGCCCGGGCTCGCGGGCGAGCTGCGGGAGCGCGGGGTGCGCCTGGTGTCGATCGTGGATCCGGCGGTCAAGGCGGAGCCGGGCGAGATGCTGTACGAGAGCGGGCGGGCCGCCCGGGCGTTCGTACGGGACGACCGGGGGAAGGAGGTCCACGGAGTGGTGTGGCCGGGCGAGTGCGCGTATCCGGACTTCACCGACCCGGCGGCGCGCAAGTGGTGGGGCGCGCTGTACGAGGAGCGGCTGAAGCAGGGCTTCTCCGGGGTGTGGCACGACATGAACGAGCCGGTCTCCTTCGCCCCGTTCGGCGACGCGACGCTGCCGCGCTCGGCCCGGCACGGCCTGGAGGGCCGGGGCGGCGACCATCGCGAGGCGCACAACGTGTACGGGCTGATGATGGCCCGGGCGGGGTACGAGGGGCTGCGGCAGCTGCGGCCGGAGGAGCGGCCCTTCCTGTTCTCGCGTTCGGGGTGGGCGGGGATGCAGCGGTACGGCGGGACCTGGTCGGGCGACGTGTCGACGGGGTGGCCGGGGCTGCGGGCCTCGCTGGCGCTGGCCCTGGGGCTCGGCCTGTGCGGGGTGCCGTACTCGGGGCCGGACGTCGGCGGTTTCGACGGGAGCCCGTCGCCGGAGCTGTTCCTGCGGTGGTACCAGCTGGGGGCGTGGCTGCCGCTGTTCCGTACCCACGCGGCGATCGACGCGGGGCGGCGCGAGCCGTGGGAGTTCGGCGCGGAGGTCCTGGAGCACGCGCGGGCGGCGCTGGCCGAGCGGGAGCGGATGCGGCCGTACTTCGTCACCTTGTCGCGGCTCGCGCGGATGACGGGAGCGCCGTATGTGCGGCCGGTGTGGTGGGGGACTCCGGAGGACCGGGCGCTGCGGGACTGTGAGGACGCCTTCCTGCTGGGTGACGCGCTGCTGGTCGCGCCGGTGCTGACCGGGGGGACGGACCGGCGGGCGGTGCGGTTGCCGCGGGGGCGCTGGTACGACACGGCGACGGGGCAGGCGTACGACGGGCCGGGTCAGGTGCTGCTCGACGCGCCGGTGTCCCGGGTGCCGGTGCTCGCCCGCGCGGGTGCGGTGCTTCCGGTGCGGGGCGAGGGGGACGACGAGCTGGTCCTCGAGGTGTGGGCGCCGGCGGCGGGGCGTACGGGGGGCGGTCTGGTGGTCCGGGACACCGGCGACGGCTGGGAGCCGGCGGAGATCGAGCGCTATCAGTCGCGTCTGGTGGACGGGCGGGTCGTGGTGGAGCGTGTGACGGACGAGGGGGCGGAGGAGGCGGGGCTTCCGGTGCGGGTGCGGGGGCTCGATGTCTGATGCCTGATCCGAAATCCCGTATCCCGTATCCCGCTTCCGGGATCTGCAGATCGGATTTCGGATATTGGATGCCGGATATTGGATCCAAAGCTGGGCTCAGGCGTACACGCCGGTGAAGTAGCGGCGTACCGCCTCCGTGTGGAGGGGGAAGGCGAGTTCCTCGGGGGCGTGGAGGACGTGGTGGCCGCTGGTCTCGTCCGTCGGGGTCGAGGGCGGCAGGGTGGCGGCCGGGCGGGGTGGTAGGCCGTGGCGCCGCAGGTGGGGCAGGTGCGGGGCCAGCCGGCGCCGGCCGGGTAGCGGGCGCCGCAGGAGGAACAGTGCGCGTGCGGTGAGGAGTCGGTCACCCGCCGACCGTATGCGATCACCCTTTCCCGCCGCTGCCGGAACTGATAGACGATGCGCATGACAGGACTTGCCTCCGCTTTCCGTGCCCTCGGCGCGCTGGCCGCCGCCGGTCTGCTCGCCGCCACCGCCGCCGTCCCGTCGGCGAGCGCCACCCCGGAGCCCAAGGCGCCGAAGGAGTTCACGGCGCTGGACCGGGTGGACCGGACGATCCTTCAGGAGATGCGCTACACCACGGAGCACAACTTCGTGGGCGAGCCGGTGGACGGCTACCGGCAGCCGGTGTGCATCCTGACCCGGCCGGCCGCCGAGGCGCTGCACCGCGCCCAGGTGAAGCTGCTCGCCCGCGGCTACACGCTGAAGGTGTACGACTGCTACCGGCCGCAGCGGGCCGTGGACCACTTCGTGCGCTGGGCGAAGGACCTGGACGACGAGCGGATGAAGAAGGAGTTCTATCCGCTGGTCGACAAGTCGCGGCTGTTCGAGGACGGTTACATCGCCGAGAAGTCCGGCCACAGCCGGGGTTCGACGGTCGATGTGACGATCGTGCGCCTGCCGGCCGCGCCGACCCGTCCCTACGAGCCGGGTGAGCCGCAGGCAGAGTGCTTCCGGCCGCAAGGAGAGCGCTTCCCGGACAACTCGGTGGACATGGGCACGGGCTTCGACTGCTTCGACACCCTGTCCCACACGGACGACCCCCGGGTCCAGGGCGCGCAGCGGGCCCATCGGGACCTGCTCAAGGGGGCGCTCGCCGAGCAGGGGTTCGTGAACCTGCCGGAGGAGTGGTGGCACTTCACGTTCAAGCCGGAGCCGTTCCCCTCGACGTTCTTCGACTTCCCCGTGGCGCGGAGGTCGGTGGGCGGGCACTGACGTCTTCCCCCGCCGGGTCGCCCGTGCCAGACTTCTGACGCATCGTCAGATCACGGGAGGCCGCAGAGATGGCACGCACGCGCAGGCCGGTGGTGGCCGGCTGGTTCACCGACGACGCCGACGGCACCGCCCCGGACGGGGAGTTCCGGCTGCTCGGCACCCGCTGCACCGCCTGCGCCTCGGTCTTCTTCCCCCGGGAGGACGACTGGTGCCGCAATCCCGGCTGCCCCGGCGGGGGCGAGCTGGTCGAGACCCCGCTCTCCCGGCGCGGCACGGTCTGGTCGTTCACCGACGGCCGCTACCGGCCGCCCGCGCCGTACGTCTCCGATCCGGAAGCGCCCTGGGAGCCGTACACCCTCGTCGCGGTGGAACTCGCGGCCGAGGCGATGGTGGTGCTCGGTCAGGCCGCGCCGGGCGTCCGTCCGGCCGATCTGGCGATCGGGGCGGAGGTGGAGCTCGTGCCGGGCGTCCTCGACGAGGACGACGAGCACATCTGGACCACCTGGCACTGGCGGCCGGCCGCGGAAGGGAACGAGGCATGAACGACATCGCCGTACTCGGGGCGGGCATGCACCCCTGGGGCAAGTGGGGCCGCAGTTTCGTCAGCTACGGAACGGCCGCCGCCCGCGCCGCGCTCGCCGACGCGGGGCTCGACTGGCAGGACGTCGGCTCCGTCGTCGGGGCGGACACCGTGCGCGGGGGCTACCCCGGCTACGTGGCGGGCGCCACCTTCGCCCAGGCGCTCGGCTGGCAGGGCGCGCGGGTGACCAGCGTCTACGCGGCCTGCGCGTCCGGGGCCCAGGCCGTCAACACCGCACGCGCCCAGATCCTCGGCGGTCTCGCGGACGTGGTCCTCGTGGTGGGCGCGGACTCGGCGCCGAAGGGCTTCTTCGCCCCCGCGGGCGGCGACCGGCACGACGACCCGGACTGGCTGCGCTTCCGGGTGCTCGGGGCGACCAACCCCGCGTACTTCGCGCTCTACGCCCGGCGCCGGATCGCCCTGTACGGGGACACGCCGGAGGACTTCGCCCAGGTGAAGGTGAAGAACGCGGTGGCGGGCGCGCTCAATCCGCTGGCCCGCTACCGCAGGGCGGTCACCGCGGCGGAGGTGGCCGCGTCGGCCGTGGTCGCCGATCCGCTGCGGCTGCTCGACATCTGCGCCACCTCGGACGGGGGCGCTGCGCTCGTGCTGTCCAGCATGGAGTTCGCCCGCCGGCACGGGCACCCGGACCCGGTCCGCATCCGGGCGGTGTCCACGGTGACGCCGACGTATCCGAAGGCGGTCCTCGACCTGCCGGACATCGCCACCGACTCGGCCGCGGTGGTCCCGCCGTCACCGCACTCCTTCCGGGCCTCGATCGCGCGGGCCGCGTACGAGGAGGCGGGGCTCGGCCCCGAGGACCTGTCGCTCGCGGAGGTGTACGACCTGTCCACGGCCCTGGAGCTGGAGTGGTACGAGGACATCGGGCTGTGCGGCCAGGGCGAGGGTGCCAAGCTGGTACGGGACGGGGTGACCGCGCTCGGCGGGCGCGTCCCGGTGAACGCGAGCGGCGGCCTCGCCTCCTTCGGGGAGGCGGTGCCGGCGCAGGCGATCGCCCAGGTCTGCGAGCTGACCTGGCAGCTGCGGGGTGCGGCGGGTGACCGGCAGGTGGCCGGGGCACGGGCCGGGATCACCGCCAACCAGGGCCTGTTCGGCCATGGTTCGGCGGTGGTCGCGGTCCGCTGAGCGTGCTGCGGCGACCGGGTCAGCTGGTGACGGCGGCCGGCCCCCGGTCGGCGAGGACGAGGGCGTGCTCGACGACGGCCACCAGGACGTTCTTGACGGACTCGCGGTCCCGGGCGTCGCACATGAGCAGTTCGACCTCGGGGTCGAGGTCGAGCGCGCCGCGCACGCTCTCGGCGGCGTAACGGCGGGCGCCCTCGAAGCAGTTGACGGCGACGGTGAAGGGAATGCCGCGCCGCTCGAAGTAGTCGATGGCCGCGAAGCTGTCCTCCAGGCGGCGGGTGTCGGCGAGGACGACCGCGCCGAGCGCGCCCTGGGCGAGCTCGTCCCACAGGAACCAGAAGCGGTCCTGGCCGGGGGTGCCGAACAGGTAGAGGACGAGGTCGTCGCGCAGCGTGATCCGGCCGAAGTCCATCGCGACGGTGGTGGTCGACTTGGACTCGACGCCGTGCAGGTCGTCCACGGGCCGGCCGGCCTCGCTGAGGATCTCCTCGGTCCGCAGCGGCCGGATCTCGCTGACCGCCCCCACGAGGGTGGTCTTGCCGACTCCGAAGCCGCCGGCGACGAGGATCTTCAGCGTGACCGGCTCGACCGGCGGCTGCTTGCGGCTGCTAGAGCGCCCGAAGGCCATTGATCACCTCGCGAAGGATGCTCACGTCCGGCAGTTCGGCCGGCGGAACGGGGCGGGTCACATGGACGAGCTCGTCGTCGACGAGGTCGCCGACGAGGACCCGTACCACCCCTACGGGGAGGTCGAGCCCGGCGGCGAGTTCGGCGATCGACTGCGGCTGCTCGGAGCAGCGTTCGACGATCTCCACATGTTCGGGGGACAGCGTCTGGTCGCGGCCGGGGTCGTCGGCGGCGGGTTCGGGCACCACCACCGCGATCAGGTCGAGGCGGTGGCGGGTCGCGGCGCTGGTGCGGCCGCGGGTCATCGCGTACGGGCGGACCACGGGGCCGGCGTCGTCGTCGAACCAGTGGCCGGTCGGGTCCGCTTGGGACCGCTCTGTGGCACTCATGGCCGTCCCCCTCTCCTCATCCTCCGGTGGGCAGCCCGGACCGGGGCGCCGTGGCGAGGTGGGCGCCGACGCGCTTGACCATGAGGGTCATCTCGTAGGCGACCTGGCCGACGTCGGAGTCGGCGTCCGCGAGGACGGCGAGGCAGCTGCCGTCGCCGGCCGCGGTGACGAAGAGGAACGCCTCTTCCAGCTCGACGACGGTCTGGCGGACCCTGCCCGCCTCGAAGTGCCGGCCGACGCCCTTGGCGAGGCTGTGGAAGCCGGAGGCGACGGCGGCGAGGTGCTCGCCGTCCTCGCGGGACAGGTCCTGCGAGGCGCCGGTGGGCAGGCCGTCGCTGGAGAGCACCAGGGCCTTGCGGATGGAGCCGACGCGCTGGACCAGTTCGTCGAGGAGCCAGTTCAGCTCCCCGTTGCCGTGGGCGGAGCTGTTCGTTGCTGCGGCGTTCGGTGCGGTCATCGACCGTCCCCCTCGGGTGTCGTTCCTGGTGCTGTCGTTTCGGCGTTGTGCCGCCGTCCGCGCTGCCAGCCGCGCTGCATGGAGGCCATGCGGCTGCGTACCTCGTCGGCGTCGCGCTCGAAGGAGTCGGGCTCGGCGGCGGCGGTCGTGCCGCTCGCGGACGGGGCGGCGGACGGCGGTCCTTCGGTGCGGGTGCCGCTGTCGCGCAGCTGGGGCGCGAGGCTCGCCTGGCGCACCCGCCGGGGCAGCCCGCCGAACGGGGCGGGGCCCTCGTGGGCGGTCGTCTCGTGCGGTACGGGGACGAGGGTGGGCCCGGGGTGGACGCGGGCCAGCTCCATGGTGTCGCCGATGTCGGAGCCGGCGTCCGGGCGGCTGTCGGAACGGGCGTCGGGGCCCGCGCCGGAGCCGGTTCCGGCGCCGCCGTCGTCCACCGGGCCGGAGCCTGCTCCGGCGCCGGGGTGGGCGCGGCCGGGCTCGTCCACGCGGCGGCCGTGGTCGACGACGAGGGTCGGCTGGCGGCGGCGCGGCAGCGGTACGGGTGCCGCGGGCGTGCCGTCGGACGGCCGGCTGCCGTGGGCACGGCCCGCGGCGTGGTCCGGGGTCTGGTGGTGTTCGCCGCGGCGGCGGTGCTCGCGGGCCCGGAAGAGGCCGCCGCGCTCGCTCTCGGTGTCGAGGAGGTCGGCAGCGCCGCCGAGCAGGGCGTCGATGCCATGGTTGCCCAGGGGGGCCTCGAGCTCGACGGGACCGTCGAGGAGCGGGCCGGTGGGTTCCAGGGCCGGGTCGGGCACCTTGGTGAGGGCGGGGCGGCGGGTGGGCAGCCCGGCGGGCGCGCCGTCGGCGTCCTTGCGGGTCCCGCTGTGGCGGTCGAGGCGGAAGCCGGCGCCCTGGGTCTCGGGTGCGTCGGTGAGCAGCGCGGCCGGGATGAAGACGACCGCGGTGGTGCCTCCGTACGGGGAGGGCTGGAGGGAGACGCGGACGTTCTGGCGCTGGGCGAGCCGGCTGACGACGAACAGGCCGAGCCGGTCGGTGTCGGAGAGCTCGAAGTCGGGGGTCTCGGCGAGGCGCAGGTTGGCGTCGAGCAGGGCGTCGGGGTTGATGCCGAGGCCGCGGTCGTGGATCTCCAGGGTGAAGCCGTTGGCGACCCGCTCGCCGAGCACCTGCACTGCGGTGTGCGGGGGCGAGAAGACCGTGGCGTTCTCGAGGAGTTCGGCGATGAGGTGGGTGAGGTCGGCGACGGCGGGGCCGCCGACGCCGAGTCGGGGCAGCCGGCGGACCTCGATGCGCTCGTAGTCCTCGACCTCGGCGACGGCGGCGCGGACGACGTCCATGAGCTGGACGGGCTTGCGCCACTGGCGGGAGGCGGCGGCCCCGGAGAGGATCACGAGGCCCTCGGCGTGGCGGCGCATGCGGGTGGTGAGGTGGTCGAGCCGGAAGAGGTCGGCGAGCTCGTCGGTGTCCTCGGTGCGCCGTTCCATGGTGTCGAGGAGAGTGAGCTGGCGGTGCAGCAGGACCTGGTTGCGGCGGGCGAGGTTGACGAAGACCTCGGCGACGCCGCGGCGCATGTCGGCCTGCTTGACGGCGGCTTCGACGGCGGCGCGCTGGAGGGTGTTGAGGGCCTGGCCGACCTGGCCGACCTCGTCCGCCTCGTACCGCAGGTGCGGCACCTCGGTCTCGACGTCGACGTGTTCGCCGGCGGCGAGGCGGCGCATGACGCTGGGGAGGCGGACGCCGGAGACCTCCTGGGCCTCCTTGCGCAGCCGGCGCAGGTCGCGGACGAGTTCGCGGCCGATGCGGACGGAGACGACGACGGAGACGAGCAGGGCGACGAAGCCGAGGACGCCGGCGACGCCGGCCTTGAGCAGCACGCTGTAGGCGGCGGGCTGGACGCGGTCCTGGTAGCGGTCGCCGGCGGCGGTGTTCTCGGTGGCGAGGTCGTCGAGGACGTGGCTGGTCTGTTCCTGCCAGTACTCGGGGGTGACGGCCCGGGGGTTGTCGGTGGCGCCCGCGGCGAGAATCGCCTCTTCCGCCTTGCGCAGGGGGGCGGTGTCGGGGCTGTGCCAGTACCTCTCGAACCGGTCGCGTTCGGCGCCGGGCAGGATCTCCAGGTTGACCTCGTAGAACAGCTCGCGGTTGGCCACGAGGTCGCTGATCGCGCGGATCTCCTCGGGGGTGACGCGTTCGGCGATGAGGGCGGAGACGACGAGGGCGTCCTCGCGGGAGAGGGCTTCGCGGGCGCGGACGACGCCGACGAGGGCGCGGCCCTGCTTGTCCATCTCGACGTTCTCCAGGGCGTGGAGGGTCGTGAGGAAGCTGTAGCAGGGGTCGACGAGCCGGTTGTAGAAGTCGAGGGCCTGGATGCGGCCGATGCTGCGGTTCTCGACCGATCGGCGCAGCGAGGAGAGGCCGTCGAGGGCGTCGAGGAGGGAGGTGAGGCGCTGGGCGGTGACGGGGTTCATCTCGGCGCGTACGCCGGAGTCGGCGGCGTTGCGGCGGATGACGGTGATCTGCCGGTCGGTGGCCTCGCGTTGCTCGCGCAGCTGGGTCAGGGCTTCGGAGGCGCGGGGGTCGGCGAGGTAGACGAGGGACTGGCGGCGTTCCTTCTGGATGACGCGGACGGTGTCCTCGATCGGGTAGCCGACCTTGTCGACGATGTAGCCGACGTCGAGGAGCTGGCGTGCCTCGCGGCCGGTGAGGACGGTCGCGAAGCCCCACAGTGCGGTGAGGGAGACGAGCGGCACGAGCAGCAGCGCCACGATCTTCCTGCGGATGGACTTCCCGCGAAAGCGCATGGCCTCCCCCAGCCAGGCCTCCGTGGCCACGGAGGTCCCTCACGTCGTCACGCCCGGCGTCAACACGCGGCGTCAACCTTCAGCTTCAACAAACGGCGGCGCGAGCCTACTACTGCATCACAGCCATCCCGAAGACGCGTCCGGACGATTTTCAGCCTGTCGAGTGATCGTTGATCATGAGATGTCCTGGTATTCCGGGAGTTGGGTTTCGCCAGTGTGGCGCAGGACACCTGACAGGCCACCACTTTCCGTCCCTGCACAGATGGCTGGAATTGTTCGTTCCGGTCCCGGTGAAACCTTTTCTCTCACTCGTGCGTCATTCTGTACCGGGGGGGTTGTGTCCGCGTAAAGCGGCTCAAGACGGGCAGCAGCACAGACGGACAGCAGCTTCCTGGGAGACGTCGTTGGTGGGGAGTGACAGCGCGATGGAACACGAGGCGCGACCGGTACGGCCGTTGTGGGTGGAGGACGAGAGGGGCCGCGGCCGGATGCCCGACCCGGTCCGGACGGCAGCCGTCCGTGCGGTGATGCTGACCTCGGTGACGCTCGTTCAGGCGATGGTCGCCTTCTTCTGCACGGTGACCGGGTCGTGGCTGGCGTTCCCGGTGACGGTCACGTCGGTGATCAGCACGGTCGCGGCGACCTGGAGCGTGCTCGACGTGTGGATCACGCGACAGGTGTGGCGACAGCGGAACGGGGTCGTGTCGGAGCCGAGCAGCACGGCACGGGGCTCGCGGCGCGAGAAGCGCCGGGAGCAGCGTACGGAGGCGGCGACGCTCTCCGAGGCGGCCTGAGCCAGAGCCGGCAGACGGCAGACGGCAGACGGCAGACGGCAGACGGCAGACGGCAGACGTGAACGGCCCGGTCCCCGAGGGGGCCGGGCCGTTCGGCGTCGTGTGCTCGGGGGTCAGGGGGCGTCGACCGTGCTCCGGCGGAACATCCGGGTCGCGGTGATCTCGCCGTGGATGGTCTCGCCCTCCGCGCTCGGCTGCGGCAGACCGGGCCGCAGGTGCTCCTCCACGCTGATGTACTTCAGCCCCGCCCGCAGGTCGGCGTCATTGCGCAGCCGGATGACCAGCGGGAACTCGGCCAGCGCCGTCGTGTCGAACAGGCCCGTCGTGTACAGCAGCTGGACGCCGAGCGCGTCCGACACCGCCCGCTGGAGCTCCAGGAGGTACGTGGCGTTGGCGCGGCCGATCGGGTTGTCGAGGAACAGCGTGCCCGCGTGCCGGTGCTTGTCGCGGCCCCGGTCGTTGGAGCGCAGCGCGGCCATCGTGCAGTAGAGGGCGATGGCGGCGGTGAGCAGCTGGCCGCCGGAGAAGACGTCGCCCATCTGCCCGACCGGGACGCGCTCGGCGCGCAGCACCGCGTCCGGCTTGAGGATCTCCACGGCCACACCGCGCGGTTCGAGCGCCGCCTGCACCCCCCGGAGCAGCAGCGACATGCCGTCCCTGCGCAGGTCGGAGTTCTTCTTCAGGGCGGCGCGGGTCGCCTCGTCGACGACCTCGCCGAGCCGCTCGGTGAGCGTGGCCTGGTCGGGCTCCTCGAAGCGGATCCGCAGGAACTCCTGACCCGACCACTCCCCCAGGCCCTCGGGCAGCCGGGAGAGCCGCTGGGCCGAGCGCAGGGTGGCCAGGGCCGACTCCACGAGGCCGCGCAGCCGGTCCACGATCGAGTCGCGGTTGCGCTCCAGCTGCGCCAGCTCGTCGGTCAGCACGCGCAGCCGCGGCGCGAACGCCTCGGCCCACTTGGCGGCGTGCTCCGGCAGCGCCGACGCGGGCAGTTCGCGGATCTGCTGGCGGGCGGGGGTGCGGACCTGCTCGAAGCGGGTCGAGTTGGCGTGCCGTACGAGGATGTCGCCGGCCTCGCGGACGGCGGCGTCGGCGCCCGACAGGTCGGCGGCGCAGGCGCGCAGCGAACGGCGGGCCTCCGCGGCCGAGTCACGGGCCTCGGCGAGCGGGCCGGGGTACGGCTCGGTCTCCTCCTGCTCGTCCTCCGTGTGGTCGCGCAGCAGGTCGCGCAGGAGGGCCGCGGTCTCGTCGAAGCCGCCGGCCGCGTCCTCGGCGGCCCGGTGGGCCTGGAGGAGACCGGTGTGCGCGGCGCGGGCGGCCTCCAGCGCGTCGGTGCGGGCGGCGAGTTCGGTGGTCGCGGTACGCAGCAGGCTCTGGGCGTGCTCGGCGTCGGCCGGGACCAGCTCCTCGGGCAGCCCGGTGTGCGCCTCGCCGTCCTCGGGGGCGAGCCGCTCGGCCTCGCCGCGCAGCCGGCCGAGCTTCTCGCTGGCCTCGGTGGCCCGCGACTCCAGCTTCTGCACCAGCGCCTCGGCGCGGGCGGCGGCCGCCTGCCGGGACGGGCCGTCGGCGCCGTCCATGGACTCAAGGAGCTGCTCCGCGCGGGTGCGGACCTTGTTGGTGAGCCGGTCGAGCTCGGCGAGGGCCGCGGACTCGTCGCTCTCGGCGCGGGCCTGCTCGGCGCGCAGGTCGGCGCCGACGCCGACCTTCTCGTACAGCTGGGAGGCGGCCCGGTAGGCCTCGCGGAGGGTGGGGAGCGCGGTGCGCGGCGCGCCGACGTCGGCCGCCGGGAGGTTCTCGGGGGCGCCGGCGATCTCGGCGCGCTCTGCGCGCAGGGCGCGGGCCGTGCGGTGGGCGTCGTCGGCGGCGCGCTGGGCGGCGCGGCGGTCCTCGTCGGCGGCTCGGGCGCGCTCCAGGCAGGTCTGGGCGCGGGCCTCGTACTCGGCGGTGTCGTCGGCGAGTTCCCGGAGCTTGGCCTGCCAGGCGGAGCGCTCGCGCAGCCGGAACGCCAGGCCCGCGAGGGCGTCGGCGGCGCGGCGGGCGCGCTGGGCGGACTCCTGGCGCTCGTCGCGGACCCGGGCGGCGTCCGCGGCGGCCTCGTCGGCCTCCGCCCGTACCGTACGGGCCTCGGCGAGGACGGCGGCCGCGGTCTCGGCGGCGGTGCGGGCGCCGGCGGCCGCGGCGGCCAGCTCGGTGAGCATGCCGGGCGGGCAGTCGGCGCGCCAGGAACCGATCCGTGCGGCCAGCGCTCGGTCGCCGGTGAGCCGGGCGGCGAGGGTGCGGATCTCCTCGTCGCGGGTGGCGGCGCGGGCGCGCAGCGTCTGGCGCTCCTGGTCGGCGGCGTGCTCGTCGTGCATGGCCGGGTTCGGCGGGACGAGGAACACGTCGCCGTCGTCCTGGCCGGAGTCGGGCGCCGGTACGGGCGCGAGCAGGGCGGCGGCGGTGCCGACGGCGACGGTGGAGCGGGGCAGCAGGGCGGCGCCGCTGAGCACCTCGCGGGCGCGGGTGTACGAGACGGGGTCGGTGATCACGACGCCGTCGACCAGCTCGGGGCGGGCGGCGAGCACGGCGGCGTGGTCGGCCGGGTCGACGGCCTGCGCGAGGTAGCGCCAGCCGGGCAGGGCGGGAATGCCGTGCTCGCCGAGGTACTCGACGGTGGCGAGCACGTCGGGGCCCGGCGGCAGCAGGCCGCCGTCGCCGAGGGCGCCGAGGATGCGGTTGTCGTCGGCGGCGGCGGTGCGCAGGTCGAACAGCTGTCGCTCGGCGGAGGCGATGGACTGGTCGAGCAGGGAGCGCAGTTCGTCGGCGGAGCGGTCGAAGTCGGTGACGGTGAGGGGGCCGCAGTCGGCTGCGGAGGCGGGGCCGGCGGAGGGTCCGGCGGGGTCGGAGCCGGACGTCCGGCCGGGGCCGGTACCGGTGGCCGGGCCGGCGCTGGTGGCCGCGCCGGTGGCGGCGCCGCTGCCGGTGTCCGGCTCCCCTCCGCGCTGGCCCGGCAGCGAGGAGGCCGTGGCCGGCGTCGTGCCCGGCAGCGAGAGGAGTTCGGCGAGGCGCGGGTCGGCGGCGAGGGACTCGGCGGCGCGGCGCTCGGCGTCGTACGCGTGCTCGGCTGCCTCGGCGGCGTCGGAGGCGCGGGCGGCCGCGAGTTCGGCGCGGGACTCGGCGCCGGCGGCCTCGCGGGCGCGCTCGGCTGCGGTGCGGGCGGCCTCGCGGGCCGCGTCCCAGGCGGCGACCGTGGTCTTCTCGGCGTCGCTGGCGGCGAGGGCGGCGCGTGCCGGGTCGGCGTCGGGGGCGGAGTCGTCGAGCCAGCCGGCCCGTACCGCCTCCGCCGTCTCCTGCTCGACCTCGGCGAGGCGCTGGCGCAGGTGCCCGGTCTCGCTGCGGGCCCGCTGGGCCTCGGTGGCGGCGGCGGTGGCGTCGCGGTGGGCGGTCTCGCCGGCCTCCTGGAGGGCGGCGGACCGCTCCTCCTCCTCGGCGGCCTGTCGCTCGCCCTCCTCGGCGGCCGCGGCCAGCGCCCGTACGAGATCGGCGGCGGCCTTGGCGCGGGCGGCGAGCGCCGGGGCGGCGTCCCGTTCGGCCTCGCGGATGGCGGCGGCGACCCGCGCGGAGCGGTCGCTCGCGGCACGGTGGCGCAGCACGGATTCGGCGGCCTGCCACGCGGAGTGCAGGGTGCGGGCGTCGGTGAGCTCGCGGCGCTGGGCGGCGGCGCCCTTCTCGGCGGCGGTCAGTGCGAGGGAGGCGTGCCGGTAGGCGAGTTCGGCGGCGATGAGGGCGCTGCGGCCGCGGGCCTCCTCGGCCTCGGAGACGGCGTGGGCGGCGGAGGTGACCTGCTGGGCGAGCTCGGCGGTGCGGTCGCGCTCCACGGCGGCGCGGGCGGTGAGCCGGCGGGCGAGGGTGCGGGTGCGGCGCTCGGCGCCGGCGTGCACGTCGCGGGCACGGGCGCGGGTGTCGGCGGCCTCGACGATCCGGGTGAGCAGGTCGACGGAGCCGGCCGTGAAGTCGCGTTCGGCGGTGAGTTCGGCGCGGCGGCCGAGCTTGTTGCCGAAGCCGCCGACGAGGTCGGCGAGGCCGTCGGTGTCGCGGGTGTCGGTGACGGCGCGCAGCAGCAGGTCGGTGAAGTCGGAGTCCTTCTTGACCGCGAAGAGGCCGGCGGCCTCGCCCTCGTCGGCGTTCATCTCCCGCTGGTAGCGGAAGAGTTCGGGGTCGAGTCCGAGGTCGCCGAGGTGCTCGTTCCAGCGGTCGTGGATCTCCTCCCAGGTGACCTCCAGGTGCGGGTAGGCCTTGCCGGCTTCGGTGAGGGCGTCGCGGAAGCCCTTCATGGTGCGACGTCGGCCGGTGGCGCCGGAGCTGCCCTCGACGGGCGGGCGGACGGAGGTGGCCTCGGCGACGGGGAGGTTGTCGAGGCTGAGACCGGGTCCGGGGCGGAAGGAGTACCAGGCCTCGGCGAACTTGCGGGGGTCGTTGGAGACCTGGCGGCCGCGCCACTCGCTGGCCTTGCCGACGACGACGAGCTCGCCGGTGAGGGTGTGCTGCCACTCCAGGGCGACGTGGCCGCAGTCGTCGGCGAGGAGGAACTTGCGCAGCACGCCGGAGCTGGCGCCGCCGAGGGTGTTGCGGTGGCCGGGGAGCATGACCGAGAAGATCAGCTTGAGCAGGACGGACTTGCCGCCGCCGTTCTCCAGGAAGAGCACGCCGGCGGGGGCGGGTCGGCGCGGCGGGCCGACCGGCTCCTCCTCGAAGAACTCCGCCTGGGTGGGGGCGGGGTGGGGTACGGGCGCGCCGACCCCGCGCAGGTCCAGGACGGTGTCGGCGTAGCGGGCACCGGCCGGTCCGATGGAGTAGAGGCGGACCCGGGACAGCTCGTACATGCGGCGGACTCTCGTGCTTGTCGTTCTCGGGACGGTCGGTTGCGCGGGGCGGTTGCGGGGAGCGGTTGCCCGGAGCGGTTACGCGTGGAAGGGCAGGCCGGCGTCGGCGGCGATCTCCAGGTCGTCGCCGTCGGGCGGCGGCAGGAGGGTCGCGGAGCCGTCGCTGACGGGGACGACGCCGAGGTCGAGGAGCTCGGCCATGGCGGCGCTGCCGGCCATGTCTCGGACCTGGAGCTGGTAGCGGGCGGTGGTGCGGTAGGAGCCGCCGGACTCGTCGCCGGTGCGCTGGAGGAAGCCGGAGTCGGTGAGGAAGGCGACGGCCTTGCCGACGATGCCGGTGGTGGAGCCGGCGAGGCGGCGGGCGTCCTTGGTGGCGCCGGTGGCGCTGCGGCGGGCGTAGATCCGCCAGGCGGCCTCCAGGCCGGGGGCGTCAGTGGCCGGGTCGGTGTTCTCGCCCTGTTGTTCGGCGCGCTCTTCGAGGCGGCGGCAGGCCTGGCGTACGAAGGCGTCGACGCCGTTGACGGTGAGGCGGCCGATGTAGCCGTCGTCGGCGAGGTCCTCGGGGCGGGGGAAGGCCATGGTGGCGACGGCGAGGTGGGCGAGGCCGTGCAGGAACCGGTCGGCGGAGTCGGTGGAGGCGCGGCGGGCGTAGTCGCCCATGCGCACGGCGAAGACGGAGTCCTCGCCGGCGGTGACGGCCATGCCGGCGCGCGGGGAGACCTCCAGGACGATGAGGCCGAGGCCGGTGGCGACGGCGTCGGCGAGGCGCGCGAACGCGGGGTCCTCGCGGTAGCGGCGGAGCAGCTCGGTGTACTCGGCGTCGCGGGCGGGCAGCAGCTTGGGCTGTAGCCCGAAGGAGACGAGCCGGGCGGCGTCGGCCGCGTCGGCGGGGGTGAGGGCCGTGGGGGTGTGCGGGGCCTCCGGCTCGCTCCACGCGTCGGTGTGCTCGACGTGGTGTTCGCTCACGGCTGGGGCTCCTCGGTGCGGCGGTTCTGTGCGATGGCTGGGGCGTCGGGCCCGGGGGCGATGGCGGGGGCGGGAACGGGCAGGCGTACCGGTGTGACGGAGACGGCCGGCGGACCGGGCGCAGGCTCCTCGACGGCGCGCGCGTTCTTCGGGACCGGCACGGCCCGCACGTACGGCCGCGGCGCAGGCTCGGCCGCCGCTCCCGCGGGCACGGCCCGCACCCGCGGCCCGTCGCCCACCGGCTCCTGCTCCTCGCCGGCCGGCCGGCCGACGGCGACGCGCGTCACGCGCGGGCCGGGGGCGCGGGGGGCGGTGGGTGCGGGAGCGGGGTGCTCCAGGGGAGCGGGGTGCTCCAGGGGGGCGGGGTGCTCCGCGGGGGCAGGGTGCTCCGTGGTCACGACGCCTCCGTGCGGTCGGCGGCCATGCCCGCGGCGTCCAGGAGGGCCGTGCCCACGATGAGGTCGGCGCCGCCGAACTCGGGGTCGTCGAGGGGGGTGCCGTCGTCGACGGCGAAGAGGAGGCGCTCCTCGCCCTGGCGGTAGGCGGTGCCGACCGGCGGGCTGGCGGCGTGCACGGCGAGCAGGGCGACCAGGTAGGGGAGGTCGGCGTCGCGGCGGCGGGCATCGGCGAGGAGGCCGGAGAGGCGGCGCGGGGCGTCGTGCTCCAGGTCGAGCAGCTCCATGGCGCTCGCCAGCTGCTCGTCGCTGAAGCGGCTGTCGTCGGGGGTGGCGATGAGGTCCGGTTCCGGCATCTCCGCTCCGAGGTGCTGGCGCTCCACGGGCGGGGTGAGGAGCAGTTCGACGAGGTCGGCGACGCGGACGGAGGCGGGGGTGCGCAGTCCGGTGCCGTGGGCGAAGAAGGCGTCGGTGACCTTGGTGGCCTGCTCGACGGGGAGCGGGAGGATCGGGGCGACCAGCTGCCCGTACAGATCGAGGCCGGTGTACGCGGTGGGCGCGGCGAAGGCCTGGCGGTCCTGCTCGGCGCGGAAGAGCGGGCCGGCCTCCAGGAGGCGGGACTGGAGCTGGGTGTGGCGCCGGATGCAGTCCTTGACGATGTCGACGAGCTCGGCGGCGCGGCGCTTGTGCTCGTGGTCCTCGGCCTCGTCGCGGGCCTTGCGGATGTTGGTGAGGATCGCGTTCTCGTGGCGGTAGCGGTCGGCCACGTGGTCGAGGGCCTCGGCGATCATGTCGGGCACGGCGTTGAGCCAGTCGACCGCGCGGACGTTGCGCCGGGTGGCCTCCAGGGTCCTGCGGAGGGTCTCGGCGTACTGCACGGTCCGGTAGCGGGCCTGTTCGGCGGCGAGCTGGGCGTCGGCGAGGCGACCGCGGCTGATGAGGACCTCGAGCTTCACCTCGGCGGCGATCTGTGCGCTGGTGACATCGGTGTCGAGGGCGCCGACGAGGACGTTGACGGCTTCGTCGGTGGTGCGCAGGTAGACCCCGCCGCCGTAGCCGGGGACCTCTTCGATGAGCTTGAAGTCGTAGTCGCGGCGGGTGTAGACGCCGTCGGTGCCGAAGGTGCCGTAGACGGCGCGGAAGCCGCGGTCCACGCTGCCGACGTTGATCAGGTTCTCCAGGACCCAGCGGGCGACCCGCTCGTGTTCTGCGGCGGGGCGCTCGGGGGCCTGGGCGGCGACGCGGGGCAGCAGGCGGGCGATGATCTGCTCGCTGTCGGCGCCGGTGTCGAAGTCCATGTTGAGCGTGACCAGGTCGATCGCGGAGAGGGCGACCTCGGCCATCGCGTAGACCGAGTACTCGCCCGCGAGATTCGCCTTGCGCGTGTCGAGGTCGTGCAGCGGGGCGGTGCACGCGAGCGCGCGGAGCCGCCGCGCGAGCCCTTCGTCGGCGGCCGGGCCCTGCGCGGGGCGCGGCCCCGCGCTGAGCTGGGGCGGAGCGAGGTCCGTCGAGGCAGGCGAAGTCACGGTGGACAGAGTAGGTCCTCGCACTGACAACGGTCGAAACGGCGCTTATGCGACCGGCGTCTCACGCCTCCTGCCACACCTCGGGGCAGGCCCCGGCAAGCCTCCGTCACGCCGTGCTCACGCCTCCGGTTCGTCCACCGCTTTCGCGTACACGTCGACGATCCGGGTGCGGGAGTCGTCCAGGTAGCGGGCGAGGAGCTGCTCGGCGGTGGCGCGCTCCCCCTGCCGCAGGGCGTCCAGAATCTCCCGGTTTCGCAGGAGGTAAGGCTCATGGAGTCCGCGGGGGTCGGCCACGATGTGGAAGGCGAGCCGGAGTTCGGCGAGGACGCCGCGCATCAGCTCG
Organism: Streptomyces sp. NPDC085481; assembly: GCF_044541845.1. Lineage (NCBI taxonomy): Bacteria > Bacillati > Actinomycetota > Actinomycetes > Kitasatosporales > Streptomycetaceae > Streptomyces > Streptomyces sp. NPDC085481. The sequence goes on from NZ_JBITTJ010000003.1 coordinate 26,964, forward strand.
TCGGTGCGGGCGCTGCCGGCGAGAGCGACGAGTTCGCGGTGGAAGTGGATGTTGGCGGTGGAGACGCCCTTCCAGTCCCCGGCGCGGGCGGCCCGCTCGCCGTCGGCGACGGCGGTGGCGAGGCCGTCGACGGCGAACGGCCCATCTCCGAGCGCGTGGACGACGGCGCACTCGACGAGCCGGCGGGTGCGGTAGATGTCGTCGACGTCGTCGACGGCGAGGACCCGGACGAACACGCCGCGGTTGAGCCGGTGGACGAGCAGCCGCTCATGGGTGAGCAGCCGGAACGCCTCGCGCAGAGTGTTGCGGGACACACCGAGGGCGCCGCCGATGCTCTCCTCGGAGAGCCGGGTGCCGGGCGGGAAGTACCCCTCGGCGATCCGGGTGCGCAGGATGTCCGCGACCCGTTCCGCCGTGCTCGTACGGCCCAGGAGGGCGCGGTCGTCCGCCAGCTCGCCGTTTCCGTCCATCGCGCTTCGTTCCCTCCGTCGTTCGCGGCCGAGTCAATCGCAGGAACGGCCGGGGAAACAAGGACGTGCCGGCATGACTCTTGTCGGATCGTTGAACAATCCCTACATTGAACGACACCGCACCGCTCCTCACTCCTCCTCCCTCTGCGAGGTGCAGATGAGCACGACCCAGACCCAGCAGCAGACCCGGGGCGAACAGCCCGACGACACCGGCGCGTTCGCCTGGCTGCGCGCCCTCGGACCGCGCGGCAGGCGCGCGTTCGGCGGTGCCTTCGGCGGATACGCCCTCGACTCCTACGACTTCTTCACGCTGCCGCTGTCGATGGTGGCGATCGCCGCCTCCTTCGGCCTCGACAAGGGCCAGACGGGACTCCTCACCACCGTCACCCTGGTGGTCTCCGCCGTCGGCGGCGCACTGGCAGGAGTCCTCGCCGACCGCATCGGCCGCGTCAAGGCGCTGATCATCACGGTCGTCACCTACGCGCTGTTCACCGTCCTGTGCGGTTTCGCGCCCAACTACGAGACGCTGATGGTGTTCCGCGCCCTCCAGGGCCTCGGCTTCGGCGGCGAGTGGGCGGTCGGCGCGATCCTGGTCGCCGAGTACGCCTCGGCCAGGCACCGGGGCCGCACCCTCGGCGGCGTGCAGAGCGCGTGGGCGGCCGGCTGGGCGCTCGCCGTGATCGTCTACACGCTGGTCTTCCAGTTCGTGGACGCCGACATGGCCTGGCGGGTCATGTTCTGGACCGGCGCCCTGCCGGCCCTGCTCGTCGTCTACGTACGGCGCAACGTGGAGGACGCCCCGCAGGCCGCCGAGGTGCGCCGTGCGAGCGCCGGCCGCGGCTCGTTCACCACCGTCTTCACCCGCCCGCTGCTCGGCACCACGCTCTTCGCTGTGCTGCTGTCGACCGGCGTCCAGGGCGGCTACTACACGCTCGCCACCTGGGTGCCGACCTTCCTGAAGGCCGAGCGCGGGCTCACGGTGGTCGGCACCGGCGGCTATCTCACCTTCCTCATCTCCGGGGCCTTCACCGGCTATCTGACCGGCGGTTACCTCACCGACCGGCTCGGCAGGAAGAAGAACATCGCGCTCTTCGCGGTCCTCTCCGCGCTCGCCGTCCTCGCCTACACGCACCTCCCCGCCGGCGCGAACACCCTCCTGCTCGTCCTCGGCTTCCCGCTCGGCTTCTGCATGTCGGCGATCTTCAGCAGCTTCGGCTCCTTCCTCGCCGAGCTGTATCCGACGGCCGTGCGCGGCACCGGTCAGGGCTTCACCTACAACACCGGGCGCGCGATCGGCGCGCTCTTCCCGACCCTGGTCGGCTTCCTCGCCGACAGCTGGGGCGTGGGCGGCGCGCTCGTCTTCGGCGCCGTCGGCTACGGGCTGGCCGTGCTCGCCCTGCTCGGGCTGCCCGAGACCCGCGGCAGGGAACTCGTCTGACCGGAAACACGGCTCTTCAGCGACGGACCAGGAGGAAACCTCTCATGACCCGGGACTCGATCGACCTCAACGCCGACCTCGGCGAGGGCTTCGGCCGCTGGACGCTGACCGACGACGAGCAGCTGCTCTCGGTGGTCACCAGCGCCAACGTGGCCTGCGGCTTCCACGCCGGGGACGCGGCGACCATGCGGCGCGTCTGCGAGCTGGCGGCGGAGCGAGGGGTACGGATCGGTGCCCAGGTCTCCTACCGCGACCTCGCGGGCTTCGGCCGGCGCGCCATGGACGTGCCGGCGGCGGAGCTGGCCGCCGAGGTGGCGTACCAGATCGGCGCCCTGGAGGTGTTCGCGCGCGCGGCCGGCTCCAAGGTGGCGTACGTCAAGCCGCACGGCGCGCTCTACAACCGGGTGGTGCACGACGAGGAGCAGGCGGCCGCGGTCGTCGACGGGGTGCTGCTCGCCTCGGCCGGCGGGCCCGGGGCGGGGCTGCCGGTCCTCGGGCTGCCCGGCTCGCGGCTGCACCGGGCCGCGGAGAAGGCCGGGCTGCCCGTCGTCGGCGAGGCCTTCGGCGACCGCGCCTACCGGGCCGACGGCACCCTGCTGCCACGGGGGCAGGAGGGCGCCGTGGTGACCGACCCGGCCGAGGTCGTCGAACGGTCGGTGTCCATGGCCCGGTTCGGGGTGGTGACCTCGCACTGCGGGGAGTCGGTCGCCGTACGGGCGCGCTCGCTGTGCCTGCACGGCGACACGCCCGGCGCGGTGGACCTGGCCCGGCGGGTGCGGGCGCAGCTGGAGGCTTCCGGGGCCCGGGTGGAGGCCTTCGCATGAGGGCGCGCAAGGTGTACCGGGTCGGTGAGCGCGGGCTGCTCGTCGAGCTGGTGAGCGGGGAGGCGACGGAGGCCTTCCACGCCGAGCTGCTGCGGCGCCGGGAGGCCGGCGCGCTGCCCGCCGTACGGGAGATCGTGCCGGCGGCGCGGACCGTGCTCCTGGAGGGGGTGACGGCGCCGGACCGGCTCGCGGCCGAGCTGCGCGGCTGGGACGTGCCCGCGCTCCGCGCGCGCGAGGCGGCCGCCGTGGAGGTGCCGGTGCGCTACGACGGACCGGACCTGCCCGAGGTCGCCGCCCTGTGGGGGGTGTCCGTGGAGGCGGCGGCGCGGATCCACGCGGAGGCCCGCTTCCGGGTCGCGTTCTGCGGGTTCGCGCCGGGCTTCGGCTATCTCACGGGACTCGGGCCGCGCTACGAGGTGCCGCGCCGCGCCACTCCGCGCACCGCGGTGCCGGCCGGGTCCGTGGCGCTGGCGGGCCCGTACACGGGGGTGTATCCGCGCTCCTCGCCGGGCGGCTGGCAGCTGATCGGCCGGACGGACGCGCTTCTTTGGGACCCGGCGCGCGAGCCGGCCGCCCTGCTCGCCCCCGGCACCCGGGTGCGGTTCACGGTGGCCGGCCGATGACCGATCGCGCCGTGGCCGTCGTACGGGCCGGGGCGCTGACCACCGTGCAGGACCTGGGCCGGGCCGGGTACGCGCACCTGGGCGTGCCGCGCTCGGGGGCGCTCGACCCGGGCGCGCTGCGCCTCGTCAACCGGCTGCTCGGCAACGAGGAGGGCGCCGCCGCCCTGGAGACCACGCTCACCGGGTGCGCGCTGCGGCCGCGGTGCGCGGTGAGCGTCGTCGTGGGCGGGGCGCCGTGCCCGGTGACCGTGGACGGGCGGCCCGTCGCCTGGGGCACGGCCGTACGGGTCGGGGCCGGGCAGCTCCTGGAGGTGGGCGCGGCCGTGCGCGGGCTGCGGGCGTACGTGGGGTTCGGCGGCGGCATCGCCGTCGATCCGGTGCTCGGCAGCCGCTCCACCGACCTGCTGTCCGGGCTCGGCCCGGCGCCGCTGGCGGACGGGGCGGTCCTGCCGTTGGGGACGGAGGCGGCCGTGCGGGGGTCGGTCGACGCGCCGCCGTGGCCGGGCCCGCCGGACGAACTCGTCCTGCGGGTCCGGCTCGGGCCGCGCGACGACTGGTTCACGCCCGGCGCGCTGCGGGCGCTCGCCACCCGGGCGTGGCGGGTGTCGCTGGCGAGCAACCGCATCGGGCTGCGCACCGACGGCCCCTCCCTCGATCGGGCCGTCGGCGGCGAACTGCCCAGCGAGGGAATGCCCTTGGGCGCGGTGCAGGTGCCGCCCGACGGGCGCCCGGTGGTGTTCCTCGCCGACCATCCGACGACGGGCGGCTATCCGGTGGTGGCCGTCGTCCGTGAGGCGGATCTGGCGGCCGCGGCGCAGGCCGTGCCGGGGACGGCGGTGCGGTTCGTGCCGTACGGCTGAGAAGACCGGGGCGTCCGGTCACAGGGGCGGGTGGCCGTAGCCCCCGCCGCCCGGGGTGCGGACGACGAGGACGTCGCCGGGGCCGACGTCGGTGGTGTCGACGCCGTCGAGCTGGTCGACGGTGCCGTCGGCGCGTTCGACCGTGTTGACGCCGAGCGCCCCGGGCTCGCCGCCGGCCATGCCGTAGGGCGGGACGCGGCGGTGGCCGGTGAGCAGGGCGATCGTCATGGGTTCGAGGAAGCGGATGCGGCGCTCGACGCCGTTGCCGCCGCGGCGCCGTCCGCGGCCGCCGCTGCCCTCGCGGACGGCGAAGGCGTCGACGCGGACCGGGTGGCGCCACTCCAGGATCTCGGGGTCGGTGAGCCGGGAGTTCGTCATGTGGGTCTGGACGGCGTCGGCCCCGTCGAAGTCCTCGCCGGCGCCGGAGCCGCTGGCGACCGTCTCGTAGTACTGCACACGGTCGTTGCCGAAGGTGACGTTGTTCATGGTGCCGGAGCCCTCCGCCTGGACGCCCAGGGCGGCGTAGAGGGCGCCGGTGACGGCCTGGGAGGTCTCGACGTTGCCGGCGACGGTCGCGGCGGGGTGGGCGGGGGCGAGCATCGAGCCGGGCGGGACGCGCACGTCGAGGGGTTCGAGGCAGCCGCTGTTGAGCGGGATGTCGTCGTCGACGAGGGTGCGGAAGACGTACAGGACGGCGGCCATGACCACGGAGGTGGGCGCGTTGGCGTTGCCGGGCCGCTGCGGCGAGGTGCCGGTGAAGTCGAGGACGGCCGAGCGCTGCGCGCGGTCGACGCGGACGGCGACCTCGATGACGGCGCCGTCGTCGGTCTCGTAGCGGCAGGTGCCGTCGTCGAGGCCGGCGACGATGCGGCGGACGGACTCCTCGGCGTTCGCGCGGACGTGCCGCATGTACGCGTGGACGACGTCGAGGCCGAACTGGTCGGTCGTCCTGCGCAGTTCCTCGATGCCCTTCTCGTTGGCGGCGATCTGGGCGCGCAGGTCGGCGAGGTTGGTGTCGGGGTCGCGCGAGGGGTACGGGGCGCCCGTGAGCAGGGCCCGGGTCTCCTCCTCGCGCAGCCTTCCGTCGCGGACGAGGAGCCAGTTGTCGAAGAGGACGCCCTCCTCGTCGACGGTGCGGCTGAAGGCGGGCATGGAGCCGGGGGTGATGCCGCCGATCTCGGCGTGGTGGCCGCGGGAGGCGACGAGGAAGCGCAGGGCGGTGCCGGTGTCGTCGAAGACGGGGGTGACGACGGTGACGTCGGGCAGGTGGGTGCCGCCGTGGTAGGGGTCGTTGATGGCGTAGACGTCGCCGGGGCGCAGTTCGCCGGCGTTCCGGCGCAGGACCTCCTTGATGGACTCGCCCATGGAGCCGAGGTGGACGGGGATGTGGGGGGCGTTGGCGATGAGGTTGCCCTCGGGGTCGAAGAGGGCGCAGGAGAAGTCGAGCCGCTCCTTGATGTTGACGGAGTGGGCGATGTTCTCCAGGCGGACGCCCATCTGCTCGGCGATCGCCATGAAGAGGTTGTTGAACACCTCCAGGAGGACGGGGTCGACGTCGGTGCCGACGGCCACGCGCGCGGGGCGCGGGGTGACGCGGTGCAGCAGGAGGTGGCCGCCTTCGGCGGCGGTGGCGCGCCAGCCGGCGTCGACGACGGTGGTGGCGTCGGCCTCGGCGAGGATCGCCGGCCCGGTCACGGCGTCGCCGGGGCGCAGGTCCTCGCGGCGGTGCAGGGGCGTGTCGGCGGGTTCTCCCCCGCTGTACATGGTGACGGTGGCCCGGGGCGCGAGGGCGCCCTCCCTGGTGCCTTCGGGGACGACGACGGGGCCGTGCGGTCCGGCGGTGCCGATCGCCTCCACCGAGACGGCTTCGACGACGACCGGCTTGTCCATGGTGAAGGCGTAGCGCTCGCGGTGCGCGGCTGTGAACCCGGTTTTCATCTCTTCCGCGGAAGCCAGGGGGACTTGGAGACTCGCGTCCGTGCCCGCGTAACGCAGCAGCACGCGGGCGTGGGTGGTGATCGCGCCGTCGGTCAGTCCGTCGGCGCGCAGGTCGGCGCGGGTGCGGTCGGCGAGTTCGGCGCAGAGGCGGCTGACGCGGTCGGCGGTGGCCCGGGCGTCGAGTTCGGCCTCGACGGACTGCTCGCGCATGGCGGTGGCGTCGGCGAGCCCGATCCCGTAAGCGGAAAGGACACCGGCCAGGGGCGGTACGAGGACGGTGTCGACGCCCAGCGCGTCGGCGACGGCGCAGGCGTGCTGGCCGCCGGCGCCGCCGAAGCAGGTGAGGGCGTAGCGGGTGACGTCGTGGCCGCGCTGGACGGAGATCTTCTTGACGGCGTTGGCCATGTTGAGGACGGCGATCTCCAGGAAGCCGGCCGCGACGCTTTCGGGGGTGCGGCCACCGCCGACCCTGGCGGCGAGGGCGGTGAACCGTGCGCGGACGGTGCCGGCGTCGAGCGGCTGGTCGCCGCTGTCGCCGAACACGGCCGGGAAGTGGTCCGGCTGGATCCTGCCCAGCATCACGTTGGCGTCGGTGACGGTCAGGGGGCCGCCGCGCCGGTAGCAGGCGGGGCCGGGGACGGCGCCGGCGGAGTCGGGGCCGACGCGGTAGCGCTGCCCGTCGTAATGGAGCACGGAACCGCCGCCTGCGGCGACGGTGTGGATGTTCATCATGGGGGCGCGCATCCGGACGCCCGCGACCTGTGTACCGAGTTCACGCTCGAACTCGCCCGCGTAGTGCGACACATCGGTGGAGGTGCCGCCCATGTCGAAGCCGATGACCCGGTCGAAACCGGCCTGTTCCGAGGTGCGGGCCATGCCGACGACACCACCGGCGGGCCCCGACAGGACGGCGTCCTTGCCCCGGAAGTGGGCCGCTTCGCGCAGGCCGCCGTTGGACTGCATGAACATCAGCCGGATTCCGGCGAGTTCGCGGGCGACCTCGTCGACGTAGCGGCGCAGGATGGGCGAGAGGTACGCGTCGACGACGGTGGTGTCCCCTCGGGGGACGAGTTTGATGAGCGGACTGACCTCGTGGGAGCAGCTGACCTGGGTGAAGCCGGCGGCGCGGGCGAGGTCGGCGACCCGGGTCTCGTGGGCGGGGTGGCGGTAGCCGTGCAGGAGCACGACGGCGGCGGAGCGCAGCCCGTCGCGGTGGGCGGCGGCCAGCGATGCGGCGACGGCGTCCTCGTCGAGCGGGGCGACGACGTCGCCGTGGGCGTCGACCCGTTCGGGGACCTCGATCACCCGGGCGTACACCGCCTCGGGCAGCACGATGTGACGGTCGAAGAGGCGGGGGCGGTTCTGGTAGGCGATCCGCAGGGCGTCGCGGAAGCCGGTCGTGATGAGCAGGACGGTGGGTTCGCCGCGCCGCTCCAGAAGGGCGTTGGTGGCGACGGTGGTGCCCATCTTGACCACGGCGATCCGGTCGGCGGGGACGGGCTCGTCGGGGCCGAGGCCGAGGAGGAGCCGGATGCCGGCGACGGCGGCGTCGTGGGGGCGGGCCGGGTCGTGCGAGAGCAGCTTGCGGGTGACCAGCCGGCCGTCGGGGCGGCGGCCCACGATGTCGGTGAAGGTGCCGCCCCGGTCGATCCAGAACTCCCAGCGTCCGGTCATTCCCCCATTGTGGCGGCGAGCGCGGTCGACAGGGCGTGCTCGGCGCGCGCGTCGAGCCGGTCGCCGGTGCCGGTGACGGAGTGCCGCAGTTCGGCGGCGGCGAGCAGGAGCAGCTGGGGCAGCAGGTCGTGACAGCGGCGCACGAGCCAGCCGGAGCCGGCGGTGGCGAGCCACAGCACGGCGTCCGTACGGGTGGGCGGGGGCTGCTCGGGGTCCGGCGACGGGGGTGCGCCGTGGGCGAGCCCGCGGTCCTGGAGCAGCCGGTGGAAGGCGGCCGCGATGGCCCGGTGGCCGCGCTCGCCGGGGTGCAGCCGGTCCGCGCTCCACAGCGACCGGTCCAGCGTCCAGGCGGGCCCGTCCAGGTGCAGGTGGACGGCGTCGTAGCGGCCGGACAGCGCGTGCACGACGGCGTTGACGGCCCGCTGCCGCCGCGCGAGCGGCCGGGCGAGGGGCCCGGGCAGGCCGAGCATCCGCCCGGGGTCGGGCAGACAGGCCGTCAGCAGGACGGCGCCGGAGGCGGCGAGTTCGCCGCAGACCCGGTCGAGGCTGCGGGCGAGCCGCTCGATGTCGAAGGTGCGGCGCAGGGTGTCGTTGACGCCGACGACGACGGAGGCGAGCTGCGGCTCCAGGGCGAGCGCGGCGGGCAGCTGCCGCTCGGCGACCTCCCGGCTCTGCGCGCCGCTCTCCGCCAGGTTGGTGAACGCGACCTTGTGCCCGCAGGGCCCCAGCGCCACGGCGAGCAGCGCGGCCCACCCGCGCCAGGTGCCCCCGACCCGGTCGCCGACGCCCTCGCTGAGCGAGTCCCCGAGCACCACGAACCGGGTGACCGGCGCGATCGTGCCGGGGCGCTGCCCCGGAACCGCGCCACCGGGCGCCGCCGGGCGTACGTCCGGCGCGCCCACGCCCATGCGTACGTCCGGCGCGCCCATGCCCATGCGTACGTCCTCCGAGCCCACGTCCATGCGTACATCCGGCGCGTCCGTGCGTACGTCCCCCGGTGCCGTCACCGAAGGGAGCCGGGCCGGTCCCGGGGTCATCGCAGGATCCCCTGGCGTGACCCTCCCGGGAGGGCCGACGGGCTCGCGTCGTGGGCCGCGAGGAAGGCGGCCGTGGCGCGCGGCCAGGTGAAGAGTTCGGCGCGGGCGCGGGCCGTGGCGCGGCGCGGGAGTTCGGGCTGGGCGAGGACGGTGCGGACGGCGCGGGCGAAGGCGGTGGGGTCGTCGGTGGCGCAGGCGCCCGCGTCGGCGACGACCTCGGGGAGGGCGGAGGAGGCGCTGCAGACGACGGGGGTGCCGCAGGCGAGGGCTTCGAGGGCCGAGAGGCCGAACGTTTCGGCAGGGCCGGGCGCCAGGCACACGTCCGCCGCGGCCTGGAGGTCGGCAAGGGCCTCGCGGTCGGCGACGTGGCCCAGGAAGCGGACCGGAAGGCGCTGTTCCCGCGCCCGGCGTTCCAGGGCGCCGCGCAGCGGCCCGTCCCCGGCGACGACCAGGGCGGCCCGCATCCCGTGGGCGCGCAGTTCCGCCAGGGCGTCGAGGGCGGTGCCGGGGCGTTTCTCGACGGAGAGGCGGGAACACATCAGCAGCAGCACCCGCTCGCCGTCCGCGTACCGGGCCCGCAGGGCGGTACTGCGACGGCCTGGCCGGCAGCGGCTCAGGTCGACGCCGAGCGGGGCGCGGACGACGTTGTGCGCCCCGATGCGTACGAACTCCCGCTCGGCCCACTCCGTGGTGCACACGATCCGCGAGTAGGCCCACGCGGTGCGGCGGTTGAGCCGGTCGGCCGCGCGGGCGGCGGCGGCCGCGGGGACGCCCCAGGTGCGCAGCACGCCGTCGGCCGTCTCGTGGGAGACCATCACGGACGGCACGCGGGCCCGCCGCGCCCACTCCCCCGTCCACCGCAGCGTGGTCCGGTCGGAGACCTCCAGGCGGTCGGGGGCGAGCTCCTCCAGGAGCCGGCGCAGGCGGCGCCGGTCGGCGAGGACGCGGTAGCCGCCGGTGCCGGGGAGCGCCGGCCCCGGCAGGGTGACGACCCGGCCCTGCGCGGTCTCCTGGTCGCTCGCCACGTCGCCGGGGACGACGAGGACGGGTCGGTGTCCGGCGGCGCGGTAGCCGCGGCCGAGCTGGTCGAGGGCGGTGCGCAGCCCGCCGGAGGTCGGGGTGACGAAGTTGGCCAGGCGGACGATCGTCAGCGACGGTCCGCTCGTGCCGCCACCGCGGCCCGCTCGTGCGCCGCCCGGGGCGGGCCCTGCGGGGGCGCGGTGGCGGATGACGGTCATGCCGCCACCGCCGTGCGCTCGCGCAGCACTTCGCGATAGTGGTCGATCAGTTCGTCGCCGACGGCCGCCCAGGTCCGCCGTTCGACGGCGGCCCGTCCGGCTCTGCCGTACGCGTCGCGCAGCGCCGGCGCGGCGGTGAGCGAGGCGACGGCCTCGCTCAGGGCGTCGGGGTCGTCGGGCGGTACGAGCAGTCCGGTGCGCCGGTGGTCGACGAGGTCGAGGGGGCCGCCGGCGGCCGGGGCGACCACGGGCACGCCGCTGGCCATGGCCTCCTGGACGGTCTGGCAGAAGGTTTCGTAGGGGCCGGTGTGGGCGAACACGTCGAGCGAGGCGAAGATCCGGGCGAGGTCGGTGCCGGTGCGGCGGCCGAGGAAGACGGCGCCGGGCAGGGCGGCGCGCAGCCCCGGTTCGCTGGGGCCGTCGCCGACGACCACGACCCGCGCGCCGGGCAGCGCCGCGACCCCGGCGAGCAGGTCGACGTGCTTCTCGGGGGCGAGCCGCCCGACGTAGCCGACGATCGTCTCGCCGCCGGGGGCGAGGGCGCGGCGCAGCTCCTCGTCGCGCAGTGCGGGCCGGAAGCGTTCGGTGTCGACCCCGCGCCGCCAGAGCCGTATCCGGCCGATGCCGTGTGCCTCCAGGTCGCGTACGGCGGCGGTGGAGGGGGCGAGGGTGCGGTCGGCGGCGCCGTGCACGGCGCGCAGCCGGCGCCAGGCGGCGGACTCGCCGGCGCCCATGTACGTACGGGCGTATCCGGCGAGGTCGGTCTGGTAGACGGCGACGGCGGGCAGTCCGAGCCGGGCGGCGGCGGTCATGCCGCGCACGCCGAGGACGAAGGGGCTCGCCAGGTGGACGATGTCGGCGCGGTGGGCGGTGATGGCGGCGGCGACCCGGCGGCTGGGCAGGGCGACGCGTACCTGCGGATAGCCGGGCAGGGGCAGGGACGGTACGCGCACGACGGGGCAGGGCGCGTCGGCGTCCGGGCCCGGCGGGGTGCTTCCGGGGACCGCGGGGGCGACGACGAGGGGGTCGTGGCCGCGGCGGACGAGGTGGAGGGCGGTCTGCTGGGCGCAGTGGGCCACACCGTTGACGTCGGGCGGGAAGGACTCGGTGACGATGACGACACGCATACGGGTGTTCTCGTCGCGTCCGGCGTGTCCCCGTCAAAGTGGATCTGGACGGCCGGAAAACGTCCCATGAGCGTTTGCCTCGCGTTCCGGCCGGTCGGCCGGGGTACGGGGGGTGGTCCGTGGTGGCCACCCCCCGTACGACTTCCAGGTCCGGTCGCGCCGGTCAGACCTGAAGGCCGCGAAGGTCGTGAGGGTCAGACCGGGAGGTCGAGATCCGGCCCTATCCGGTTGCGTACGGCCGTCTGGACCTCCGCCTCCTCGGCGGGGTCGGCGGCGAGCCGGCGCAGGCGTTCGGCGACGCGTACGTCTCCGGTCTCGGCGTGGAGGGCGGCGAGCTCGCGGGTGGTCTCCTCGCAGTCCCACAGGCATTCGACGGCGAAGCCGCTGGCGAAGCCGGCGTCGGTGGCGGCGAGGGCCCGGGCGGTGCGGCCGCGGAGCTGGGAGGAGGCGGTCTCGCGGTAGACGTGGCGCAGGACCGGGGCGGCGCAGGCGATGCCGAGGCGGCCGGCGCCGTCCACGAGGGGGTACAGGGCGGCCGCGTCGGGGCCCTGGGCGCGGACGCTCTCGCGGAGGGCGCCGAGGACGAGGGGGGAGTCCTGGGGGCCGCCGCGGAAGGCGAGCATGCCGGCCGACGCGGCGCCGAGCGCGTCGGGGCGGTGGATCCAGCCGCGGGCGCGGTCGACGGCGGCTTCGCCGCACATCCGCTCGAAGGCGGCGACGGCGGCCTCGGCGACCGTACGGGAGCCCTCGCCCGCGGCTCGTTCGACGAGGTCGAGGGCGGCGGGGTCCTGGGACTCGGCGAGGTAGTGCAGGGCGGCGCAGCGGGCGCCGTCGGGGCCGCCGGCGGCGGTGGCGAGGATCAGGTCGCGGTCCTCGGGTCCGGCCACGGCGACCAGGCACCGGGCGGCGGGCAGGTGCAGTTCGGTGCCGCGCTCCAGGCCCTCCTGGGCCCAGTCGAGGACGGCCTGCACGCTCCAGCCGGGCCGGGGTCCGGTGGGGCGCAGCTGGCGCTGCCAGCGGTCGAAGGAGCCCTGTTCGCGGGCGGCCGTGATGCGGGCGCCGACGGCGGGCCGCGGGTCCTCGGCCCACAGCCGCCAGGGCCGTGGTTCGAAGGCGTCGCGGACGGCGGCGGCGAGCTCGGCCTCGCCCTCGGCGGTGGCCGGGAAGCGGGCGAGCACGGGCAGGGCGAGGGTGCGCAGGCCCGCGTCGTCGTCGCGGAGCGCGAGCTCGTCCAGGGCCCAGGCCCAGTTGGCCCCGCCGGCGGCGTACCGGCGCAGGAGCAGCAGGGCGTCGTGGCGTCCGTAGGAGGCGAGGTGCCCGAGGACGGCGAGCGCGAGCCCGGTCCTGCCCTCCTCGGTGTCGAGGTGGTCCTCGGCGCCGAAGAGATGGGCCTCGATCTCCTGCAGACCGCCGTGGAGGTCCAGGTAGAGACGGGCGTAGTAAAGGGAGCGGTTCTCGACCTGCCAGTCGTGGCGGGGGTCGTCGAGAACGCAGTGGTTGAGGGCCGCGAGGGCCTCGGCACGTGGCGCGGCAAGCGCGTGCAGGGTGCCGTCGCCGCGGCCTCTCTGCAGCAGGCCGAGCAGGGTGCCGCTCGGCGCTATGACTGGATCGAACATGGAAGACGCCTCACATCAAGCTGTCGACACGACCGGGGGAAATCCGGGGTGAACCGGGTCAGGCTGTTCGCCTAGGCCGTGCGGCAACATGTCGGGCCGCCCGTCGTCCTGCGCTTGCCAGTGATCATCTTCCTCTGCCTCTCGTCGGTGGCCCCCTGTGGGCCCGACGTCATGATGACCCACCCATTTCGCCACCGCGACCACATTTACGACGCCGCTCTCACCTGGCGTTCAGCCGGTGTTCACCGGGCTCCGAAGAGCTCCAGGAGTTCCGTCTTCCCGAACATCCGAGCAGTATCCACGGCGGACGGAGTCCCTGCTTCCGGATTTGCCCCGCCCGCCATGAGGGCGCGGACGACGGCGTCCTCGCCCTTGAAGACGGCACCGGCGAGCGGGGTCTGGCCGCGGTCGTTGGCGCGGTCGGCGTCGGCGCCGCGCTCGAGGAGGGCGGTGACCGCGCCGGCGTGGCCGTGGTAGGCGGCGAGCATGACGAGCGAGTCGCCCCGGTCGTTGGTGAGGTTCGCCGGGACGCCGGCGTCGACGTAGGCGGCGAGGGCCGCGGCGTCCCCGGTACGGGCCAGGTCGAAGACCTTGGCGGCCAGCTCGACGACCTCGGGGTCCGGGGTCTCGTTCTCGCTCATCCTTCACAACCACCTTTCGTGCCTGTTTTCACCGACTTGTCACCCGCGCACGCCAAGCGCGGCCGTACGAGTGAATCGACAGGGTACTGCCCGTCGGTCGACATGAGGGGGCGTGTCCGCGGCAAGGATCAGCGCAGCTCACCCCGGGTCGGTACTACCGCACCGCGCGTTTTTCGCCACCCGGGGAGGCGCGCCTGTACCGCCAGTCAAGTGAAATCAACGGTAATTCACCCGTATGCACCTTTAGTCACATAGATACTTGCTGTGAACCTGGAAGGACTCATGGTGACTGTCCCCTCAACCAGGAGAACACCTCATGATCCTGTCCATCTCAGGCGTCGTCCTGCTCGGCATCATCTGCTTCCTGTTCTTCAAGAAGGACGGCATGAAGGCGTCGCACGCCCTCGTCAGCGCGCTCTTCGGCTTCTACCTCGCGGGCACCGCGATCGCCCCCAGCATCACCGCGGGCGGCCAGAGCCTCGCCAGCCTTCTGGGCGGGATCAAGTTCTGACGCCCCTCAACCCCTTCCACCACTCCAGGAGTACGACGTGGCCCGGCGACCACTCCCCCGCATTCTGAGCAGCGGCAGCGCACAGTTCGCTCGCAGCCGAGAGATCGCGCGCACGGCCGCCGACAGCGCCACCGACGTGCTCCATCCGCTGATCACCATCTCGCGTGGTCTGCGGAGGCTGGCCGCGACCGCGCGCGCCAAGTGGGCCGCGACCCCCAAGGAGCGGCGCGGTCCCACGCTGTTCCTGGTCGCGGCCTGCCTCCTCGTCGTCGCCCTCGTGCCGTACGGACCGCTGCTCGCCCTCGTCACGGTGATGGGCTCGGCCGCCTGGCAGGGACGTGAGCGCCCGGTCGTCAAGACCGGGCCCGACGACACGGAGATCGCCCGGCTCAAGGGCCTCTACGAGGCACTGGTGCCGTACCTCTCGCTCCCCGACGACCCGGAGCCGCTCTTCACGCACGGCGGGGACTTCAGCGCCGCCTTCGCGGACTACGCGTTCGACGAGGACGGCCGCCCGACCCGGCTGACGATCTCCTACCCCCCGTACTTCACCGACGGCGAGCCCGCCGCACGGGCCCGCATCGAGCAGCTGCTGCACGCCAAGTCGGGCCGCGGCCGCGAGTACCTCTTCGACTGGGACGAGGAGGGCAACCGGCTCACCATGCACGTGCTGCCCGCCCTGCCCACCACCATCGCCGCCCAGCGCTTCGTCACCGTGCCGGGCGAGACCGTGCTCGGCTTCACCGACGCCGACGCGGTGCAGCGCACCGTGCCCGTCCAGGCCTCCGACGGCACCGAGGACGCCCCCGCCGTCGTCTGGCGCACCGGCCCCCGCTCCACCGAGCCGCACCTGCTGGCCGTCGGCCAGCCCGGCAGCGGCACCACCTCCCTGCTCCGCTCGGTCGCGCTCCAGGCCCTCCCCCACGGCGACGTCCTGGTGATCGAGGGCAGCGGGACCGGCGAGTACGCGTGCCTCGCCGGCCGGGACGGGGTGCTCGCCGTCGAATGCGGGCTCGCGGGCGCGCTGGCGAGCCTGGAGTGGGCGGCGCACGAGACCGAACGGCGGCTCATCGCCGCGAACCGGGCCCGCCAGTCCGGCCACCCGGCGCCCGAGGACACCCGGCGCCCGCTGTGGATCCTGCTCGACCGGCCGAGCATGCTCGGCCATCTGGCCGCCGCCGACGGCCGCCCCGACCCGCAGGACCTGCTCCAGGTGCCGCTGCGCCACGGGCGCGCGGCGCAGGTCACCGTCGTGGTGGCCGAACAGTTCGACAGCGTGGACGGGCTCGGCGAGACGGTACGCACGCACACCCGGGCCCGGGTCGTGCTCGGGCCCGGGTCCCCCGAGCAGATCGCCGCGGTCCTGGGCACCCGGCCGCACACCACCCCGGTGCCCGAGGTGCCGCCCGGCCGCGGCTACGCGCGCCTGGGGACCGGCCCCGTACTGCGCCTCCAGGTGCCGGCGACGCCCGACCCGTACGACGAGGCGACCAGCGCGGCGCACCGGCAGGCCGTCCTCGAGCTGCTGCCGGTACGGCAGACGGCGAACAGCGAGGCGATCGAGACGGCCCCCGGCTCCGCCCCGGCCCCGGAGGCCGGCACGGCCGCGACCCAGCCGGCCCGCCGCGCCGAACCGGGCCACGGCACGGCCACGCTCCCGGCACCGGTGCCCGCGGAGGGCTGAGCCCCGCGACGAGACGTACGCGAGGGCGGCCGCACCCCGGTGGGTGCGGCCGCCCTCGCGTACGTCTCGCGTCGTGTGGCGCTCTCCTGCGCCACGACGCCCTGACGGTCCTGCGCCACGACGCCCGAACGGTCCTACGCCACGAACGACCGGGGCCCCTCGACCCCCGCGCCGGCGCCCGACTCCACCAGGCGGGCCGCGGCGGCCAGGCGCGCGGCGGCCTCGTCGGCGACCGGGCCGCCGACCGTGAAGGGCAGCCGCACGTACCCCTCGAAGGCGCCGTCCACACCGAACCGCGGACCCGACGGCACCCGGACGCCGACCCGCTCGCCGACCTCCGCGAGGCGCGAGCCCGACAGGCCGCCGGTGCGCACCCACAGCGTCAGACCGCCGCGCGGCACTTCGAACTCCCAGTCCGGCAGCTCCCTGCGCACCGCCGTGACCAGGGCGTCGCGGTTCTCGCGGGCCTGGTTCCTGCGCAGCTCCACGGCCTCCTCCCAGCCGCCCGTGCGCATCAGCCAGTTGACGCCCAGCTGCTCCAGGACCGGCGTGCCGAGGTCCGCGTAGGCGCGGGCCGCGACAAGGGAGCGGATCACGTCGGGCGAGGCCCGCACCCAGCCGATCCGCATGCCCGCCCAGAACGCCTTGCTCGCCGAGCCGACGGTGACGACCGTGGCACCGGCCGGATCGAAGGCGCAGACCCGCCGCGGCATGTCGATGTCCTCGTCGAGGAACAGCTCGGTCATCGTCTCGTCGACCACGAGGACCGTGCCGGCCGAGCGGGCCGCCTCCACGAGCCCGCGCCGCTGGTCCTCGTCGGCGAGGGCGCCGGTGGGGTTGTGGAAGTCGGCGACCACGTACGCGAGACGGGGCGCAGCGTCCCGGAGCACCTGGCGCCAGCGGCCCAGGTCCCAGCCGCCGAGGCCCTCGGACATGGCGACCGGGACGAGCCGGGCGCCCGCCTCCCGCATGAGCTGGAGGATGTTGGCGTAGGACGGGGACTCGACGGCGATCCGCTCGCCACGGCCGGCGAAGAGGTGGCAGATGGCGTCGATGGCGCCCATGGCGCCGGTGGTGACCATGATCTGCTCGGGCATGGTGGGGATGCCGCGCTCCGTGTACCGGTCGGCGAGCATCTGCCGCAGCGCGGGCAGCCCGGCCGGATAGTCGCCGTGGGTGTGGGCGTACGGCGGGAGCTCCTCCAGAGCGCCCTGGATGCCCCGGGTGAGCCAGGGCTCGGGCGCGGGCAGCGCCGCGCAGCCCAGGTCGATCATGGAGCCGAGGGACTCCGGGGGCAGCGGCTCCAGGCCGCGGGCGGGCAGCGGGTTTCCGGCCGGGACGGCGGTCCAGCTGCCGGCGCCGCGCCGGGACTCCAGGAAGCCCTCGGTGCGCAGCGCCTCGTAGGCGGCGGCGACGGTGGTGCGGCTGACGGTGAGGGCGACGGCCAGCTCGCGTTCGGCGGGCAGCCGGGCGGCGACCGGGACCCGGCCCTCCAGGACGAGGAGGCGGATGCCGTCGGCGAGGGCGCGGTAGGCGGGCGGCTTGCGGGCGCCGGGAGCGGTGGGCCGGGCCTGCTGGGCCTGGATCTGGCGGGCGAGCTGAGCCGGCCCCACCGCCGAAGTCCACTGGGCCATGGAAATCAGTCCACCTTCCGCGAATTGGCCATGGTTGGCGCGTGTTCCCCCGCCACAGAGTGTCATGAGCCAGTCCACCCTCACCACCCAGGTCACCACTCAGGGGGCAATCCCGTGTCCATCGCCTCCGGCCTCCGCGGCCGGCATCTCACCCGCCGGCTCGTCCAGCTCTACGCCGGTCTCACGCTGTACGGGATCAGCTCGGCGCTCCTCGTACGCGGCGGGCTCGGGCTTGAACCCTGGGGTGTCCTGCACCAGGGGCTGGCCGAGAAGACGGGGCTGACCATCGGCGTCGTGTCGATCATCGTCGGGGCGGTCGTGCTGCTGCTGTGGATCCCGATCCGGCAGCGGCCAGGGCTCGGGACCGTCTCCAACGTCTTCGCCATCGGCCTCGCCATGGACGGCACGCTCGCGCTGGTGCCGGAGACGGACGGGCTGCCCGCCGGTATCGGCCTGCTGGTGCTCGGCATCGTGCTCAATGGAGTGGCGACCGGCCTGTACATCGCGGCCCGCCTCGGCCCCGGCCCGCGCGACGGCCTGATGACCGGGCTGCACCGGCTGACCGGGCGGTCGATCCGGCTGGTCCGTACGGCGATCGAGATCGCGGTGGTCGCCACCGGCTTCCTGCTCGGCGGCTCGGTCGGCGTCGGCACGGTGCTCTACGCCCTGGCGATCGGCCCCCTGGCGCAGTTCTTCCTGCGCCTGTTCGCCATCCCGGAATCGGATTCTGGATCCAATCCGGAGACGTCCGAGGCCGCGGCGGAATCGGATCCTGGATCCAATCCGGTCGCCCTGGAGCTGGATCCCGGATCCGATCCCGTCGCCCTTGAGCTGGATCACGGATCCGATCCGGTCGCCTCCGGGACACCCGCACACGCCATACTGCGGCGGTGACTCGCGTACGCCACCCCTACCTGGACCACCCGGCGCCCCTCCCCTTCGCCCACCGCGGCGGAACTGCGGACGGCCTGGAGAACACCGCGGCCGCGTTCCGGCGCGCCTCCGCGGCCGGATACCGCTACTTCGAGACCGACGTGCACACGACCGCGGACGGCGTGCTGGTCGCCTTCCACGACGCGACCCTCGACCGCGTGACGGACACCGCCGGCCGGATCCGGGACCTGCCCTGGGCTGCGGTCCGGGAGGCCCGGGTGGCCGGCATGGAGCCGCTGCCGCTCTTCGAGGAGCTCCTGGAGGAGTTCCCCGAGGCCCGCTGGAACGTGGACCTGAAGACCGAGACCTCGCTCGAGCCCCTGGTGGACCTGATCGCCCGCACCGGCGCCTGGGACCGGATCTGCGTGGGCTCCTTCACGGAGGGCCGGGTGGCCAGGGCCCAGCGTCTCGCCGGTCCCCGGCTGGCCACCTCGTTCGGTGTGAAGGGCGTCCTCGGCCTCCGGCTGCGCTCGCTCGGCATCCCCGCGGCGCTGCGCGCGGGCGCGGTGGCCGCCCAGGTACCCGAGCGGCAGGCCGGCATCCCGGTCGTGGACCGGCGCTTCGTGCGCGAGGCGCACGCGCGCGGTCTCCAGGTGCACGTGTGGACGGTCAACGAGGCCTCCCGGATGCACGCCCTCCTGGACCTTGGCGTGGATGGCATCATGACCGATCATCTGGAGACGCTGCGCGGTGTCCTGACCGACCGGGGAATGTGGGTCTGAGCGCGCGTACCCACCACGGGGACGAACGAGGGGGGCGTGGGCCGTGACAGCCGACACCACCGATCCGGAAGGCCTTGCCGCCGATCCGGCCGAACGCCGGCGCGAACAGCGCGGCTGGTATTTCTACGACTTCGCGTGCTCGGTCTACTCGACGAGCGTGCTGACCGTGTTCCTCGGTCCGTATCTGACCTCGGTCGCCAAGGCAGCGGCGGACCCGGAGGGGTTCGTCCACCCGCTGGGCGTGCCGGTGCGCGCCGGGTCGCTCTTCGCGTACGCCGTGTCCGCCTCGATCGTCGTCGCGGTCCTGGCGATGCCGCTGGTGGGCGCGGTGGCGGACCGTACGGGGCGCAAGAAGCCGCTGCTCGCGGCGTCGGCGTACCTGGGCGCCGCAGCCACGACGGGGATGTTCTTCCTCCAGGGCGAGCGCTATCTCCTCGGCGCTTTCCTGCTGATCGTGGCGAACGCCTCGCTGTCGGTGTCGATGGTGCTCTACAACGCGTATCTGCCGCAGATCGCCGAGCCCGAGGAGCGGGACACGGTCTCCTCGCGGGGCTGGGCCTTCGGCTACACCTCGGGGGCGCTGGTCCTCGTTCTGAACCTGGTCGTGTACTCGGGCCACGACTCCTTCGGTCTGTCGGAGGGGACGGCGGTTCGCATCTGCCTGGCCTCGGCCGGTCTGTGGTGGGGCGCCTTCACGCTGGTGCCGCTGCGCCGGCTGCGCGACCGGCGGATCGAGGAGGCCGGCGGCGGGCCGGCGGCGGCTGAGGGCGCGGTCGGCGGGGGCTGGCAGCAGCTGACGTCCACGCTGCGGGACATGCGGCGCCATCCGCTGACGCTGTCGTTCCTGCTCGCGTATCTGATCTACAACGACGGCGTGCAGACGGTGATCTCCCAGGCCTCGATCTACGGCTCGGAGGAGCTGGGGCTCGATCAGACCACGCTGATCACCGCGGTGCTCCTGGTGCAGGTGCTGGCCGTCGCGGGGGCGCTGGGCATGGGTCGGATGGCCCGGTCGTACGGGGCGAAGCGGACGATCCTGGGCTCGCTAGCGGTGTGGACGGTGATCCTGGCGGCGGGGTACTTCCTGCCGGCGAACCAGCCGGTGTTCTTCTTCTGCCTGGCGGCGGCGATCGGTCTGGTGCTGGGCGGCAGTCAGGCGCTGTCGCGCTCGCTGTTCTCGCATCTGGTGCCGCGCGGCAAGGAGGCGGAGTACTTCTCGGCGTACGAGATGAGCGACCGGGGGCTGAGCTGGCTGGGGCCGTTGGTGTTCGGTCTCGCGTATCAGCTGACCGGAAGCTATCGAGATGCCATCATCTCTCTGGTGATCTTCTTCGCTGTCGGGTTCGTCCTGCTCGCGAGGGTGCCGGTCCGGCGCGCTGTGGCCGCCGCCGGCAACCCCGTTCCAGGCCGAATTTAGACGCGGAAGTGAAAGGCCGGTAGTGTACGCCTTTGGCCTGCCAGGCGGACCGTTACTGCGTGCTGACTTGGTGAAGACGTTAGGTGACATCTGCTGTCAGATGTGACAAAACGGGCACTGGTGGGTACAAAAAGGGGCGGCACGACGGGCGACGCATGACCCGGAACGGGAATCTTTACCGCCGACCGGACGTTGACCGGATGACGACGACAGCGACACCTGTCCTGTGGGCGACAAGCCCGGGAGGCACGATTCATGAGTGAGCGAGCTCTTCGCGGCACGCGCCTCGTGGTGACCAGCTACGAGACCGACCGCGGCATCGATCTGGCCCCGCGCCAGGCCGTGGAGTACGCATGCGAGAAGGGCCATCGTTTTGAGATGCCCTTCTCGGTAGAAGCGGAAATTCCGCCGGAGTGGGAGTGCAAGGTCTGCGGAAGCCAGGCGCTTCTTGTGGACGGAGACGGCCCCGAGGAGAAGAAGGGCAAGCCGGCGCGTACGCACTGGGACATGCTCATGGAGCGGCGTACCCGCGAGGAGCTGGAGGAGGTGCTGGCCGAGCGGCTGGCGGTCCTTCGGTCAGGCGCCATGAACATCGCCGTGCATCCGCGCGACAGCCGGAAGTCCGCCTGACGGACGACCGCACGGCCTGACAGAGCAACGCCGCGGGGCCCGGTACACGAATCGTGTACCGGGCCCCGCGGCGTTCGCGTGCGTACGAAGCGAGTGCGTACGAACCGCCTCCCGCTCAGGGCGTCAGGGGCGGGCGCGGGCCCTGCGGCTGCTGCGCCCCCTGGGGCGCTTCCTCGCGGATGACCTCACCCTGCACGACCTTCCCGTCCGGCCGGTGCATGCGGGCCTGCTGGAAGGCGTCCTGGATCGATCCCGGCGGCGCGGCGGCCATCCGGCGCTCCGCGGTCTTCTCCGCGTACCGCCCGAGCGCCGAGCGCACCGGCGGGATCAGCAGCAGCAGTCCGGCCGCGTCCGAGATCAGCCCGGGGACCATCAGGAGCACTCCGCCGAGCATCAGGAAACCGTTGCGGTCCTCGGCGCCGACCCGGTCGGCCTCCGTGGGCACCGCGCCCGTGCGCGCCGCCTCCTGGGCCTTCTGGAAGGTGCCGGTGAGGTTGGCGAAGGCGCGCCGGCCCGCACGCTTGATCACGGCGGCGCCGAGCACGGCACCGCCGAGGAGCAGCAGGAAGACGGTGAGACCGCCGGTCGCGTTCGCCACGACGGTCAGCAGCCAGATCTCCAGGACCAGCCAGACGGCGAAGGCCAGCGGGAGGAACGTACGCGCGCGGGAGCGCTTGGGGGCGAGGGGAGGCGTTGCGCCGGTCGTCATGCACCCCAGTGTGCCTGGCGGCCGGCAGGAACGTCGTAAAGGAGGGATCAGTGCCGGGCAGTGCCGCCGGCGGTCAGGACGGCTTGCGGCCGAGCCGCCTGCCGACCTTCTGTGCCCGGGCGCTCAGGCCCCAGCCGGTGACCCGCCAGAGTGCCTCGACGAGGATGTCGCGGCTCATCTTGGAGTCGCCGATCTCCCGCTCGACGAAGGTGATGGGCACCTCGACGACGTGGAAGCCGGCGGCGACGGCGCGGCGGGCGAGGTCGACCTGGAAGCAGTAGCCGGCCGAAGCGACGTCGTCGAGGCCGAGGCCCAGCAGGGTCTCCTTGCGGAAGGCCCGGTAGCCGCCGGTGACGTCGCGGATCGGGACGTCGAGCATGACGCGGGAGTAGAGGCTGCCGCCGCGGGAGATGAACTCGCGGGACTTGGGCCAGTTCACGATCCGGCCGCCGGGCACCCAGCGGGAGCCGAGCACCAGGTCCGCGCCCTTGAGGGCGGTGAGCAGCCGGGGCAGCTCCTCGGGCTGGTGGGAGCCGTCGGCGTCCATCTCGACGAGGACGTCGTAGCCGTTGTCCATGCCCCAGCGGAAGCCGGCGAGGTAGGCGGCGCCGAGCCCCTCCTTGCCCTTGCGGTGCAGGACGTGGACATGATCGTCCTCGGCGGAGATCTCGTCGGCGAACTTGCCCGTGCCGTCGGGGCTGTTGTCGTCGGCGACGAGGATGTGCGCGTCGGGTACGGACTCCCGCACCCGCGCGACGATCGGCTTGATGTTCTCCGCCTCGTTGTACGTGGGGATGATCACCAAGGCCTTGCCGAGCGGGCCGTAACGCCTCTGGCCACCGTCGTTCACTACTGCCCCTTCGGATACATACGCGAACCCCCACCATAGCGAGCTCGGCGCACGAGATGCGGGATCGGGGCCCGGCGTCCTTCGGGCCGACCCGGGACCCGCTGGCTGCGGGTCGACCGAGGCCGTTGTCTACTGAACGTCCGGGCCCCACCCGGGTCGCACCCTCCGCCGGAAAAACCTTCCCTCGCCCCCGAGGCGCGGGCGGCGTTCGGTGCCTGCGTGGAGGTTTGCGACCGGTCGGACGTCCTTGGTGGACGTGCCGAACCTACCGGCCCGTGGCCGTCGGCTGTCAACACCCGTTTGACCTGCGGCGATGAACCACCCATGCAGGTCGGGGGGGAAGATCCGCAGGTCGAGGGCGAGCGCGGGGAAAGCCGGGCGGCGGTACGAAATGTCCGTACGTCACTCGTTCGGCCGGACGAACACGGTCTGCCCGAAGACGACGGTGCGCAGGCAGACGGGAAGATCACGCCCGGGGGACAGATCGGGCAGACCGGGCGTTCCGGAGCGCGGGTCGGTCGACCAGCGGGCCACCCGGTCGTCGGGCGCCTGGACCACGAGCTCGCCGGTGCGCCAGATCGCGTAGTCGGCCGGCGCGCCGGGCACCAGGGTGCCGGCGTCGTCGCGGCCGACGGCGCGCCAGCCGCCGCGGGTGTGCGCGGTGAAGGCGGCGCGGACCGAGATCCGGTGCTCGGGTGTGCGGTGGAAGGCGGCGGCGCGGACGGTCCCCCACGGGTCGAGCGGGGTGACCGGGCTGTCCGAACCGAAGGCGAGCGGGACGCCGGCGCGCAGCAGGGCGGCGTACGGGTTGAGGGTGCGGGCCCGCTCGGCGCCGAGCCGGTCGGCGTACATGCCGTCCTCGCCGCCCCAGTACGCGTCGAACGCCGGCTGTACGGAGGCGGTCAGGCCCAGTTCGGCGAAGGCGGCGATCGACTCGGAGGTGAGCATCTCGGCGTGTTCGACGCGGTGGCGGGCGGCCCGGATCCGGGCGAGGCCGAGCTTCTCCGAGGCGGCCCGGACGCCCTCGACGACCGCGTCGACGGCGGCGTCGCCGATGGCGTGGAAGCCGGCCTGGAGGCCTGCCTCGGTGCAGGCGACGACATGGGCGGCGACGGCGGCCGCGTCGAGGTGGGCGACTCCGGCGCCGGCGTGGTCGGCGTAGGACTCGTGGAGGCAGGCGGTGTGGGAGCCGAGGGAGCCGTCGGCGAAGAGGTCGCCGGCCGCGCCGAGGGCACCGAGCGCGCGGGCCCGGTCGACGTCGAGGTCGGCCCAGTAGCCGACGATCCGGGGGCCGGGCTCGCTGCGGGCGAGGTCGAGCAGGCCGGTGAAGTCCTCTTCGGACGAGATCTGGGGGCCGCCGCACTCGTGCAGGGTGCCGATGCCGAGGGAGGCGGCGTGCTCGCGGGCGGCGCGCTGGGCCTCGGTGCGCTGGCGCGGGGAGAGCGCGGCGTAGGC
The DNA here is from genome assembly GCF_044541845.1 of Streptomyces sp. NPDC085481. Lineage (NCBI taxonomy): Bacteria > Bacillati > Actinomycetota > Actinomycetes > Kitasatosporales > Streptomycetaceae > Streptomyces > Streptomyces sp. NPDC085481. Next base: position 50,995 of record NZ_JBITTJ010000003.1, read on the forward strand.
GGCGGCGCGGACGGCGTGGTGGGCGTCGCCGGTGAGGGGCTGTCCGTCGTGGAAGCCGTCGAGGGCGCGGACGCCGGGCACGAGGTCGAGCAGGGCGGTGGTGACGACGGCCGAGTGGACGTCGATCCGGGTGAGGTAGAGCGGGCGGCCGCCGGTGAGTTCGTCGAGTTCGTCGCGGGTCAGCGGCCGGCGCTCGGGCCAGCGGGCGGCGTCCCAGCCGTGGCCGATGAGGATGCGGTCGGCGGGGCGGGCGGCCGCGTGGGCGCGGATCCGGTCGGCCGCGTCGGCGAGCGAGGTGGCGGCGGACAGGTCGAGGCCGGTGAGGGCGAGACCGGTGGCGGTGGTGTGCACATGGGCGTCGACGAAGGCGGGGGTGACGAGCGCGCCTTCGAGGTCGACCACCTCGTCCACGCCGGAGGCGAACGCGTCGGCGGCGCCTTCGGAGCCCACCCAGGCGACGTGTCCGCGCTCCACCACCATGGCGGTGGCGAAGGGGTCTGCGGGGCTGTGGACTTCTCCGCCGCGCAACAGCACGGTGCGGTGTTCGTACGCGCTCATGCGACCAGGCTAGGACCTGCGGCGACCCGGTTTGTCCAGGGGGCGCCGCAGGCGTCCTGGCGGACGTCCTGGACGCGGGGCGGACGCGCCCTAGACGCGGGGCGGACGCGCCTCGTACGGGGTGGACAGGACGACGGTGGTGCGGCTGGAGACATGCGCCTGGGAGCGGATGCGGCTGAGCAGGTGCTCAAGCTCCAGGGGGGTGGCGACGCGCACCTTGAGGATGTAGTTCTCCTCCCCCGCGACGCTGTGGCAGGCCTCGATCTCGGGGATGTCGGCGAGCCGGTCCGGGGTGTCGTCGGGGGCGCTGGGGTCGAAGGGTTTCACCGAGATGAAGGCGGTGAGCGGCAGGCCGACGGCCTCCGGGTCGACGACCGCGGCATAGCCGCGGATGACTCCGCGCTGCTCCAGGCGGCGGACGCGCTGATGTACGGCCGAGGTGGACAGGCCGGTGGCCTTGCCCAGGTCGGTGTAGCTCATGCGCCCGTCCTTGACGAGCAACTCGACGATCTGACGATCCAGCTCCTCCATGCGGTGACCCTATTGCCCCGAAGGGGCTGGGGCACAGTCGGGGGCGGCGCAAATGCCTGGCTATGGGCATCCACGGGGCACCTGCGACGGGCATGTGACGAACACCACAGGTTCTGGCGGGGGTCGGGCGCGACCTCACGGTTATGCGGGGGGCCGCATGGGAATTGCTTGCTGTGGTCGAGGCCACTCAGATCCGGCCGACCCGTCCGAGGGGGAGATCTCCATGCAGGAGCCTGTTGATTCCGTCGACACGTCCGACGAGCTCGACGCGTACGACACCTTTGAGATGTACCGGGTGATCTGCCCGGACTGCGACCAGCCGATCGCGCTGCTCGCGGACGAGGACGAGCTGCCGGAGCACGCGCTGTGCCCGACGCCGTGGAACCCCTTCGTGCTCACGGTCTGCTCGGGTACGGGCCTGCCGGCCGCCGAGGCCCCGCCCGCGGACGAGTCCCTGGAGGTCCAGGAGCAGGACACCGCCCTGCTCCTGACGCTGCCCCAGGGCCTCGACTGGAGGACGCAGCCGTTCTCGCACGTCGGCGGTCCGGGCTCGCGTCCGATCAAGCCGGTCCCGCTGCGCCGCGCGGCCTGAAGGCGGGCGGCTCGGCCCCCAGCCGTCCGGCGGCCGGCAGTCCGGCCGCCGGCAGTCCGGACGCCAGCGGTCCGCCCGCCGGCGGTTCGTCCGTCACCAGTAGCGCCCCTGCACCATCGCCGCGAGCGTGGCGTGGTGCAGGATCAGGCTGTCCGGATCGCGCGGCACCTCGACCTCGCCGAAGTGCGCCTGGCGGTAGGCGATCCTGAGCATCACGATCGCGTGCCGCAGGGCGGCGTAGAGGGTGTGGAACTCCATGTCGCGCGGGGTGTGTCCGGTGAGTTCGGCGTAGCGCCGCTCGATGGCGTCGCGGCGCAGGAAGTCCGGGAGTCCCGGCTGGCCGAAGCCGACCGTCAGATCCTGGAAGAAGCGGTGCAGATAGACCGTCCAGCCGAGGTCGACCTCGCGCGGGGCGAAGGCCGCCATCTCCCAGTCGAGGACGGCGGCGGGCGCGAATCCGTCGTAGACGATGTTCCCGATTCGGGCGTCGCCCCAGTTGAGGACGGCCGGGCCCTCCTCGGCGGGCCAGTGGGCCTCCAGCCAGTCGAAGGCCGACTCGATCAGCGGCGAGGGGGCGAGGCCGCCCACCACCCAGGTGTAATAGGCGCGTTGGGCGTCGACATGGCGGCGCAGCGGGCTGCCCGGTCCGTCCGGGAGCAGGAACTCCGCCTCCTTGGCGGGGAACTGCTCGTGCAGCCGGGCGAGGACGGCGACCGACTCGGCCTCCAGGTGGGCGCGTTCGGCGTCCGTGGCGGCGTGCAGCCAGTTCCCCTCGTACGTGTAGGGCATGACGTCCGGCGGTACGCGGCCCTCGGCGCGGGCCATCACGAAGAACGGCGCGCCGAGGGGGCCGGGGTCCTCCTCCAGCCACAGCACCCGGGGCACGGGCACGTCGGTGTGCTCGCCGACCAGCCGCATCACGCGGTGCTGGCGGGCCATGTCGTACACGGGGAAGACGGTGTACGCGGCGGGGTCGGCGGCCAGCCTGAGCGCGCAGCCGCGGACCGGGGCGTCCGGGTGGTCGAGGTCGAAGAGCAGGGTCTCGCTGGACATGCCGTTGGAGCCGGGGACGGCGAGGTCGCCGACCCTGGCCCCGGGCAGTCGCCCGTCGAGCCAGGCGGTGAGCCGCCGGCCCAGCTCCTCGGGGTCCCGGGTGGTGGTACGGGGGCGGGGCGCGGTGGCCATCGGGACTCCTTTACGGGGCGGTCGCGGAGTAGTCGGCGAAGCCGCTGGGGTCGTGGCGGCCGAAGGAGCCGTGCTCGAAGATGCCGTAACCGGTGCGGCCTTCGAGGGTGAAGCGGGCGGCGTGGTCGGTGACGCCGAAGGCGGCCATGGGGTGGGCGGCCGGGTCGGAGAGGTCGTAGACGCGGCGGTCGGTCCAGTCGCGGCCCTGCCAGCTGCCGTGCTGCCAGTCGGTGGCGGGCGGGTAGCCGGCGCCGACGGCGAGCGGGGAGGAGGCGAGGATCTCGACACCGATCTCCAGGGGCTTGCCGGAGGGGTCGGCGAGGTGGACGACGGCGCGTTCGGGGTCGCGGGTGCCGGAGCGGTAGGTGATGTCGGTGCGGGGCCAGCCGAGTTGGGTGTCGCGTCGGCCGTCGCGGACGAGGACGGCCTCGTTGAGGGTGCGGTAGCCGTCGGCGTCCTCCTGGGCGATGACCATGAGGAAGCGGTCCTCGAAACGCATGGGTATCCAGAGCCAGTGGAAGCCCTCGGGCCGGAACTCCTCGGCGCGGCCCGGCTCCTCGCCGGGCAGCGGGCGCACGCCCCAGCTGCGGTCCCGGGTGCCGGTCCACTCCCCCGCGGTGACGGTGAACTCCTCGCCCCCGGCGCGGATGGTGCCGGTGGCGTGGCCGGCCTGGACGAAGCGGCGGCCCTCCAGGGTGAGGCGGTCGCCGCGGCGCTGGGTGTGGTGGGGTTCCCAGACGGCGGGGAAGTCGCCGGTCCAGGTGAGGTCGAAGGAGAGCCCGTCGGGGTCGGCGGGGTCGGGGGCGCAGTTCAGCCCGAGCCGCCGGAGGGGTTCGTCGACGGTGATCCGCAGCGGGCCGACGGAGAGGTTCATCCGGTCGTCGCCGAGGGCGTCGGAGGCGCGGACGGCGTGCAGCCGGTCGCCGCTGCGCAGGGTCGCGTAGGCGTCGACGACCCCGGCGTTGGGGTAGACGCCGAGACCGGCGATGAGCAGGGCGCGGCCGGTGTGGTCGAAGACGTGGAAGATGCACCGGTCGTACGCGTTCCGGTCGCCGCTGACGTGGTGCTTCATGGAGAGCGGTGCCTGGTGCACGGGGTATTCGTCGAGCGGCACGGGCCGGTCGTCTGACACGTGTGACCTCCTGGTCGGCGAGTGTCGGCGAGCGAGAAGTGACGGTACGTCAGAAACCTGGGCGGGGACCAGAGTCGTGCACGTGCGACCCACTCGGGAACGGCCCCGGGGGCCCGCTCGGGACAGCCCCGCGAACCGCCGGAGACCGCCCCGTGCACGCGTTCGGAGACCGCCCCGCGGACGCGCTCGGGGACCGCCCCCGTGCACCCGCTCGGACACCGACCCGTGCACGCGCTCGGGAACCCCGGCAACCCACGCGTGGACCACCCGCGTGCACGCGCTCGGGAACCCTGGCGACCCGCTCGAGAACCGGACCCGGGAACCCAGCCGGCGACCCCGCCAGGCCCCCACCCGGAGACCTCCTCGGCGCCCCCTCGGGTACCCGCTCGGGGACCGCTCCACGACCCGCCCACGACTGCTCGGGGACCCGCCGAACTCCCGCTCGATTCACCTCGGCGGTGACCGCCGACGGGGCCGCCGCGTTGGTTCGGGCATGACCACGCTGTATACGACACCCAGCGGATACGGCCGGCACCGGCAGTCCGAACCGCGTTTTGAAGAATCGCTTCAGCGCGAGGTTCCCGCGCCCCCGCCGCACCCCTCCGACCCGCCCATCTACCGGGCGGTGCTCACCCTCTGGGCCAGCCACGGCAAGACCCTGCCGGGCCACCGCGACCAGGAGTGGAGCCGGCTGGCCGCGGGCCCGGTCTGGGCCGACCGCACCGTGCGCGTCAGCGGGACTCTGGTCCGGCAAGGTGACGGGCGATGACCATGCGCTGGATCTGATTGGTGCCCTCCACGATCTGGAGCACCTTCGCCTCGCGCAGGAAGCGTTCGACGGGGAAGTCCGCGGTGTAGCCGTAGCCGCCGAGCACCTGCACCGCGTCGGTCGTGATCCGCATCGCCGCATCCGAGCAGAACAGCTTCGCCATCGCCGCCTGCGCGGAGAACGGCCGGCCCTCGTCGCGCAGCCGCGCCGCCTCCAGGTACAGGGCACGGCCCGCCGCGATCTGCGTGGCCATGTCGGCGAGCAGGAAGCGCAGCCCCTGGAAGTCCGCGATCGGACGGCCGAACTGGCGTCGCTCGCGCGCGTACGCGACGGCCGCGTCCAGCGCCGCCTGCGCGAGGCCCACCGCGCACGCGGCGATGCCGAGCCGCCCGGAGTCGAGCGCGGCCAGCGCGATCGCGAAGCCCTGCCCCTCCTCCCCGATCCGCCGCGCGTCGGGTACCCGTACCCCGTCGAAGTGAACCTGGGCGGTGGGCGAGCCTTTCATCCCCATCTTCCGCTCGGGCGCGGCGGCGCTCAGCCCCGCCGCGTCGCCTGGCACCAGGAACGCGCTGATCCCCTTCGGGCCCGGCCCGCCGGTGCGCGCCATGACGGTGTAGAAGTCGGCGATCCCGCCGTGCGTGATCCACGCCTTGGTGCCGGTGAGCACCCAGTCCCCGCCGTCCCTGACGGCCTTGGTGCGCAGGCTGGCCGCGTCCGAACCGGAGGCGGGTTCGGACAGGCAGTACGCGCCGAGGAGACCCCCGCCGAGCATCGCGGGCAGGTGGGCGGCGCGCTGCTCGTCGCTGCCGAACGCAGCCAGCGCGTGGCAGGACAGGCTGTGCACGCTGACGCCGAGGGCCACGGTGAGCCGGGCGGCGGCCAGCTCCTCCAGGACCTGGAGATAGACGGTGTACGGCTGGTCGCCACCGCCGTACGCGGAGTCGTACGGGAGTCCGAGCAGGCCGGAGGAGGAGAGCAGGGAGAACAGCTCGCGGGGGAAGCGGCCCTCGGCCTCCTCTTCGGCGGCCCGGGGGACGATCTCCCGCTCGGCGATCTCCCTGACCAGGGCGAGCAGCTCCCGGGCCTCCTCGGTGGGCAGCCGGCGTTCCACGGGCTGCGGGGCACGGTCGGGCACGGCGGCGCGGTCGGGCATGGCGGCGCACTCCTCCCAGTCGGGTGGTCGACACTGCCGCCGATGCTGCCCCGGGCGGGGCGCGCGCGGGGGCGGCGGGCGGCCGTGGCGGGTGGAGTATGCCCGTTCGGCGGGTGCCGGTCACATGGGACGGGGCCGCCGGCGTTGACTCCTTCGTGCCGGGTGCCTACGCTCCGCGGGCCGTGCCGACGGCCCGGCGGAGGGTGGGGAGGCCCGGGATGAGCGCGACCGCCGTGCGCAGGATCACGCTGCCCTTGACGGTGGCCGGCGCCGGCCTGGTGCTCGTGGCGCTCTGGGGTCCGGCCGCGCCGGCGGGTCTGGGGATCGGCGGCATCGGGGCGGTCGGCCTGGGTCTCATCCTGCTCGCGGCCGGGCTGCTCCTCCGCCTGCTGCCGCTCACGCCGGGGCGCACGCCGCTGCACGTCGCAGTGCTCGCGGCACTGTCGGCCGCCGCGACCGGCCTGGGCGGTTACCCGGTGGGGCTGCTCCTCGGCGGACTCGGCCTGGCGATCGGCCTCGGCCGCCACCCGTAGGGACTCCCCCTAACGGGTTTGCGTGCGGGCTCCCGTACGAGCTCAGGCCTTGGCCGGCGCCATCGGCGCACCGGCATCCACGCTACGCAGAGACTCCCTCCGGTCCGAGATCGCACTCGAGCCCCTATTGGGCAACGTCGGACAGTGGTCCTTCGAGATCGAAGATCGGGATCCTTCGTTCGTCACCCATATCCGAAATCGACAACAGCCATTCACCGTAAGGGAAGTCACTGAAGATCTCCAGGATTCGCCCTTCGCGGGTTACCACGTACAAGTCCTGTCTGAATTGAACGCCTTGGATACCAACGTCGACAACTTCATCGCCAACAAGATCTTCCAGGCCGTAGAACGACGACCCATCTCTCGTCAGACTCGGTGAAATGGTGATCTGACCGCCTTCAGTTACCCGCCAGCTGGTATTGATGCGCAGTCGCCAACGATCCCCTTGAAGCCAAATGCCATCACTATCTGCTTCAACCGTGGTGACACTGAGCGGAAGAAACCGTCGGATCTCCTCCAATACCGACTCCATCACGGCCCCAATTCGACGTGCGTACGCTCGCGGACGTACTGCTTCGGATTGACGCCGCGGGGCGGTTGGACAGGCTTTCCGGTGAATGGACTCACAGGCGCATCCGAGCCGTTTGTAAATGACGCCCGAAGGCCGGCATTCCCATTGGCCGAGGGCTGCATGATGCGGACCCTGCTACCATCCGGCAGCTCGTATCCGACGCCTGCAGAACGAGTCGGGAAGGTGCTAAATCCGGGTTCTCCGGAATTAACGGCAGACTGCAAACCGGATTCCAATCGTGATGCACTGGTAGGTACGGCGGTTCCGTTCGAGCCCACGACGAAGTCGCAATTATGCACCAGGACCGGCATGGTTCCCGCGAGCACATAGTACGTATGCAGGTCATCGACCGTGAGGTTGTGGACCCGCTTGTGCTGGGTCCACGCGCGCACCGCGCTCACCTGGGTGTAGGTGCCGTTGCCGGTCCGCAGCAGCATTCCGGGGACGATTTCCTTGGCGTAGAGCCACTTGCCGAGTTCGGGCGCCCAGAACGGGTGGTTGTCCGTCGCGACGACCTTGCCCGGATGTCCGCCGGGGTTGGTGACGGTGATCTCGACCAGGTTCTTCTCGCCCTCACCGGTGATGAGCGCGGTGACCGTGCGCGGGCCGGTTTCTCCGGTTGTCGGGTCGGCGGCGGTGACCTTGTCGCCGGCGCGGACCTCGGCTATGGCCTTGGGGTTGCCGTCGGCCATCACGACCAGCGTGTCCGGGGTGAAGCTGTTGCCCGTGCCGCAGCTCCCTGCCGTGTTGTCGGCAGCCTTGGGGGTGGCCCCGCTGTCGGCCGGTTTCGGTGCGGGAGGGCTGTCGGCCGCCTTCGGTACGGGTGCGGTGTCGGCCGCTTTGGCCGTCGTCGCCGCATCGGCGGCGTTGTTGGCGGTCTTGGCGGCCTGTGCGGCGTCGAGTGCCTTGTTGCCGTACTTGGCGGCGTTCGCCGCGTAGCCCGCGCCCGGGATGGCCGAGGCGGCGGAGAGGCCGGCGTTGACGTAGTCGCCTTCCGCGGCGTACCAGCCCGCGTTGGCCAGGTCGCCGACCTCACCGACGACCGGGACCATGCCGACGACGTCGAGGGTGGTGTGGCCGATCGTCTTCCACGAGGGCATCTTCGGCCACTTGCCGGTCGGGTCGGTGAGCTTGACCGGGTTGTTGTGGGTGTAGGTGTAGACGGCGAGGTTGCGCGGCTCGGCGATGCCGCCCGCCATGTCCCCGTCGAGGTAGTCGGGCAGCACCGGGTCGGTGCTCGCCCAGAGCTGGGTCCGGGGGTTGTAGTAGCGGGCTCCGTAGTAGTAGAGCCCGGTCTCCGCGTCGAGCTCCTTGCCGGTGAACTGGTAGGGCGTGTCCGCCTGTCCGGTCCGTTCCTCCACCCAGGTCTCCCCGTACGGGAAGTACTCCAGGTGCTCGGTGACCTTGCCCTGCTTGTCGGTGACGTAACCGGATGAGCCGATGTGGTCGGCGTGGAAGAACTGCTGGGCGTCCTCGGCACCGGTGGTCGCGACGGCCTTGGTCGTCACGCGGCCGTCGCCGACGAAGACGTGCTTGTAGCCGGTGGTGTCGCGTTCGCTGTAGTACCGGTTCGGGTACAGCGAGAGCCCGTCGTCGCTCCGCTTGACGACCCGGTCGCCCTTGTCGTCGTAGACGTAGGAGACCGTGGCGCCGGCGCAGCCGCTCGGGTCCTGCGTGAGGGTGCCGGTCGCGGTGTCCTGGTTGCAGACGAGGCGGTTCTCCTCGTCCCACACGTACTGCCGGCGCTTGTCGGCGACGGCCGTGTTGACCGTGCCTGTCAGGTTGCCGTTGGCGTCGTAGGCATGGCTGACCGGACCGACCTTGGTCGGGGCATGCGGTGCGGCGCTGTCGTAGGCGTACGTGTAGTCGTAGGTGGTCCGGTCCTGGACGTCGCTCGGGTTGGACGGGTCCTCGACCGGTTCGATCGGCCCGGCTCCGCCGCCTCCGGCCGGGAAGGCCGGGGTGCCGCCGGTGACCTCGTGGGTCTGCTTCTTGCTCGTGGTGTTGTGGATCGAGTCGTAGCCCAGGCTCAGTGTGTACGTGTTGACCGCGTTGTTCTTGTCCGTGTACCGGCCGGACGCGGAGGTGAGCCGGTACTGGTCGTCGTATCCGTAGGTCTGGCTGCTCGGACCGCCGATGTCCCCGCCCTGCGGCGCGTTGTTCGCCAGCGAGGTGATGTTGCCGATCTTGTCGTACGTGTAGCCCAGGTTCTGGAACGCGGTTCCGCCCGGCGCCACGGACTTCAGTGCTCCGAGTCGGCGGTCCTCGGCGTCGTAGGTGTAGGTGGTGCGCACCCCGTTGCCGGTCTGCTGGAGGATCTTCTGCCCGAATTTGTCGTAGTCGAGCCGGTCCAGGTACGTGTAGCCGGTGCCGTTCTTGGCTCCGGTGGCCCGGCTTACCTGGCCGCCCGAGTCGTAGTCGTAGGTCAGGACCTCGCCGTCGGGATAGGTCATCTGCAGCACACGGTTGAAGGCGTCGTAGGTCCAGGCGGTGGTGTAGGTGCGCGGGGCGTCGCGGACCGCGGTGATCGTGCGGGTCTCCTTGATCACCTCGCCCAGCGCCCCGTAGGCGCGCTTCACCGTTCCTGCCGCGTCGTGGACCTCGGTGACGCGCGAGGCCGCGTTGTCCGGCGCGCCGGGGGCTCCGTACTCGTACGTGACGTTGTTCTCCGGGAACGTCGGGTAGCGGATGGCCTTCAGCCGCGAGTACTCGTAGTCGTACTCGACGGCCTTGTCCGCTGCCCGCAGGTTCGCGGTGATCTTCGACGTGACGTTCCCGGCGAGGTCGTAGCGGGTCTCGGAGCGCCCGGCATCCGGGCTGTCGAAAGAAGTGCGGCGTCCCAGTGCGTCGTAACCGGCGCGCGTGACGTTGTTCTTGTCGTCGGTGATCGTCGTGACCTGACCTGTGGGGTCGTACGCGTAGCTGGTCCAGATCGCCGAGGAGCCGTTGAATTCCTTCACCGAGGTGGTGGCGCCCCGGACGTCGGTGTAGGTGCGGCGCTCCTTGCCGTTCCCGTCGGTCGCCGTCGCCTCGAATCGGGTCGTGCCCGCCCGGTCCTCGCCGAAGCCGTATCCGGTGCTGGTGGTGACGCCGTCCGGTTGCACGGTCCTGACCGAGCGGTCCAGGACGTCGAAGGTCTCCTTCGTGGGTGCCACGGAGTCGAAGGAGGCGTTGAACGTGGTGTTCGCGGCTTCCTTGTCCTCGGTCACCGGGTAGTACTTCTCCACGGCGCGGCCGAAGGAGTCGAACTTCAGCCGGCCGGAGACCGTCATCACCTGGGTGGGCGTGGCCCCGGGCGAGGCGGACACCGAGGCGTCCTTCTTGGTCTGCAGGACACGCTTGAGGCCGTCGGTGAAGGTGACGGTGTCGATGGTGTCGTCGCGTACGCCCGAGGCGGCACGGTCGAGGTGCTTGGTCGTGGCGTACGGGACGGTCGCCTCGGGGTGGTAGGCGAGGGTGATCGTGGCCTGGTCGCCGTCCTTCTCATAGGGCCCGATCACCTTGTCGAGTCGGCCGACACTGTCGTAGGACATCCGGAGCGGCTGGCCGTTGTGGTCGGTGTTCCGCTCGGGCCGGCCGTACTTGAGGTTGTACGCCGTTGACGAGCGGTAGCCGAAGCTGTCCTCGATGGACTCGACGTGTACGCCGACGGTGCTGTCGTAGCCGTACTCCAGCTTGTAGCGCTGCCCTTGTGCGTTGGCGGGGCCGGTCACCGATTTCAGGTTCCCGTCCGGGTGGTACGTCAGGTCGGAGACGGCCGCGGTGTCGTCGTCGAGGTACTCGCGTATCTGGCGCACGGCGCCGGTCGCGCAGTCGACGGTGGATTCACGGTGGCGCAGGAGTGCGCCGGTGGCCGCGGCCTTCTGCCGTATCGCGTTGGCGGTGCCGACGAGGTTCCGGTCGCGGCACTGCGTGTCGGAGCCGCTGTAGGCGAAGACGGTCTCCAGGTCGTCCGCGGTGCCCTCGTCACCCGCCTCGAAGGTGCGGATGACGTTGCCGTGCTCGTCGTAGGAAAGGTCGGTGAATGTGGACTTCCCTGCGGCGGCCATCCCTTCGTAGTGCTTTTCCTCGATACGAGTGAGCTGCGGGAAGACGGTGGCGGTCCGGCTCTTCGGGTCGGCTTCCTCGTTCGCGGAGGTGTCGATGAGCCGGTAGGCGTTGAGTGTCTCCTTGTACGGGTGGCCGGCGCCGTCCTCGGTCAGCGTGCGGGTGAGCAGGCCGCGGCTCACGTAGCCGTCGGTGCGGTACTCGTCGGTCACCGTGCGGCGAACGGCGTCGTCCGTACTGGTGTCGCGGTCCTCGGTCACCACGCGGCCGAAGCCGAGGAACTCGCGCTCCAGCCGGTCGTAGCGGCCCTGCTCGTAGCGGAAGGTGGTCAGGCGCGTGTCGGCACCGTCACCGGCGAGCCCGTCGAACACCGAGGTGCGGGACAGCACCCAGCGGCTCTCCTGCATGTCGGTGGTGTTGCCGGTACGGGTGTAGTCCAGGTCGATGCGGGCGCCCATCGGCCGGCTGACCGAGCGCAGCAGGTTGGTGCGGCCGGTCTTGTTGACCGCGACCAGGAGTTCGTCGTCCCGGGTGGACTTGACGTGGTCGGCCAGGCCGTCGCCGTTGACGTCGCGCAGGCTGGTTTCGGCCCGGCTGATGCCGGTGGACGCGTTGACGCCGGGGTTGAAGACGAAGACGCCGACGGGGGTGGGCAGGCCGACGGTGAAGTAGACGCCCGCGCCGAGACTGGCGTTCTTGTCGACGGCGATGTCGGGGAAGCTGCCGCGGAAGGGGGCGGGCGCGGTGAAGCCGGTGCCGGTGTTGAGCGCGACCTTGATCGGGTTGGCCCCGTCGGTGAACACGCGGTCGGTGAGGCCGTCGCCGTTGACGTCCGTCATGCTCGCGTTGGTGTACGAGGTCCCCAGCTCGGCGGACACACCGCCCGCGAAGCCGTAGCGGTCGACGTTGAACCCGAGGTTGACGCCGGCGTTGCGGGTGGACGCGTCGTTGATCGGCCCGGCCGACCAGGGTTCGCGGGCGGCGAAGGAGTAGCCGAGGTTCAACTGGACGTCGCCGTTGCCGAACACCTTGTCCGGCAACCCGTCCCCGTTGATGTCGATCAGGTCGACGCGGACGTCGGACTCGCCGCCGCCGAGGCTGCCGCCGATGCCGAGTGACGGTTGGACCGCGCCGGTGGTGGCGGTGTTGGCGCTGGTGCCCGCGTCGGGCGCGGCCATGCCCAGTGCGCTGGCGATGGTGGCGGTCTCGCTGCCCGCGGAGAGCGACACGTTGCCGGAGACGTTGTCCGCCTCGCGGACGTTGCCGCCGAGGGTGCCGCGCGTGGCGCCGAGCGCGCCGGTCATGTCGGAGAACTGGATCTCCTTGGCGCCCACGACGTCGGGGTAGCCGTCGCCGTTGAGGTCGAGGTAGTCGACCGAACCCGCGGTGATCCCGCCGACCACGGTGCCGCCGAACGGGCCGGCCGCGAGGGTGGCCGACACCTGGCCGGTGACACCGCGGCGCATCACCGCCCGGTCGCCCGCCACGTCGGCGTCGGTGACGATGTCGATGGTGTCCGCGCCGAGGCGGGAACTGGTCGCCATCGCGGCGGTGACCCAGGAGGACTCGTCCTGAGCGGCCCAGCCGCCCTTGGCGGGAACGGGGGCGAACACCGCAAGGCGTGGCATGGTGAGCCGGGGATTCGCGGCGAAGGGCGCGACGTCCGCTTCCTTGGGTTCCTTGGGAAGCGCGTCCTTGAAGCTCTGGTCCAGCGTGAGTTCGGCCTGCTTGAGCGGTTGGGTGGCGCGGTCGCGGTTGCCCTGGTAGCCGATCACACCCCAGCCGCGGTAGGGCTGGGCGAAGGCGCTCTGCCCGACGGAACCGTGCAGGGCGCTGGGTGCCGGGGTGAACGTCGGCCAGCTGGAGGTCACGTCGTAGGTGACCGACGCGGACTGGTCGACGAGCAGGCCGAGCAGTCCGGTCTCCGTCGTGGAGTAGTCGATGTAGAGCTCGTCGCCGGCGGTGACCGGCACGGTCAGGTCCAGGTTCGGGCCGCCGAACGGGGAGGTGTCCTTGGCCTGGAAGATCCGTTTGCCGAGCAGCTGCCCGCCGCGCTTCTTCACGGTGAACGCGATCTTGGCGTCACCGAGGAGGTTGAAGTTGAAGGACAGCTTCGGCCGCACCTTCAACTGGCCGGTCTTCGTCGCCTTGTAGGTCTGCTGCGGCGCGGTGAGGGTGTCCGCCGGGTACATGGTCATGTCGTACGGCGGGTTGATCACCAGCGTGGGATCGCCCTTGGCGTCGACGACCGACTCGACCCCCTGCGCGGCCGTGTAGTGCGCCTTCGGCGCCCAGCTGACCGCCGACACGTCGATCGGGGAGTCGGTCTTCAGCTTCCACGACATCTTCTCGAACACGCTGACCGGAATACTCACGTCGATCGCGGTGGTGCCGGTCGACGCGGCGGGCAGGACCTTGCGGAACACCTCCGCGCCGGGGTGGACGCCGTTGCCCTTCTCGATCACGACGGTCACGTCGTCCGACGTCGCCTTGGACTTGACCACGTCACCGGTCAGCCGCAACGTGCCGTTCACGGGCACGGTCACCAAGGACGGCCTGCCACCGAAGGTGAAGTCGGCCGACGCGCGGAACACGGTGTTCGCCAGCCCGTTCGCGTCCGTGCCGGCCGGCAGGTTGGTGTAGGTGATCTCCGGGTCCCACGCCACGGTGTCGTACTTGCCGTCCAGAATGGACTGTGTGCGGAAGTAGAGCGCGTCTCCCTTCTTCACCGGAATCGACGCCACGTTGCCCGGGGTGAACTCGGTGTGGTCGTCGGGGCCGATCCGCTGCGCCCAGAGTTCGGCGTCCTTGTGCTGGATGGTGACCCGCACGCCGTCGGCCTTGGTGTAGGCCGCTCGCGCCGGGGAGGGATCCCGGGTCAGCTGCACGCGGCCGTCCACGCGGACGTTGCCGTCGAACGGCGCGACCCAGCGGCGCACCGTGTCAAGGAGCGGTGAGTTGTCCACCTGCTGGTTGAACTGCGCGGTCTGATCGCCGACGATCTGGCCGGTCACCGCGCCGCCCCCGATCGGCACCGGAGTGCGGGTGGAGTCCGCGCTGTAGGCGGGTTGCCCATGGGCGTCCAGGTAGCCGAACAGCACGCCGCCGTTGTTCACCAGGTCGGCTATGCCGTCGCCGTTGACGTCGCTGAAGAACCGGTCCGAGGTGGTCGTGGTGCCCACGAAGTCCAGCTGGGCCGAGGTGGTGAGGACGTACGACTCGACGCCGATGGTGCCGGACAGCGTGCGCTCGGTCGAGATTCCCGGCAGGTCGGTGAGCTTGACCGGCGTGTCGCCGAACTTCGGCTCACCCCCTGGTCTGGCCAGATTGGGCCGGTAGAACACGTCGTTGTTCTTGCGGAACACCTTGTCCGGCAGGTTGTCGCCGTTCACATCGGTCAGCGTCGACAGCCCGTCGGACTGGCCCGCGCTGAACCCGACCTTCAACCCGACGGAACCCTCCTTGGTCGGCAGCCCCTGCACGTTGTAGCCCGCGAACAGGTGCGCGCCGAAGCCGGCCGACGTGTTCGCCGAGATCGCGCTGGCCTCGCCCTCGCGGATGTTCACCCCGAGGTCGTCATCCGGCACCGACCAACCGGCCGCGTCGGCGAAGGCGTTGTAGTTTCCCGACTGGTCACGCACGTCGTCGAAGTAGTCGAACGTGTGGGTGTTGAACAGCTGGTTGCTCTCGCTGAACTGCGACACCGAGGTGAGCAGCGTCTTGGCGAACGCGCCGGTCCGGTACGTCAGCTCGTAGGCGCGGATCAGCTGGTCGTCCAGCTTGACCTCGACGCGCCGCAACAGGTCGGCGGTGACCTTCTTGAACCCGTACTTGGCATCGATCCGCACGTCCGCCCGGCGGGGCTCGCCGCGCTCACGGTCCCGGATGAACGTCACCGAGTACCTGCCGTCGGTGTCGCCGCGGCCGGTGTAGGTGATCTTCTGCGGGTACAGGTCGCTGCCCGGCACCCCGGAGCCCGCCGTGCCGCCGTCAGCCACCTTGGCGTACCGGTAGCGCAGGACGTTGTCGTTGCCGTCGCGGACCTCCCGCGCCGCCCACGTCGCGACGCGCCCCTTGCCGTCGGCCAGCGTGCTGTCGGCCGTGCCGCCGAAGAGCGTGCGGACACCCTGCTTGTCGGTGACCTCCCACCAGTAGTTCGTGGGGCCGTCGCCGTGGCGCACGATCCGGTCGAACCGGCCCTCCACCCGGGAGTGGAAGACCTTCTCCCCCGTGCGCGCCTGCAACGCGCTCCGGTGCGCCACCGGGGTCAGCTGCTCGCCGTCGAGCAGGTAGGTCTCGGTCTCCAGTCCTGCGTCGTAGCGCGGCACACCCCACCGCGTGTCGACCGTGACCATCGGGGTGGCGAGGTCCCACCCGACACCGAGCCACCCGTTCGTCCCCGACGAGTTGTAGGTGACGGCCAGACTCGGCTCCAGGCCCGCGCGGCCCTTAGGCACCTCCAGCGGGTACGACAACCGCGCGTCACCCCGGTTGTTCGCCGAGGGCGCCTCGACCAGGTTCACCCCGGCGCCGGGGTCGGCCGCCTTGATGTCCTTGATCTGGTTCGGGTTGAACGACGTGCCCTCCGGCCCCTCCGGCCCGGTGACCGCCGACCCGGCGTCCGGCACCGCCGCGGCGACGCTGCGGAACAGCTCGGGCGAGGTCAGCCCGGACACGGTGAGCACCATGGCGAGGACGATGATCACCCCCGTCCGGCCGCGGACCACGCGCTGGACAGTCATCAAAGAGCCCCCCATACCGCCGGACGTCCCCGGAGCACGAGTCATCCGACGATCGCCGCCCCCTGTGGTACCGAACGGTAGTTCGCGGGCCGGTGCGTTCGTACACTGATTTCTGGACAAGACCAGCCCGTGTGGTCACGATCCGGCAACGGAGTTCTGACCGGTGCGAGAGGGCAATCGGCCAAGCCGTTCGCGTCCGTTGAGCCGTGGCAGGTGTGTCAGCTGCACTTCGCCGTCAACCCGTCTGACCCGAGCCCACCGCGTCGGGCGCGTCGCAGAGGTCAGCACGGACCTCCTGGGCCCGCGCTCCCCCTGGGAGTGAATCCGCTGCCGTCAACGCCGTGCGCATGATGCGGCGCACGTGGTCGCGGCCGAGCGTAGACCGTTACCGCAGGTCGTGATCATTCGGCCTTCGGGGAGAGAGCGAGGGCCTCGGAGGGCGCAGGAAGCCGCGACGTTCTGCGTCTGTCATAGGGCCGCCGATCCACCGACCCGAGCTTCTACTCGTGCCTGCGCTCCGCCAGATGGTGAGCCGCGTCGTGCCCGGTGAGTACGGACTGGATCACCGTGGCCCTGACCGACGGAGCGTCCCTTCACGAGGTGTCTCGCTGGCTCGGACATCGTTCGATCAAGGTCACGGTGGACCGGTACGGCCACCTCACGCAGGACGGCCAGGAGCGGTGCCGTCAGGTCGTCGAGACGGCCGTGGGTCCGCACATGCTCACAGCAGGCCGAGCGACCGCAGCGCGCGGTGCTGACTTGGTGCTGACTCAGTCGGCCAGAAGATGTAACAGACACCGCCCGTACCGCTTCTGACCTTGCCATTCGCGTCGTAGCGCTTGGTGCGGAGCCAGATGTTCTCCCACTCGCGGCGCCGGTAGATGCGGCGGACGGCCTCGTTGCTGGGCGAGGCTGGGTCGTTGGCGATCACGTCGCCGTCGGCCGTGAAGCCGATCACCGTCATCAGGTGGCCCGAGGTGCCGTAGCCGGCGCCGGTGAGTTCCTCCTTGCGGAAGGACTGTGACGTTATGGCCGGGATGCCGGCGCGGATGAGGGTCTCCAGGTCGGTGAGCGAGCGCAGCCGGGTGACGAGCGCGTTCATGTCGGGGTAGGTGGCGGCGTAGGCGGCGTTGAAGGGCCAGTTGCCGCAGCCGGCGTACTGGTAGTCGTAGGTGAAGCGGGCCGCGTGGCAGACCTGCGGGTCGGTGAAGTCCGGGTTCACCCAGGCCAGGTCGTCGGGGGCGGGCGCGCGTCCCCAGTACTCGACGATCATCTGCGAGGAGGTGGGGCTGCACCAGGCCTCGCCGCCGTTGTCGTACTCGGGGTACTGGCCGACGTGGGTGTTCTGCGAGTAGCGGGGGACGATCAGTTCGCGGTCCAGGCCCGGCACGGAGGCGGGCACCGTGAACCGGTCCGGGATGTCCGAGGCCATCGCGCCGAGTCGCCGGACCCTGGGGGTGAGGGTCGTGCCGGGTGTGCGGTAGAGGGTGAGCCGCAGCCGGTACGAGACGAGGCGCAGCCCGCTCGCCGGGTCGTCGACGGAGAAGGTGTCGGTCCAGATGGAGGCCTTGCCGTCGCTCTGGTCGTCGACCGAGGTGCGGCGGATGTCGGTGTCCCCGGCCGCCCAGCGGCCCATGACGAACCAGGGGGTCTCGGTGCCGTCGCCGTACGTGCCGCGCAGTTCGACCTGGAGCCAGGTGCCGGGCGGGGTGTGGGCGTTCCAGGAGGCGATGACCTCGGTGGCCGGGACGGTGGAGGTGTGGGTGGGCGAGGTCCAGCTCGCGTACTCCCAGGTGGTGGTACGGCCGGTGTGCGGGTCGGCGTAGTCGGTGCGGCCGGCGGGGGTGTCGATGACCAGGCCGGGGCGGTGGCCCGCGACCGCGCGGGTGCCGGCGGGGGTGCCGCAGCGCCAGTCGGTGTACGTGCTCCAGAAGCGGTTGTCGACGAGCCCGGGCGCCGGGGCGTGGCCGCCGGCCTTCGGGTCGGTGGCCGGGGTGGCGGCCTCGGGGGCTGTGGGCTCCGGCGCCGCCGCGGCGAGGGCCGGAGGGGCCGCGGCCGTGCCCGCGGCGGCCGCGAGCGCGGCGAGGACGGTTCTGCGCGGGGTGGAAGGGGGCATGGGCGGTGACCCTCCGGTCGGTGGTGGCGGACGGACGGGCTGCGGCCCCACTATCGCGGCTCACGGACGGCTTCCACCAGCGATTCGACGCGTGCCGCGCGAGCAATATTGGTCTTCACCACTGGCAGGCCCTGCCTCGCTGACCTGCGGGCTCGCCTACCCTGGGGCCATGAACGACCTCGACCGCGCGGCCGCCGCGCTCGCCCTGCTGCCGCCCTCCTGCGGACCGGTGCGGCTCGTCGCGGTCGACGGCCACGCCGGCTCCGGCAAGTCCACCCTCGCGGCCCGGCTCTCCGCCGCCCTGGACGACGCCCCGGTCCTGCACCTCGACGACCTCGCCACCCACGAGGAGCCGTTCGCGTGGACCGGACGGATGCTCTCCCAGGTGGTCGGGCCGCTGTCCCGGGGCGAGACGGCGCACTACCGCCCGTACGACTGGAATCTGCGCGCCTTCGGCGCTCCCCGCCCGCTGTCCCCGGCGCCCGTGGTGCTGGTGGAGGGCGTGGGTGCGGGGCGGCGGGAGCTGCGGCCGTTCCTCGCGAGGCTGCTGTGGATGGAGCGCGGTCCCGAGGAGTCCTGGGTGCGCGGGCGGCACCGCGACGGCCCCGAGCTGTCCTCCTTCTGGGACGAGTGGACGGTGGCGGAGACTCGCCATTTCTCCGCGGACCCCTCGCGGCCCTTCGCCGACACCCTGGTAAGGGAGGGACAGGAGGGGTACGAGTGGCTGCCCGGGCCCTCTGTGACGGCGGGCCCGAACCAGATCATCACCCACCGTGACGACCCCTTGGCTGCGAACTGAGTGGACGGAACTCCACTTCCGCAAGTGCTCCAACTCCGCTTGACCCAAGGGGCGTACAGGTCTTACGTTCTCAATGTGCGACTTTCCGAAGTCGCCGCAGACGCGAAGCCCCCGGTTGTTCCCCCGTGATCGGGGGCTTCGTTCTGCCCTTATCCTTACCCTGGGTCACCACCTCTGAGCTGCCCATGCATCGCTACGGATCCGGGTGGATCATCCTCTTCTCCCTCATCACGCACCCTCTGCGCAGGTACGATGCCCCTCGGTGCGGTCAATTCCCGTCCACGTGAAGACGGTTGTGGGGGACCCGATGGACATCGGCACACAGGGCGCGCATGCCCCCGCCGAGCTCGCCTGGCTGCGCGGCGTGGACGCCTACACGATGGGCGCCTATCCGCAGGCCGAGGAGGAGTTCCGCACGGCGGTGCGCATCGATCCCGGCATGGCCGACGGCTGGCTCGGCCTGCACGCGCTGCGGGTCGACACCACGACCGCCCTGCTGCGGATGTACCGCAACCGCGAGCGGTTCGGCGAGCAGCGCACCCGGCACCGCAGGACCCTCAACTCCTGGTACTGGCTGGGCTGGTGGGTGCAGCCGGTGCTCGAACGCCCCCGCGACCTGCTCCTCGCGCACGCCTCGCACTGGCTCGACGGACGCCATGTCCCCGAGCTCGACCGGGCGCTCGCCGGGCTGCCGCCGGTCGACACCGACCCGCAGGTCCGCTTTCTGCACGCCTGCCGCTCCTACCTGGTCAAGGACTGGGAGCAGCTGGTGCGGCATACCGAACCGCTGGTCGACGATCCGCTGCTCGGCATCGAGGCGGGACTGTTCGGCGGGATGGCCCGAGTGCGCCTGGAGATGTACGGGCAGGCCGAGCCGCTGCTGGCGGCGGCGCTGATGCGCTGCCGCAGTGAGCAGCCGCAGCGCAAGGAGCTGCGCTACTGGCTGGCCAGGGCGCACGAGGGAACCGGGCGCACCGCCGCCGCGCTGCCGCTGTACCGGGCGGTGCACCGGATCGATCCGGCGTTCATGGACACCGCGGCCAGGCTCGCGGCCATCGCCGAGTACGACGGTTTCGACGGCCCCGACGACCCGGCCGGACTCGCCCCGGTCGCACTCGGGGGCATCGGGCAGGACGCGGCGGACGCCGGGCAGGCGGCCGATCCGGAGCTGCCGGGCGACGGCCTGCTGCTGCGGCCCGGGTCCGTACCGCCGCCGGCGCCGCCGGAGCCGCCCGACTTCGTGCGCCAGAAGGCCGCGATCCCGCCGCAGCCGGTGCCGCCCCGCTTCCCGGCCAGCCCCACGGACCCGGCCATGCTCGCCGCAGCCCTCGCTGAGCTGGAGCGGATGGTCGGCATGGAGCCGGTCAAACGGCAGGTGAAGGCGCTGTCGGCGCAGCTGGAGATGGCCCGGCTGCGGGCCGGACAGGGACTTCCGGTCCAGCCGCCGAAACGTCACTTTGTCTTCTCCGGCCCCTCGGGCACCGGGAAGACCACCGTCGCCCGCATTCTGGGGCGGGTCTTCTACGCGCTCGGGCTGCTCGGCGGCGACCACCTGGTGGAGGCCCAACGGGCGGATCTGGTGGGCGAGTTCCTGGGGCAGACGGCCGTCAAGGCGAACGAGCTGATCGACTCGGCGATCGGCGGGGTGCTCTTCGTGGACGAGGCCTACTCGCTCTCCAACACCGGCTACAGCAAGGGCGACGCCTACGGCGACGAGGCCCTGCAGGTCCTCCTCAAGCGCGCCGAGGACAACCGCGACCACCTGGTGGTGATCCTGGCCGGCTACCCCGAGGGCATGGACCGGCTGCTCGCCGCCAACCCGGGGCTGTCCTCGCGGTTCACCACGCGGGTCGACTTCCCCTCGTACCGTCCGCTGGAGCTCACCGCGATCGGCGAGGTGCTCGCCGCCGCGAACGGCGACGGCTGGGACGAGGAGGCCCTGGACGAGCTGCGCTCGATCAGCGCCCATGTCGTCGACCAGGGCTGGATCGACGAGCTCGGCAACGGTCGCTTCCTGCGGACCCTGTACGAGAAGTCCTGCGCCTACCGCGACCTGCGGCTCTCCGGCTACCGGGACACCCCGAGCCGCGAGGACCTGGCCACCCTGCGCCTGCCGGACCTGATGCAGGCGTACGGCGAGGTCCTGTCCGGCCGCGGCCCGGTGGACCGCGGCCCCCAGGAACCACCGGGGATCTGACCCCGGATCCCGGAGATTGGATCCAATGTCCGATGTCCCCGATCCGGGAGATGGGACCCCGGATATCGGATATTGGATATTGGATATTGGATCCGTGATCCAGGATCCGGTCAGATCCCTGATCAGCCGGCCAGCACCTGCGCCGGGCGTGGGTGCTGCGGCGGCGGAAGGATCCGGTGGGCGGGGTCGCGGACCTCGCCGACCAGCATCTCCAGGACGTCCTCCAGGGCGACCAGGCCGAGAACCCGCCCCGAGGCGTCCGCGACCTGCGCCAGATGGGTCGCGGCCCGGCGCATCACGGTGAGCGCGTCGTCCAGCGGCAGCTCCGCCCGCAGGGTGGCCATCGGGCGCCACACCTGCTGGGGCACCGCACGCTCCCGGTCCTCCAGGTCCAGGACGTCCTTCACGTGCACGAAGCCCATGAAGGTGCCCCGGCCCCCCGTGCACACCGGGAAGCGGGAGTAGCCGGTGCGGACCGTCAGCTCCTCGATCTCGCGCGGGGTGACGGACGGGGAGACCGTCACGAGGGAGGCCGAGGGGATGAGGACGTCCGTCACCGGGCGGGTGCCCAGCTCCAGGGCGTCCTCCAGGCGCTCCTGCTCGAACGGGTCGAGCAGTCCGGCCTGCCCGGCGTCCTCGACCAGCCGGCCGAGCTGGGCACTGGTGAAGACGGCCTCCACCTCGTCCTTGGGCTCGACCTTGAAGGCTCGCAGGACGAGGCGCGCACAGGCGCCGAGCGCGCGGGTCACCGGCCGGCAGAGCCGGGCGAAGCCGACCAGGGCGGGGCCGAGCCACAGCGCGGTCCGCTCGGGGTCGGCCATGGCCAGGTTCTTCGGGACCATCTCGCCGATGACGAGGTGGAGGAAGACGACCGCGGCGAGCGCGAGCACGTATCCGAGGGGGTGGACGAGGCCGGCCGGCACGCCCACGGCGTGGAAGACCGGTTCGAGCAGGTGGGCGACGGTCGGCTCGGCGACCGCGCCGAGCGTCAACGAGCAGACGGTGATGCCGAACTGGGCGGCGGCCATCATCTGCGGCAGGTTCTCCAGGCCGTAGAGGACCTGGCGGGCGCGACTGCCACCGAGGGGCTCGATCTGGCTGCGCCGTACGGAGACGAGGGCGAACTCGGCCCCGACGAAGAATCCGTTGGCCAGCACCAGCAGGACGGCGAACAGCAGGGGAAGCAGGCTCATCGGGCCGCCTCCGCGCCCACGGGCACCGGGGCGGTGCGCACGATCCGCACCCGCCCGGCGCGGTAGCGGTCGACCTGGCGCACCGAGAGCCGCCAGCCGGGGAGTTCGGCCCGGTCGCCCGGGGCGGGGATGCGCCCGAGCAGGTCGGCGACGAGCCCGGCGACCGTCTCGTACGGTCCGTCGGGCACGTCGAGTCCTATCCGGTGCAGGGTGTGCACGCGGCAGGAGCCGTCGGCCTCCCAGGCCGGGCTGCCGTCCTCGGAAGGCACGGCGGCCAGTTCTGGCCGTTCGTCGGCGGCGGTGTCGTGCTCGTCGCGGACCTCGCCGACGAGCTCCTCGACGATGTCCTCCAGGGTGACGACGCCGGCGGTGCCGCCGTACTCGTCGACGACGACCGCGATCGGCTGCTCGCGGCGCAGCCGCTCCAGGAGCGCCTGGGCGGGCAGGGATTCGGGGACGAGCAGCGGCGGGACGGCGATCCGGCCCACGGGGACGCGCTGCCGTTCGTGCGGGACGACGGCGAGGGCGTCCTTGAGGTGGACCATGCCGACGATCTCGTCGATCCGCTCGCGGTAGACGGGGAAGCGGGAGAGGCCGGTGGCCCGGGTGAGGTTGAGGACGTCGGCCGCGGTGGCGTCCGACTGCAGGGCGCTCATCTTCACCCGGGGGGTCATGACCTGCTCGGCGGTGAGCCCGCCGAGCGACAGGGTCCGTACGAAGAGGTCGGCGGTGTCCTGTTCGAGGGCGCCGGCGAGGGCCGAGTGGCGGGCGAGGGAGACCAGCTCCCCGGGGGTGCGGACCGAGTCGAGCTCGTCGGTGGGCTCCACGCCGAACAGCCGTACCAGGCGGTTGGCGACCCGGTTGAGCAGGGCGATCACCGGCCGGAACAGGGTGGAGAAGACGTGCTGCGGTCCGGCGACGAAGCGGGCCACCTGCAGTGGCCGGGAGACCGCCCAGTTCTTCGGCACCAGTTCGCCGACGACCATCTGGACGGCGGAGGCGAGCAGCATGCCCACGACCACCGCGATGCCGGATACGGCGCCTTCGGGCAGCCCGGTCGCGGTGAGCGGCCCGTCGAGCAGCCGGGCGAGCGCGGGCTCGGCGAGCATGCCGGTGACGAGCGAGGTGAGGGTGATGCCGAGCTGGGTGCCGGAGAGCTGGAAGGACAGCTCGCGCAGCGCTCTGACGACGCTGCGGGCCCGGCGGTCGCCGTCGCCGGCGGCGCGCTCCGCCTCGGCGCGTTCCACGGTGACGAGGCCGAACTCGGCGGCCACGAAGAAGCCGTTGGCGAGGATCAGGAGGAAGGCCGCTGCGAGCAGCAGCAGAGAGACGATCATGCCGCCGCCTCGGGTGAGGGGGCGGCGCAGGTACTACCGGACGATCCGTCCATTGCCGGAGGGAGTCACTCCTCGGGTCGAAGGGCGGCCCCGCGGGCCGCCGGCCGGCGGCCCTGCACGCGCGGGGCGGTGGTGCCGCTCGGCACCACCGCCACCAGAGTAGTCACGCCCGCGCCGGTGCGGGCAGGGGGTCGGCCCCGTATGGGGGACGGATCAGGGTCCCCCGCCGGCTCAGCCGTTCTCCGTGCCGGTGTCGCGGGTCTCCGTTCCGGTGCCGCGGCTCTCGGCGAGGGCGCGCAGTGCGCGGGCGTCGGTGATGGCCTGCTGCTTGGCGATTCCCGGCTGGATGCCGAGCGCGGGCATGCTGGTGCCGTCGCTCAGGTCGAGGAAGACCCAGGGGTCGCCGGGGCGCAGGTTGACCTTGAGGATTTCCGCCCATGCCAGTCGGCGTGTCCGGGTGATGTTGACGACCGTCACACCGTCGGCGTCGGCGACGACCTTGGGGCGGCTGAGCAGCACCAGGACGCCGAGGAACAGCGCGGCGGTGAAGAAGAAGCTGACCCGCTCCGCCGGGCTGAGCCGCTCCAGCATCAGCGCGACGCCGGAGATGACGACGAACATGAGTACGCCGATGGTCAGCAGGACCGCCCGGGTGCGGCCGGGCCGGAAGGTGACCGGGAGGGCGGGGGTGGTGGACACCGGGTCGGTCATGGGGTTCCTTGCGCGTTTCCTGCGGGGGGCCGAGGCGGGTTCAGAGGCGGCAGGCGTGGATGGCCGTCGTGAGGATGGCGCGGGCACCCAGCTCGTACAGGTCGTCCATGACCTTCTGCGCCTCCTTGGCGGGGACCATGGCGCGGACGGCGACCCAGCCCTCGTTGTGGAGCGGCGAGACGGTGGGCGACTCGAGGCCCGGGGTGAGGGCGACGGCCTCCTCCAGGTGCTCGGCGCGGCAGTCGTAGTCCATCATCACGTAGCTGCGGGCGACGAGGACGCCCTGCAGGCGGCGCAGGAACTGCTGGACCTTCGGGTCGTCGCCGGGGGCGCCGGTGCGGCGTACGACGACGGCCTCGGAGGTGAGGATCGGCTCGCCGATGACCTCGAGGCCGGCGTTGCGCAGGCTGGTGCCGGTCTCGACGACGTCGGCGATGATCTCGGCGACGCCCAGCTGGATCGCGGTCTCGACGGCGCCGTCGAGGTGGACGACGGACGCGTCGACGCCCTGCTCGGCGAGGTGCTTGGCGACGATGCCCTCGTAGGAGGTGGCGATCGTCATCCCGTGGAAGTCCCCGGGGCCCTTCGCGGTGCCGGGGCGGGTGGCGTAGCGGAAGGTGGACCGGCCGAAGTTCAGCGGCAGGATCTCCTCGGCGTTGGCGCCGGAGTCCAGGAGCAGGTCGCGACCGGTGATGCCGATGTCGAGCCGGCCGGACGCCACGTAGATCGCGATGTCCTTGGGGCGGAGGTAGAAGAACTCCACCTCGTTCTCCGGGTCGACGGTGACGAGTTCCTTGGACTCCTTGCGCTGCCGGTAGCCCGCCTCATGGAGCATCTCCATCGCAGGTCCGGAGAGTGAACCCTTGTTGGGGACGGCGATGCGCAGCATGGGGTGGGCTTCCTTTGCCTCGGACGGGGGGTTTCTTGGGGGACGTGCTCAGAGGTGGGCGTAGACGTCGTCGAGCGAGATCCCGCGGGCGACCATCATCACCTGGACGTGGTACAGCAGCTGCGAGATCTCCTCGGCGGCGGCTTCCTTGCCCTCGTACTCGGCGGCCATCCAGACCTCGGCGGCCTCCTCGACGACCTTCTTGCCGATGGCATGGACGCCCTTGCCGACCAGTTCCGCGGTGCGGGAGGTCGCCGGGTCGCCGTTCTCGGCCTTGTGCTTGAGCTCGGCGAAGAGCTCTTCGAAGGTTTTGTTCGCCATGATGTCCTAAGACTACGGGGTGGGCATCTGCACTCAGCGCCAGGGTTCGCTGACCGTGCGCAGCGTGGTCGCGGTGGCGACGGCGGCGGTGACGGCCTCGTGGCCCTTGTCCTCGCTCGACCCTTCGAGGCCGGCCCGGTCCAGGGCCTGCTCCTCGTTGTCCACGGTCAGGACGCCGAATCCGACGGGTACGCCGGTGTCGATCGAGACCTGGGTGAGGCCGTGGGTGACGCCCTGGCACACGTACTCGAAGTGCGGGGTTCCGCCGCGGATGACGACGCCGAGGGCCACGATGGCATCGTAGCCGCGCCCGGCGAGGACCTTCGCCACGACCGGGAGCTCGAAGCTGCCGGGGACGCGCAGCAGGGTGGGCTCGTCGATGCCGAGCTCGTGCAGGGCGCGCAGGGCGCCGTCGACGAGCCCGTCCATGATCTTCTCGTGCCACTGGGCCGCGATGACGGCGACCCGGAGGTCGCCGCAGTTCTTCACGCTGAGGACGGGTGCGCCCTTGCCGCTCATGTCTCTCCTTGAACCTTGAACTTTGAAGCCGTGAACCGTACGAAAAGCAGGGGACTACTGGTTGCCGCAGGTGGCGGCCGGGGAGCCGTCCAGCCAGGGCAGGTCGTGGCCCATCCGGTCCCGCTTGGTGCGCAGGTAGCGGAGGTTGTGCTCGCCGGCCTGGACGGGCATGGGCTCGCGGCCCTCGACCCTCAGGCCGTGCCGGGTGAGGGCGTCGATCTTGTCGGGGTTGTTGGTCATCAGGCGCAGGCTGCGGACGCCGAGGTCGGCGAGGATCTGCGCGCCGGCCGCGTAGTCGCGGGCGTCGGCGGGCAGGCCGAGTTCCAGGTTGGCGTCGAGGGTGTCGCGGCCGCGCTCCTGGAGCTCGTACGCGCGCAGCTTGGACAGCAGGCCGATGCCGCGGCCCTCGTGGCCGCGCAGGTAGACGACGACGCCGCGGCCGGCCTCGGTGATGCGGTCCATGGAGGCTTCCAGCTGGGGGCCGCAGTCGCAGCGCAGCGAGTGGAAGATGTCGCCGGTCAGGCACTCGGAGTGGACGCGGACCAGGATGTCCTCGCCGTCGCCGAGCTCGCCGTGGACGAGGGCGACGTGTTCGACGCCGTCGACGGTGGAGCGGTAGCCGTACGCGGTGAAGTCGCCGTGCCGGGTGGGCAGCTGGACCTCGGCCTCGCGGCGGACGGTCGGTTCGGCGGAGCGGCGGTAGGCGATCAGGTCCTCGATGGAGATGATCGTCAGGCCGTGCTTGCGGGCGAAGGGGACGAGCTCGGGCAGCCGCAGCATGACGCCGTCCTCGCCGGCGATCTCGACGATCGCGCCGGCCGGACGGAGCCCGGCGAGGCGGGCGAGGTCGACGGCGGCCTCGGTGTGGCCGTTGCGGGCGAGCACGCCGCCGGGCTTGGCGCGCAGCGGGAAGATGTGGCCGGGGCGGACGAAGTCGCCCGGCTCGTGGTGGCCGCTCGCGAGCATGCGCAGGGTGGTGGCGCGGTCGGCGGCGGAGATGCCGGTCGTGACGCCGTGGGCGGCGGAGGCGTCGACGGAGACGGTGAACGCGGTCTTCATCGACTCGGTGTTGTGGTCGACCATCTGCGGCAGCTGGAGGCGCTCCAGTTCGTCGCCCTCCATGGGGGCGCAGATCAGGCCGCGGCACTCGCTCATCATGAAGGCGACGACTTCGGGGGTGGCCTTCTCGGCGGCGATGACGAGGTCGCCTTCGTTCTCGCGGTCCTCGTCGTCGACGACGACGACGGGGCGGCCCGCGGCGATGTCGCGGATGGCCTGCTCGACGGGGTCGAGGGCGAGATCGGTGGCGTCCCAGAGAGGCAGCGCACTCATGCGTGGGCTCCTTCCAGTGCAGAGGTCGTACGCGTCCGGAGCCACCAGTCGCGCATGCCCCAGATGACGAGGGCGAAGTAGATGACGTAGACGAGGCCGGAGAAGGCGAGGCCGCTGTTGAAGGCGAGCGGCACGCCGACGAGGTCGACGAGGAGCCAGGCGAACCAGAACTCGACCAGGCCGCGGGCCTGGGCGACCATCGCGACGAGGGTGCCGACGAAGATGTACGCGTCGGCCCACGGGCTCCAGGAGAGCGACGGGTAGAGGGTGAAGAGTCCGCCGACGGCGAGGGTGCCGAGGGCCGCGCCGGCCAGGAGCAGTCCGCGCTCCTTCCAGGTGGCGAAGCGGACGGCGATGGAGCCGTCCTGGGCCTGCTGCCGGCCGCGGGTCCACTGGCGCCAGCCCCAGACGGCGACGCCGATGACCAGGAGCTGCTTGCCGACGCCGCCGCTGAGGTGGGCGGAGGCGTAGGCGCCGACGAGGATGACGCCGGAGAGCAGCTGGGCGGGCCAGGTGAGGACGGAGCGGCGCCAGCCGAGGGCCAGGGCTATCAGGCCGATCGTGTTGCCGATCATGTCGGACCACAGGATGTGCTGGCCGAAGGCGGTGAACGCCTCGGAGTTGAGCCAGTTCACTTGACGGTCTCCTGGGCGTTCGGGCCGAGCAGGCGCTCGACGTACTTGGCGATGACGTCGACCTCGAGGTTGACCGGGTCGCCGGGCTGCTTCAGGCCGAGCGTGGTCAGGGCGAGGGTGGTGGGGATGAGGCTGATGGTGAAGTAGTCGTCGGCGGCCTCGACGACGGTGAGGCTGACGCCGTCGACGGTGATGGAGCCCTTCTCGACGACGTAGCGGGAGAGCGGGGCGGGCAGGGCGACCTTGACGATCTCCCAGTGCTCGGAGGGGATGCGCTCCAGGATGCTGCCGGTGCCGTCGACGTGGCCCTGGACGATGTGGCCGCCGAGGCGGCCGCCGACGGCCATGGGCCGCTCCAGGTTGACGCGGGAGCCGACCTCGAGGGCGCCGAGGGAGGAGCGCAGAAGGGTCTCGGCCATGACGTCGGCGGTGAACTCGCCGTCGCCGAACTCGACGACCGTGAGACAGACACCGTTGACGGCGATGGAGTCGCCGTGCTGGGCGCCCTCCGTGACCAGGGGGCCGCGCAGGCGGAAGCGGGAGGCGTCCGCCAGCTGCTCGACTGCGACGACCTCGCCCAGCTCTTCGACGATTCCGGTGAACACGGTCAGGCTCCCTTGGCAGTGACGGGCACGGCGGTGATGCGGATGTCGGATCCGATGCGCACGGTCTCGGTGACGTCGAGCCGCAACGCATCGGCGATGGTGGTGATTCCGGCGCCGGCGAGGGCCTGCGGGCCCGCGCCGAGCAGGACCGGGGCGAGGTAGCCGACGACCTGGTCGACGGCGCCCGCGGCGAGGAAGGCGCCCGCGAGGGTGGGGCCGCCTTCCAGGAGTACGGAACGGACGCCGCGCTCGTGGAGGGCGGCCAGGAGGGCGGGGACGGACAGGCCGCCCCCGGTGGCCCTGGGGAGGCGGACGACGTCCGTGAGGGTGGTCCGGGCGTCCTCGGCGACCGCGATCAGGGTGGGCGCGGCGTCGTCCAGGACGCGGGCGCCGGGCTTGACGGCGGTGGCCTCGGTGTCGACGACGACCCGCAGCGGCTGGACGACGCCTTCGACGCCGCGTACGGCGAGGTGGGGGTCGTCGGCGCGGGCGGTACCGGAGCCGACGACGACGGCGTCGGACTCGGCGCGCAGCCGGTGGACGTCGGCGCGGGACTCGGGGGAGCTGATCCAGCGTGAGGTGCCGTCGGCGGCGGCGATCCGGCCGTCGAGGGTGGCGGCGTACTTCCAGCGGACGAAGGGCCGGCCGTGGCGTACGGAGGTGAGCCAGGCGATGTTGCCGGCCTCGGCCTCGTCGTGCAGGACCCCGGCCTCGACCTCGGTCCCGGCGGCACGCAGGGTGTCGGCGCCGCCGGTGGCCTGCGGGTTCGGGTCGCCGACGGCGTAGACGACCCGGCTGATGCCGGCCTCGATCAGCGCCTGGGCGCAGGGGCCGGTGCGGCCGGTGTGGTTGCAGGGTTCGAGGGTGACGTAGGCGGTGCCGCCGCGGGCCAGGACGCCGGCCGCGCGCAGGGCGTGGACCTCGGCGTGCGGGCCGCCGGCGCGCTGGTGGAAGCCCTCGCCGACCTGGTGGCCGGAGGCGTCGGTGATGACGCAGCCGACGACCGGGTTGGGGCTGGTGGAGCCGAGACCGCGGGCGGCGAGCGCGATCGCGCGTCGCATGGCGGTGATGTCGGCTGGCGTGGCCACCGGGTCCTCCTGCCTCTTCGGGCACGGACTCCGGGGCCTGTCGATGACGACAGAGAGCGGATACGACGCCTCGCGCAGGGTGCGCCGAGGCCGAGCCCCCTGGGGACGCCGGAAACCGGTGACGGTACGGCGACCAGCGGACGTACGGCCGGCACACCCCCCGGATGAGGGGTCGCCCGCCGCGCACTGCCTCCCATCCGGACTTTCACCGTCGGTCCAGGAATCTCACCTGGTCAACCGGCCGCTGGCTGCGGACGGGTCGCGGACTATACCGCCGGTTCGGAATTACACCGACCCCGGAGTGCGCTGCTGCTGATACAGGGCCAGTGTGCCACGGACGGGGACCGGCCATGCGGGTGAATCCCTGTGGGCTGACTCACAAACCCGCCATGAGCCTGTCACGGAATCCTTCGATGGTCCAGACCTATTGACGCACTGGTCTAGTCCTCTTAATCTCCGTGTCACCTCCGAGGTACGGCCCGCCGGTGTGCGCACTCCACGGGCCCGACACGACCCACCCCTTTGTTCGTTGTGTACTGCCGACCTCCCCTGGAGGAACCGATCGTGCTGTCCCCCACGAAGAAGAGAGCCTCGCTGCTCGCGTCCGGCGCGGCCGTCGCCGGGCTGCTGGTCAGCTCCCTCTCCGGCGGCGTCTCGTACGCGGCCGACAACGAGTCCTGTCGCCCCGACGGCCTCTTCAAGACCCCGGGCGTCGACGTCCCGTACTGCTCGGTCTACGACACCGAGGGCCGCGAGAAGATGGGCGCGGACCACCAGCGCCGCGTCATCGGCTACTTCACCGGCTGGCGCACCGGGAAGAACGGCGAGCCCGCCTACCTCGCCAGCGACATCCCGTGGGACAAGATCACCCACATCAACTACGCCTTCGGACACATCGGTTCCGACAACAAGCTGTCGGTCGGCACGGACGGCCCGGGCAACGCGGCCACCGGGATGACCTGGCCCGGTGTCACCGGTGCCGAGATGGATCCGGCGTACGCCTACAAGGGCCACTTCAACCTGCTCAACAAGTTCAAGAAGCAGCACCCGAACGTCAAGACGCTGATCTCGGTCGGCGGATGGGCGGAGACCGGCGGCTACTTCGACGACAACGGCGCCCGGGTGAACTCCGGCGGCTTCTACTCGATGGCGACCAACGCCGACGGGTCGGTCAACCAGGCCGGGATCGACACGTTCGCGAACTCCGCCGTCGACTTCATCCGGAAGTACGGCTTCAACGGCGTCGACATCGACTACGAGTACCCGACGACCATGAAGGACGCCGGCAACCCGCTCGACTGGCAGCTCGCCAACGGGCGCCGCGCGGGCCTCGTCCAGAGCTACGCGGCGCTCATGAAGTCGCTGCGCGACAAGCTCGACCGGGCCGGCGCCGCCGACGGGAAGCACTACCTGCTGACCGTCGCCGCGCCCTCCTCGGGCTATCTGCTGCGCGGCATGGAGACCTTCCAGATGCAGAAGTATCTGGACTACGTCAACATCATGTCCTACGACCTGCACGGCGCGTGGAACGAGTACGCCGGCCCCAACGCCTCCCTCTTCGACGACGGCAAGGACGGCGAGCTCGCCGCCGCCGGCGTCTACGGCAGCCAGCAGTACGGCGGCATCGGCTACCTCAACACCGACTGGGCCTACCACTACTTCCGCGGCTCCATGCCGGCCGGCCGGATCAACATCGGCCTGCCCTATTACACCCGCGGCCACAAGAACGTCCAGGGCGGCACCGACGGCCTGTGGGGCAAGGCCAGTGCGACCACCTGCCCGGCGGGCGCGGGCCTGACCAAGTGCGGTGACGGCGCCGTCGGCATCGACAACCTGTGGCACGACAAGGACACCAACGGGCAGGAGTCGCCCGCCGGTTCCAACCCGATGTGGCACGCCAAGAACCTGGAGAAGGGGATCGTCGGCGACTACGTCACCCGGTACGGCTTCCCCGCGAACACCACGCTGACCGGCACCTACGCCCGCAAGTACGACGCGACCCTGGTCGCCCCGTGGCTGTGGAACGCCCAGAAGAAGGTCTTCCTGTCCACCGAGGACGAGCAGTCGGTGGCCGCCAAGGCCGACTACGTGGTCAGCCGCGGCATCGGCGGCACGATGGTCTGGGAGATGGCGGGCGACTACGCCTGGAACGCGTCCAAGGGCCAGTACGAGATGGGCTCCACGCTCACCTCGCTGATGTACGACAAGTTCAGGGCGGCCACCCCGTACGGCGCGAAGAAGTCCAACGCGACGCTGCCCGCGCAGGCCGTGAACGTCGGCGTGGAGTTCACCGAGTTCAAGCTGGGCGACTCCAACTACCCGATCACCCCCAAGATCAAGATCACCAACAACACGCAGACGGCGCTGCCGGGCGGCACCGAGTTCCAGTTCGACTACGCGACCGCGGCGCCGGGCAACGCCTCCGACCAGTCCGGCTTCGGCGCCAAGGTGATCAGCAGCGACCACACGGGCAGCAACGTGGGCGGCCTGAAGGGCGACTTCCACCGGGTCTCCCTGAAGCTCCCGGCCTGGCAGTCGCTCGCCCCGGGCGCGAGCGTCGACCTGGCGTTCAACTACTACCTGCCGGTCTCGACCCCGTCGAACTGGACGGTGAACATCAACGGCACGGCGTACGCGCTCGCCGGCGACCTGGCCCGCGGCACCTCGGTGGTGGAGCCGGGCACGACCACCCCGCCGACCACCCCGCCCACGACGCCGCCCACCACCCCGCCGACGACGCCTCCGACCACCCCGCCCACGACCCCGCCGACGACGCCGCCCACCGGCTGCACCGCCCCGGCGTACGTGGCCGGCACGGTCTACACCGGCGGCACGGTCGTCTCCCACAAGGGCCACAAGTGGCTCGCCCAGTGGTGGACCCAGAACGAGGAGCCGGGCACAACCGGTGACTGGGGCGTCTGGAAGGACCAGGGCGCCTGCTGATCCCCTGGAGGTCATCCCCCGTGATCCCCTAGGCATCCCCCGGCCCCGCCGACCCCCGGCGGCGGTTCTCACGGCCCTTGCCGCCGCCGGGTCCCTCCCCGCCTCGCCGCGGTCCGCATGTGCGGGCCGCGGCGAAGGCGTTCACGCTTGAGGCATGACCACGATCCTGGTGACCGGTGGCACGGGAACGCTCGGCCGGCCCGTCTGCGACCGGCTGCGCGCGGACGGCCACGAGGTGCGGGTGCTCAGCAGGCACTCACCCCCGTACGCGGTGGACCTGCGGCGCGGCGGCCCCCTGCTCGACCGGGCGGTCGACGGGGTGGACGCGGTGGTCCACTGCACCAACATCCGGCGCGGCGACAAGGACGCCGCCCGCACCCTGATCGAGGCCGCGCGGCGGGCCGGAGTGCCGCATCTGCTGTACATCTCGATCATCGGCGTGGACCGGGTGCCGCTCGGCTACTTCCGGACCAAGTACGCGGTGGAGCGCATGATCCGCGAGTCCGGCATCGAGTGGACCCTGCTGCGCACGGCCCACTTCCACGACCTGGTGCTCCAGCTGCTCCAGGGCCTCGCGAAGCCGCCGGTGATGCTGCTGCCCAAGGACGTCCGCGACCAGCCGCTGGAGGTGACGGAGGCCGCCGCGCGCCTCGCCCAGCTGGCCCTCGGGCCGCCGGCGGGCCGGGTGGGGGACATGGGCGGCCCGGAGATCCGTACGTTCGCCGAGCTCGCCCGCTCCTACCTGCGGGCCAGCGGCCGCAACAGGCGCCTGGTGGAGGTGCCCCTGCCCGGCAGGGTCTACCGGGGGCTGCGGCGCGGCGGCCATCTGGCACCGGACCGGGCGGTGGGGCGGGTGACCTTCGAGGAGTTCCTGGCGGAGCGGTTCAGCCCGCACGGCGCCTAGGTGGTGTCCGACGCGTCAGGTGCCCGACGGGAACAGCGCGTCCTGGGCCGCGTCCCGGGCGGTCAGCAGGGCTCCGCGCAGGATGGCGGCGTCGCCGAGGGTGGTGGCGCGGACCTCGGTGCGCAGCGGGGAGAGCCTGGCGAGCCGGGCCTCGACGCGGGCGGCGAGGTCGGGGCCGCCGCGGTGGCCGGTCTCGCCGCCGAGGACGACGCAGCCGGGGTCGAGGACGGCGGCGACCGAGGCCGCGCCGATGGCCAGGCGCTCGGCGAGGGCGTCGAGGAAGGGTTCGTCGCCGGATTCGAGGGCGCCGGCCGGGTCGAGCCCGTGCGCGCGGGCGAGGGTGGCGACCGCCGCTGCGCAGGCCAGCTCGTCGAAGCCGCCGTCGCAGCCGTGCGCGGAGGGCAGCCCGGAGGTTCCCGGTACGGGCAGGAAGCCGATCTCGCCCGCTCCGCCGGAGGCGCCGCGGCGCAGTCGCCCGTCGAGGACGACGGCGGCGCCGATGCCCTGGCCGAGCCAGAGGAGCACGAAGGTGTCCCGGCCGTCGTGGGCGGTGCCCTCGCGCAGTTCGGCGACGGCGGCCAGGTTGACCTCGTTCTCGACGAGGACGGTGGCGGGCAGCCGGTCCTGGAGGGCGGAGATCAGCCGCCGGTGCCATTCGGGGAGCTTGGCGGTGTCGCGCAGCTCGCGGGTGGCGGGGTCGATGAGGCCGGGCGCGCCGACCGCGACGCTGTGCAGCCGGGCGGCGCCGGCCTCGTGCGCGGTGCGTTCGAGGAGGGCGACGGCCTGGTCGGCGGCGGGTCCCGGCGCGGCGGCGTCGCCGATGGGCAGGGTCGCCTCGGCGAGGGTGGTGCCGAGCAGGTCGGCGACGACGACGGAGACGGAGCGGGTGCGCACGTCGAGGGCGGCGAGGTGGGCGCGGTCGGCGACGATCCCGTACAGCTTGGCGTTGGGGCCGCGGCGCTCGGCGCCGGACTCGCCGACGACGTGGACGAGTCCGGAGCCCCGGAGCCGTTCGACGAGGTCGGCGACGGTGGGCCGGGAGAGTCCGGTGAGCGTCTTGAGCTGGGTCGCCGTCAACGGGCCTTCGTCCTGGAGCAGGCGCAGGGCGAGCCGGTCGTTGATGGCCCGGGCGGTGCTCGGGGATGCGGCCATGCGGCGATCCTCTCAGACGTTCGGGGGGGTGCCCGACGACGACCCACTATTTATCAGGCAGGGTTCCTGATAGTTTACGCGCCGAGCAGCACCCACCACCCCGGGGAGGGCACCCCATGGCGGACGGAACCGTCTTCACCACCCAGCGGCTGCGGCGGGCCCGGTTCGCCGTCGCCGCGGTCTTCTGCGTCCACGGCGCGGTCACGGGCAGCTTCGCGACCCGCATCCCCTGGATCCAGGAGCACGCCGGCGTCGGCGCCGGCCAGCTCGGGCTCGCGCTCGCCTTCCCCGCGATCGGCGCCTCCCTCGCGATGCCGCTGGCCGGCGCGATCAGCCACCGCTTCGGCGCCCGTACGGCGTTGCGCGGGCTGCTCGTCCTGTGGACGCTGGCGCTGACCCTGCCCTCGCTCGCGCCGAACGTGTACGGCCTGTGCGCGGCCCTGCTCGTGTACGGCGCCACCGCCGGCATGTCCGACGTGGCGATGAACGCGCTCGGCGTGGAGACCGAGAACCGGCTCGGCCGCTCGATCATGTCCAGCCTGCACGGCATGTGGAGCGCGGGCGCCCTGCTCGGCTCGGCGGCCGGCACCGTCGCCGCCCACCTCGGCGGAGACGCCCGGCTCCACCACCTGATCGCCGCCCTGGTCCTCACCGTCCTCGGCGTCTTCTTCTGCCAGGGTGTGCTGGACCTGCGGAGCGCGCCCGACGAGGCGGCGCCACCGCGCTTCTCGCTGCCCCCGAAGTCGGCCCTGGTGATCGGCGCGATCGGCTTCTGCGGGGTCTTCGCCGAGGGCGCGAGCCTGGACTGGTCGGCGGTCTACCTCAAGGACGAGCTGGGCACGTCGGCGGGTCTCGCCGCCGCGTCGACCACCGCCTTCGCCCTCACCATGGCCGTCGCACGGCTGGTCGGCGACCGGGTCGTGGACCGCTTCGGGGCGGTGCGCACGGTACGGGTCGGGGGCCTGGCCGCCACGGCCGGCGGGCTGCTCGTGGTGTTCGCCCCGCACGCGGCCCTCGCGATGGCCGGATTCGGTCTCATCGGCCTCGGGGTCGCGGTCGTCGTCCCGCTCGCCTTCGCCGCAGCGGGCCGCAGCGGGCCGAATCCCAGCCAGGCCATCGCGGGCGTCGCCACCATCACGTACACCTCGGGTCTCATCGCCCCCTCGGCGATCGGCGGCATGGCGGACGCGACCTCGCTGCTCTTCTCCTTCGGCCTGGTCACGCTGCTGACCTTCGGTCTGGTCCTGGGTGCGGGGGTATTGCGTGCGGGCGCGCGGACGGGCGGCGGCACGGTCGCGGAGACCGCCGGGGCGGGGGCCCGGGAAGGGGTCCGCTGACCGGTCACGGCTTACCATATGGCTGATCTTTTACGGCCCGGACTCGGCCACGTACGGCCAGCACGGCCCGGTACGACCTCGTACCGCCCCGTACGGCCCGATTCGGCCACGGAACCCGGAGAACTGGAGCGACCACATGAGCCTCGGCGTGCGCTGGACCCTGCACGGCGACGGGAGGACACCCGCCCCAGGAGCCGTCGTCCGGCCCGACGAGCGGCTGTCCTGGCCCCGTACGATCGGGCTCGGCGCCCAGCACGTGGTGGCCATGTTCGGCGCCTCGTTCGTGGCCCCGGTGCTCATGGGCCTCGACCCGAACCTCGCGATCATGATGTCCGGTGTCGCGACCGTGATCTTCCTGCTCGCGACCCGGGGCACGGTCCCCTCCTACCTCGGCTGCTCGCTCTCCTTCGTGGGCGTCGCCGCCGCGATCCGGGCCTCCGGCGGCACCAGCGCCACCGTGACGGGCGCGGTCCTCGTGGTCGGCGCGGTGCTGTTCCTCGCGGGTCTGGCGGTGCGGAGGTTCGGCGCGCGGATCATCCACGCGGCCATGCCGCCGATCGTCACCGGCGCCGTGGTCATGCTGATCGGCTTCAACCTGGCCCCGGTCACCGCCGCCACCTACTGGCCGCAGGACCAGTGGACCGCCCTGCTGGTGATGCTGTTCACCGGTCTCGCCGTGGTCTGTCTGCGCGGATTCTGGTCGCGCATCGCGATCTTCCTCGGCCTGATCTTCGGCTACGGCATCTCCTGGGTCTTCGACCTGGTCTTCGGCCGGATCCACTCGTTGTCCCCGGGCGGCCAGGTCACCGACCACTGGCGGCTCGACCTGTCCGGCGTGTCCAAGGCCGACTGGGTCGGCCTGCCCTCGTTCCACGGCCCCAGCTTCGAGTGGTCCGCGATCCTCGTCGCGCTGCCCGTGGTCATCGCGCTGATCGCCGAGAACGCCGGACACGTCAAGGCCGTCGGCGAGATGACCGGCGACCCGCTGGACGACCGGCTCGGCACCGCCATCGCGGCCGACGGCGCCGCCTCGGTGCTCTCCACCGCCGTGGGCGGCCCGCCGAACACCACGTACTCCGAGAACATCGGCGTGATGGCCGCCACCCGGGTCTACTCCACCGCCGCCTACTGGGCCGCGGCCGGCTTCGCGCTGCTCTTCGGCCTGTGCCCCAAGTTCGGCGCGGTCGTCGCCGCGATCCCGGGCGGCGTGCTCGGCGGCATCACCGTGATCCTCTACGGCATGATCGGCCTGCTCGGCGCCCAGATCTGGATCAACGCCAAGGTCGACCTGCGCAACCCGCTCAACCTGGTGCCCGCCGCGGCCGGCATCATCATCGGCGTCGGCGGGGTGAAGCTCACCTTCACCGACACCTTCGAGCTCGGCGGCATCGCGCTCGGCACGCTGGTCGTCATCACCGGCTATCACGTGCTGCGCGCCTTCGCCCCGGCCCACCTCAAGCAGCAGGAACCCCTGCTCGACTCCGGTACCAGCTCGTACGAGGGCGGCTCCGGAAGCACTCCGGGCGGGGAGCCGGCAGCGAAGCCGTAACCGATTCGCCCGTTCTGGGGAAGCCGGGCGGCGGAATCCTTCCGTCCGGCTCTCCGGCTGCCACGCTGCACCCATGGCGCAGACGCAGCAGCTCCCCGTCGGTCCCTTCACCGCCGTCGACCCCGTGGTGGACCGGATGCGGGCCTTCCGTGCGGCCTGGCACCCGGCCGACGGGGTCGCGGTGTTCAACCGGGTCTATCTGACCGTCACCGAGGAGATCGGCCACGCCCTCGAGGCGGGTACCTTCGCCGACCGGCGGGCCGCCGCCACGCTCGACGTACGGTTCGCCCAGCGCTATCTCGCGGTCGTCGAGGCCGTCACCACCGGCGCTCCGGCCCCGGCCTGCTGGCGGCCGCTGTTCCACTACCGCCGCCATCCCGGCGTACGGCCGCTGCAGTTCGCGCTCGCCGGGATCAACGCGCACATCGGCCACGACCTGGCCCTCGCGGTGGTCGACACCTGCCGGACGCTCGACTGCGCGCCGGCGGACCTGGAGGACGAGTTCGACCGGGTCGGCGACATCCTGGTCCTGCTGGAGGAGCGCATCCGGGACGAACTGATGCCGGGCCCGGACCTCCTGGAGGTCGCGGACCCGCTCACGCATCTGCTCGGCTGCTGGAGCCTGGACCGGGCGCGCGACGGGGCCTGGCTCGCCGCCCGCTCGCTGTGGCAGCTGCGGCGGCTGCCCGACCTGGCCGAGGAGTTCGCCGAACGCCTCGACCGGTCGGTGGGGCTTGTGGGGCGGATGCTGCTCACCCCACTCGCGCGCCCCTGAGGACTCAGTCCTCCGGCAGCTCGACCGGGGCGATCTCGTCGTACACGTCGCCCGGGCCCGGGTTGGTGGCGTCGGTGGCGCCGCCGAGGTGGTGCATCACGCCCCAGACCGCGTTGAGCGCCGTCTGCACCGCGCCCTCGGCCCAGCCGGCCGTCCAGGAGATGTCGTCGCCCGCGAGGAAGATGCCCCGCTTGTCCTCGGGCAGCCGGTCCTGCATGAAGTGGGTGAACAGGCGCCGCTGGTAGCGGTAGTGGCCCGGCAGGTTGGCCTTGAACGCGCCCATGAAGTAGGGCTCGTTCTCCCAGGAGACGGTCACCGGGTTGCCGATGATGTGCTTGCGGATGTCGACCTTCGGGTAGATCTCGCCGAGCGACTTCAGCATGACCTCCATCCGCTCGTTCGCGGACAGCGGCAGCCACTTCAGGCTGTCGTCGCACCACGTGTACGAGAGGCAGATGGTGGCGGGCTTGTCCGGGCCGTCGTCCAGGAGGTACGTGCCACGGGTCATCCGGTCGGTCAGCGTCATCGACATGACGTCCCGGCCGGTCTCCTCGTCCTTGTCCAGCCAGAACGGCCGGTCGACGGGCACGAAGAGCTTGGACGACTCCATGTAGTGGGTGCGCTCGATCGCCGTCCAGTGGTCGATCGGGAAGAGCGAGTCGTCGCAGGCGATCTTGGAGAGCAGCATCCAGGACTGCGCGGTGAAGATCGCCGCCTGGTACGTGCGGATGTCGCCGGACGCGTCGGTGACCGTGATCCGGTTGCCGGCGGCGCGGGTCAGCCGGGTCACGGCCGGCTTCGGCGTACCGCCGTGCAGGGAGCTCAGGGAGGTGCCCTGGGCCCAGTGGACGATCTTCCCCGGCTCGCGCTCCCACAGGCGCAGCGGCAGCTGCTGCGAGCCGCCCACGATGCCGCGGTGGTGGTCGTCGGCCTCGGTGTAGACGACCCGGAGGATCTCCAGGATGGAGTTGGGGAAGTCGGTGTCCCAGCCGCCGGTGCCGAAGCCGACCTGGCCGAAGATCTCGCGGTGCCGGAAGGACTTGAAGGACTCCGACTCGCACAGGAAGCCGTAGAAGGTCTGGTTGTCGAGCTTCTCGACGAGCTTGGCCCAGATCTCGCGGATCCGCGGGACGTCCCGCTCGCGCATGGCCTGGTTCATGTCGGAGAAGTCGGCGCCCTCGTCCAGGCAGGCGTTCCAGGCGGCGGCGACGTCACGGTAGACCTGCGGCAGGTCGTCGATGGTCTCCGCGTAGTGCGACTCGCCCTTGAGGTCGACGACGGTCGACGGGGTGGCCTCGGACAGCGGGTTCGGGAACGGCGTGGTCTCCAGGCCGACCAGGTCGATGTAGTGCTGGAGCGCGGTGGACGAGGGCGGGAAGCGCATCGCGCCCATCTCCGCGGTCAGCCCCTCGGTCTCCGGGCCCTCGAAGCCGACGGTGCGCAGCCGGCCGCCGATCTCGTCGGCCTCGTAGACGACGGGCTTGAGGCCCATCTTCATCAGCTCGTACGCGGCGATGATGCCCGACAGACCGCCGCCGATGACGGCGACCTCGGTGCCGTGCTCGGTCGCGGGTATCTGGCCGAGGCCGGCCGGGTGGGCCAGGAAGTCGTCGTAGGCGTACGGGAAGTCCGGACCGAACATGGTGATCGGCGGCTGCGCGTCGGTGTGCTGGACGGCGGTGGGCACCGTGGACGTCATGGGGTACGGACTCCTTGCACGGAAAAGGGTGAGGCGGGGAGGACGGGGGCGGCGCGGGCGGCTCAGACGAGGGGGCCGTAGAGCCCGGGACGGCGGTCGCGGAGGTACGGGTTGAGCTCGCGGGAGGCCGTCAGGAAGGCCGGGTCGACCTCGCCGAACACGAGGTCCTCGCCCCGCCCGGCGCGGGCCCGGGCGGTGCCGTCGGGGGCGGCGAGCGTGGACAGGCCGACGAACTCGAACTCGCCCTCGGGGCCGGTCCGGTTGGCGTACGCGATGTAGATCTGGTTCTCGAAGGCGCGCACCGGGACGACGGACTCGGGGACGATCTCGGCGGGGTGCATCAGCGCGGTCGGCACCAGGAGGAGGTCCGTGCCGGCCAGCGCGTGGGCCCGGACGTTCTCGGGGAACTCGACGTCGTAGCAGATCATCAGGCCGACCGTGAGGCCGTCGAGCTCCGCCTGGACCACGCTCTCGTCGCCGGGCGTGAACCACCGCAGCTCGAAGTCGCCGAAGAGGTGCGTCTTGCGGTAGTGCGCGAGCGCGGCGCCGTCGGCGCCGAAGAGCTGGGCGGAGTTGTACAGGACGCCGTGCTGCCCGGTGTCGCGCTCCGGGTATCCGTAGCCGACGGCCAGGCCGTGGCGGGCGGCGATCGCGGCGGCGGCCTGCGCGGAGGGGCCGTCGGCCGGCTCGGCCAGGCGGGCGATGTCGGCGCCGATGGCGTAGCCGGTCAGGAAGAGCTCGGGGGCGAGCAGCAGACCGGCGCCGGCGGCGGCCGCGCGGGCGGCGGCCTCGTCGAGGAGCTTCAGGTTGGCGGCGACGTCACCGAGCTCACCGGAGCTTTGGAGCAGGGCGGTGCGCAGCGCGGGCATCGGCGATCCTCGGGGTCCGGAGTAAAGGGGGAAGACGTCAAAAACGGTACGGTTTCGCGCTCGCCGCGGACAAGTCGTGACCGTTGCGGACCGACCGTCGAACCGTTGCGCGATCCGTGGGTGCCGCGGCGATTCGTTGCGCGGTCCTGCGACCCCCGTCTGACCCCCTGTCCGCCGCGTGGCGGAGGACGGACCGTTCCGTGGCGCGATGTCCGGGCGGGAGCGGCGCGGAAGAGTGGTGGTCGCCCGGTCGACCAGCCGGATGACCTGCCGAAAGGACCGAATCGACATGAACCGTCGTACGAAGATCGCCGCCCTGGCCGCCGCTGTGCTGATCACCGCGGGGGCGGCGGGCTCCGCCGTCGCCTCCGGCGACGGCCGGGGCGGCAGCCGGGAGGCCGCGGCGCTGACGGGCACGGCCAAGCTGTACCGCCCGGCCGGCGACGACATCACCTTCACCTTCGACGCGCATCTGGGGGCCGGGGACAACAGGGATCCGCAGGCGGCGACCGGCACCTTCCGGTTCAGTCACTACAAGGGGGCCGTGGGCGGCTACGCGGTGGCGAAGGTCGACTGCCTGGTCACCGGGGGCAAGGTGGCCGTGGTGACGGGCGTCGTGACCGAGACCGATGTGGACGCCTTCCGGAACAAGCGCGTCGGGGTCTCGGTGCACGACGACGGCCGGCACGACCGCCTCGGCTACAGCTGGATGACGTCCGAGGAGTTCAAGGAGCTGCCCCCGTGCATGAGCTCCGCCCCCTTCGAGAAGGTGAAGGCCGGCAGCGGCGACTTCACGGTGCTGCCGTGGCAGCCCGAGTACCCGGCCGAGTAGACCCGTCTCAGGCGGGCGAGCCGGAGGAGAAGCGCCGCAGCAGCGGCGAGAGCACCAGGACGGACTTGGTGCGCTCCACGAAGGGCTCGCCCGCGATCCGCTCCAGGACGCGCTCGAAGTGGCGCATGTCGGAGGAGAAGACCTGGACGACGGCGTCCGCGTCACCGGTGACGGTCGACGCGGACACCACCTCGGGGTACCGCTCCAGCCCTCGCCGGATGTCCTCCGGCGAGGTGTTGTGGCGGCAGTAGATCTCGACGAACCCCTCCGTCTCCCAGCCGAGCGCCGCCGGGTCCACCCGTACGGTGAAGCCGGTGATGGCGCCCTCGGCCCGGAGCCGGTCCACGCGCCGCTTGACGGCGGGCGCGGAGAGACCGACCAGCGAGCCGATGTCGGCGTAGCTGCGGCGGGCGTCCTCCGCGAGAGCGTGGACGATGCGTTCGTCGAGGTCGTTGAGTCGCACTACGGGTGGATCACTTCTCTGCTGATGCTGCTGTCGCTGCGGTGGCCAGTCGGGAGCGGCGCATGCCGTACAGGAAGTAGAACACGAGTCCCGCGGCCATCCAGCAACCGAAGACCACCCAGGTGACCGAGTCGAGGCTGAACATGTTGTACGCGCAGAAGCCGAAGCCGAGGATCGGGAACAGCGGCCCGAAGACCACCTTGAAGGTGCGCGGCATGTCGGGGCGCGTGTAGCGCAGCACGATCACCGCGATGTTGACCAGGGCGAAGGCGAAGAGGGTGCCGATGCTGGTCGCGTCGACGAGCTTGCCGAGCGGGATGACCGAGGCGAGGGCGGCGCAGAACAGGGAGACGATCACCGTGTTGACGCGCGGGGTGCCGGTCTTGGCGCTGACCTTGCCGAAGGCCTTAGGGACGAGGCCGTCGCGGGACATCGCGAAGAGGATGCGGGTCTGGCCGTAGAGCACGGTCAGGACGACGCTGGCGATGGAGATGACGGCGCCGGCGGCGAGCAGGGTGCCCCAGAAGGTCTGGCCGGTGACGTCGTTCATGATCGCCGCCAGGGTGGCCTCGGAGCCCTCGAACGCCTTCCAGTGCCACGCGCCGACCGCGACGGCGGCGACGAGGACGTAGAACACCGTGACGATGATCAGCGAGAGCATGATCGCCCGCGGCAGGTCGCGCTTGGGGTTCTTGGCCTCCTCGCCGGCCGTGGAGGCCGCGTCGAAGCCGATGTACGAGAAGAAGAGCGTGGCGCTGGCGGCGCCGACGCCGGTGATGCCGAGCGGCATGAAGTCCTTGTAGTTGCCGGACTTGAAGCCCATGAAGCCGATGGCGCAGAAGAGCACGAGCGCGGCGATCTTCACCGCGACCATGATCGTGTTGGCCACGGCGGACTCGCGGGCGCCGCCGAGCAGGAACACCATGGCCAGCAGCACGACGATGAGGCCGGGCAGGTTGATGACGCCGCCCTCGCCGGGGGCCGAGGAGAGCACGTCGGGGATGGTGACGCCGATGGTGCCGTCGAGCAGCTCGTTGAGGTACTCGCCCCAGCCGACCGCCACGGCGGCGACGGACACGCCGTACTCCAGGACCAGGCACCAGCCGCAGACCCAGGCGACGAGTTCGCCCATCGTTGCGTACGCGTACGAGTACGAGGACCCCGCGACCGGTATGGAACCGGCCAGCTCCGCGTACGAGAGGGCCGAGAACAGCGCCGTGAGGCCGGCGATCACGAAGGCCAGCGTGACGGCGGGGCCGGCCTTCGGGACGGCGTCGCCCAGCACGACGAAGATGCCGGTGCCGAGCGTCGCACCGATGCTGATCATGGTCAGCTGCCACATCGAGAGCGAGCGGCGGAGGGTGCCGCCCTCGCCCTGGCCACCCTCTTCGACCAGGCTTTCGACCGGCTTGCGACGGGTGAGGGCCGAGAGCCCGGAGGTCTTGCGGACGGTCGAGTCGTCGACCGGTGGGGCTGCGCCTTGGTCCAGCACTGCGTAAGGCTCCTTCATCGCTGCCTGTAGACGGGCGTGGACCGCGGCGGCACGTGGGCATGCGGACATGCCCACGGGGGGAGGGGAAACCGCCGAGCAGGCGGTCACCGCCACTCCTGGTACGGGGCACGAGCCTAAGGGCTGGAGCTTCGCAGTCGTAATGCAGGGTTGTTGCGCAGTGCCGGATGATCATTGCGCGCTTGGGGAGCAGACGGGGAAACATTGCGCGCCCCCGCATGAATCGACACATCGGGGGCATCGGGCGACTCGCGCACGTGCATTGACTCCTCGGGCCCGATGGCCCACGCTGCACCCGCCCGAACGGAGGTCGTCGTGACCTGGCTGGAGCCCGAGCCCTTTCTGCGCGGTACGGCGTGGCTGGACGGCGGCAGGCCGGTCCGGGCCGACCCGGCCGACCTGCAACGGCTGCCCTGGGACATCGCCGAACGGGCCGCCCTGCCGATCGGGGTGCGGGTCGAGTTCACGGCGGCGCCGGGCACCCGGGCGGTGGAGCTTCGCTACCGGGCGGCGCTGCCCGCGGCGGGGGACGAACTGCGCGCGCTGCGGCACGGGTTCGCGCTGTGGCAGGGGCCGGACTGTCTCGCGGAGGTGTTCGCGGAGCCGGCCGAGGAGTCCGTCGTACGCGTCGGGCTCCCGGGCTCGGGAGGGGAGTTCACCCTCCATCTGCCGGAGGGGCAGGCGCCGGTCGTGCGGGGCCTGCGGGCGCTCGGCGGCGCCCTGACCCCGGCGCCGCGCCGCCCCCGCTGGCTGGTCCACGGCGACTCGATCACCGAGGGCTGGTGGTCGACCCGCCCCGCGCACTCCTGGCCCGCGACGGCGGGCCGGGCGCTCGGCCTCGACCCGGTGAACCTCGGCTACGCGGGCGGGGCGCGCGGCGAGCTCCCCCTCGCGGAGCACCTCGCCCGCCTGCCGGGCGAGCTGATCACCCTCGCGTTCGGCACCAACTGCTGGGCCGCCGTGCCCTGTTCGGCGCCGCTCCTGTACGAGACCACCCGCGCGTTCCTCGCCCTGGTCCGCCGCGGCCACCCCCGCACCCCGGTGCTGCTCCTCTCCCCCGTCCTGCGCCCGGAGGCCGAACGGACCGGCAACGCCCTGGGCGCCACTCTCGCGGAGCTGCGTACGGCCATGGAGGAGGCCGTACGCGACCTCGTGACGGCCGGCGACGCCCGCCTGGCCCTCCTGCCCGGCCTGCCGCTCCTGACCCCGCAGGACCTCGCCGACGGCCTCCACCCCGACGACCGCGGCCACGCCCGGATCGCGACGGCGGTGGCGGGGGCGCTGCGTCAGGCGGGGTTCGTGAACGCCGCGGGGTTCGTGAACGCCGCAAGCGGTCCGTGAACGCCGCGGGCCCCCGGGAGGGATCTCCCGGGG
Organism: Streptomyces sp. NPDC085481; assembly: GCF_044541845.1. Lineage (NCBI taxonomy): Bacteria > Bacillati > Actinomycetota > Actinomycetes > Kitasatosporales > Streptomycetaceae > Streptomyces > Streptomyces sp. NPDC085481. The sequence continues at coordinate 95,957 of NZ_JBITTJ010000003.1, forward strand.
GCCCGCGGTTCTCACGGCACAGGGCGGAGCGGCTCCGCCGGCGTGCTAGCTCCAGCTGGCGTGCAGCGGCTTGCCCTCCGCGTAGCCCGCGGCGGACTGGATGCCGACGACGGCCTTCTCCTCGAACTCGGCGAGCGAGCCGGCACCGGCGTAGGTGCAGGAGGAGCGGACACCGGCGATGATCGAGTCGATCAGGTCCTCGACGCCCGGGCGCTGCGGGTCGAGGAACATGCGCGAGGTGGAGATGCCCTCCTCGAACAGTGCCTTGCGGGCGCGGTCGTAGGCCGACTCCTCGCTCGTGCGGTTCTTGACCGCGCGGGCGGAGGCCATGCCGAAGGACTCCTTGTAGGCACGGCCCTGGGCGTCGTGCTGGAGGTCGCCCGGGGACTCGTAGGTGCCGGCGAACCAGGAGCCGATCATGACGTTGGACGCGCCGGCGGCGAGCGCCATGGCGACGTCGCGCGGGTGACGGACACCGCCGTCGGCCCAGACGTGCTTGCCGTACTTCTTCGCCTCGGCGGCGCACTCCAGGACGGCCGAGAACTGCGGGCGGCCCACGCCGGTCATCATGCGGGTGGTGCACATGGCGCCGGGGCCTACACCGACCTTGATGATGTCCGCGCCGGCCTCGATGAGGTCCTTGACGCCCTCGGCGGCGACGATGTTGCCCGCGACGATCGGGACCTGCGGGTCGAGCGCCCGCACGGCCTTGATCGCGTTGATCATCGACTCCTGGTGGCCGTGCGCGGTGTCGATGACGAGCGTGTCCACGCCCGCGTCGAGCAGCTGCTTGGCCTTGCCCACGAAGTCGCCGTTGATGCCGACGGCCGCCGCGATGCGCAGCTTGCCGTCCTTGTCGACGGCCGGGGCGTACAGGGTCGCGCGGAGCGCGCCCTTGCGGGTGAGGATGCCGACCAGCTTGCCGTCCTTGTCGACGGCCGGGGCGTAGCGGCGGTTGGCGGTGTCGAGGGTGTGGAAGGCCTCGCGCGGCTCGATGTCGGCGTCGAGGAGCAGCAGGTCCTTCGACATGACCTCGGACAGCTGGGTGAAGCGGTCCACACCGGACAGGTCGGCGTCGGTGACCACGCCGATCGGGCGCCGGTTCTCGTCGACGACGACACCGGCGTCGTGCGCCCGCTTGGGCAGCAGGGAGAGCGCGTCGGCGACCGTCTGGTGCGGCTCCAGGACGATCGGGGTGTCGAGGACGTGGTGGCGGGACTTGACCCAGCCGATGACGTCGGTGACGACCTCGATCGGGATGTCCTGGGGAATGACGACCAGGCCGCCGCGGCGGGCGACGGTCTCGGCCATGCGGCGGCCGGCGATGGCGGTCATGTTGGCCACGACCAGCGGAATCGTCGTACCGGTCCCGTCCGGCGAGGAGAGGTCCACGCCCTGGCGGGAACCGACGGCCGAGCGGCTCGGCACCATGAACACATCGTCGTACGTGAGGTCGTACGGCGGCTTGACGTCATTGAGGAAACGCACGTGCTGACATCCCAGTCGTTCGGATCGGCCCCTAGGCATTTCAGCCAGGGGAAAAAGCACGTAGTTCATTGTCCCACGCCGCTACGTTTACCAGCCCCGGGCGATTCATCCGAGCCTTGCGGCAGGGCCTTCGTCGGATCCTCCGAAGACCTCCCCGAGGGAGAGGAGCACGGTGAGACGGCCGGGGCGCTCCTCGACGGCCGTGGCGAAGACCTCCTGGGCCAGACCCCACTCGGCGGGCGCGGTCCTCGCGTACTCCTGCCAGCCGCTGACGACGAGCGCGAGGGGCTCGGGCAGGTCGGTCAGGCAGTCGGCGAGGGCGTCCCAGTTGCGGCCGAACCAGTCGGGCAGGGCGAGCGCGGCGGCGCAGCGCTCCATGAAGGCGGCCTTGTCGGCCGCCCCGTACAGGTCGAGGACGACGGCGTCATCGAGCCGCATCGGCGACCACCTCCCTGAAGGACTCGTAGTGGTCGTCGGTGTAGTAGATCTCGCCGCCCCGTCCGGTGACGATGCGCCGCGCCCCGCGGTCGCGCTCGCCGGGGGTCCTGACCGTGTACTCGTGGTAGTAGCCGCGGCGGCGCTGGGGCAGCACGCGCTCGAAGTTCGCGAACACGGCGCCGTCCTTGGCGTACGGGAAGGGCCCGCCGTCGGCGATCAGGGCGAGGGTCCTGCGCGCCTCGGGCGGCAGCTCGGCCAGGCGGACGGTGCGCAGCCCGGAGGAGGCGGTGGGGGCACGGGAGGGGACGGCGGGAGCGGCGGCGGTACGGGGGGCCGTGGCCGTCCCGGTCCCGGTGACCGTGCCGGCGCCGGAGCACCCGGTGAGCAGCAGCGACAGCCCGGCCAGCAGGGCGAGCCCGAGCCGGGCGCATCGCAGGATCATGCCCCGATGCTGCCACCGACGACGAAGCCCCGCCGGACGTACGACGGGGCGTGTCGGTTCCGGACCGTGCGGGACCTGGAGGGGTTCGGAACCCGTCGGGCGTCAGGACCCGTCGGGCGTCAGGGCCCGTCGGGCGTCAGGGCCCGTCGGGCGTCAGGGCCCGTCGGGCGTCAGGACCCGTCCGGGTCCGCCCGGTCCAGGGCCGGGCGCGGACCCGGGCTGAACTCGGTGAGCAGGAAGTCGGCCGCCGAGCGGTCGGTCACCAGGCTGGTGACGAGGCCCGAGCGGAGCACCGCGCCGATCGCGGCCGCCTTGCGCTGGCCGCCCGCGATGGCGACGACCTCGGGGATCCGGCGCAGCCGGTCCGCCTCGACGGTGATGCACCGCTCGCCCAGGTCGCGGCCGACCCGGCGGCCCTCCGCGTCGAAGAGGTGCGCGGACATCTCGGCGGCGACGCCGAGCGAGGCGTAGTGGGCGCGCTCCTCGTCGGAGAGCATGTCGTGGACGGTCGAGATGCCCGGCTCCCAGGAGCCGATGGAGACGCAGGCGACGGTGACCTTGTCGAAGTACTCGAAGGCTCTCGCGATGCCGGTCTGGCTGCGCAGCGCGGCCGCGGTGGCCGGGTCCGGCAGCAGCATCGGCGCGTAGATCGGGTGGGCCTCGCCGCCCGAGACCTGGGCGGCACGCCGTACCGCCTCGACCGAGCCGCGCTCGGCGGTCCCGGCGTCGTACACACCGGTGAGCTGGACGACGGTGCAGGGCGGCAGCCGGTCGAGGGCGGCCGCCATGTGGATGGTGGAGCGGCCCCAGGCCAGGCCCAGGACGTCCCCTTCGGTGACCAGCTCGCCGAGCAGGTCGGCCGCGACCTCGCCGAGGTTCTCCGGGTCGGGCGACTCCTCGTCACCCTCCGCCGGCGACTCGACGACGACGGCGTGGCGGAGCCCGTAGCGGGCGCGGAGCGCGTCGGAGCGCTCGGCGTCCAGCTCGGCCGGTACGCGGATCTCGATGCGCACGAGGTCGCGCTCCAGGGCGGTCTCCAGGACCCGGGCCACCTTGAAGCGGCTCACGCCGAACTCCTCGGCGATCTGGATCTTGGACTTGCCCTCGAGGTAGAAGCGGCGGGCCATGGCCGCCGCCTGCACGAGCTCCGCGGGTCCCATCCGCAGGGCTGACCGTCCCGCCGACATACCCGCCACCGCGATCTCCTCACTGCTGTTCACGTACCGCTGCACACGCGCTGCGCTGCACTGGCTGCCACTGCACTACTGGTGCACTACTGCTGTTCACACTCTGGACTCACCGTTCATCCTGTCAGATCCGGTGGGTCCTGTTGGGTTCCGTCGGCGGCCCGACGGGACGCGTTCATGTGCCGGAGGCCCACCGGAGGCTCAGTGGCCACACGCCCACGCCGCGGTGGCGGTCGCGGCCTCCGCCTTGGCCCGCAGCCCGCGGACGGCGGCGGCCGGGTCGGCCGCCCCGTAGACGGCGGAACCGGCGACGAAGACGTCCGCCCCGGCCTCGGCGCACCGCTCGATGGTGGACTCGGCGACGCCGCCGTCGACCTGGAGCCAGAGCTCGAGTCCGTGCTTGGAGATCAGCTCACGGGTGCGGCGGATCTTCGGCAGCATGATGTCGAGGAAGGCCTGACCGCCGAAGCCGGGCTCCACGGTCATGATCAGGAGCATGTCCAGCTCGGGCAGCAGGTCCTCGTACGGCTCGATGGGCGTGGCCGGCTTGAGCGCCATGGACGCCCGCGCGCCCTTGGCCCGGATCTCCCGCGCGAGGCGCACCGGCGCGGCCGCGGCCTCCACGTGGAAGGTGACGGAGCCGGCGCCGGCCTCCACGTACTGCGGGGCCCAGCGGTCCGGGTCCTCGATCATGAGGTGGCAGTCGAGGGGGGTGTCCGTCGCCCGGCTGAGCGACTCCACGATCGGCACGCCCAGCGTCAGGTTGGGCACGAAGTGGTTGTCCATCACGTCGACGTGCAGCCAGTCGGCCCCGTCGACCGCCTTCGCCTCCTCGGCGAGCCGGGCGAAGTCCGCGGACAGAATGCTGGGATTGATCTGCGCCATGTGCCAAGCCTGCCACGTTCTTGAGGACTTCTTTGCCGCGAGGCGGTTCGGAGCCCGAGGAGTACGGCGCGTACTGGTACAGACCAGGAGATTCCGTCAGGCCGTGCGGCGGATCAACGCCAGATACATCGCGTCCGTACCGTGCAGATGCGGCCACAGCTGGACGTCAGGGCCCTCGCCGAGGTCCGGCACGCCGGGGAACAGCGGGCGGGCGTCGACGAGCTCGGCGCCGCCGGTCTTCTTCAGGACGTCGTCGACGACCACCCGGGTCTCGGCGAGGTGCGGGGAGCAGGTCGCGTACCCGACGACCCCGCCGACCCGCACGGCCCGCAGCGCCTCGGTGAGCAGCCCGCGCTGGAGCGGCGCGAAGCCGTCCAGGTCGGAGGGGCGGCGGCGCCAGCGGGCCTCGGGGCGGCGGCGCAGGGCGCCGAGCCCCGAGCAGGGCACGTCCATCAGGACCCGGTCGAAGCTGCCCTCGCGCCACGGCGGGCGGGTGCCGTCGGCGGCGATGACCTGGTACGGGCCGGGGTTGCCGGCCAGCGCGCGCTCGACCAGGCGGGCCCGGTGCGGCTGCTTCTCGGAGGCGAGCAGGGCGGCACCGCGCTCGGCGGCGAGGGCGCCGAGCAGGGCCGCCTTGCCGCCGGGGCCCGCGCAGCCGTCGAGCCAGCGGGTGTCGGAGCCTTCGAGGGGCGCGTTGGCGAGGGCGATGGCGACGAGCTGGCTGCCCTCGTCCTGGACGCCCGCCCGGCCCTCGGCGACGGCCTCGATCGCGCCGGGCTCGCCGCCCTCCGCGAGCCGCCGCGCGTACGGCGACCAGCGCCCGGGCTCGGTCTCGGCGGCCCGGGCCAGCTCCTCGGTGGTGGCCCGGCCGGGGCGGGCGACCAGGGTGACCTCGGGCCGCTCGTTGTCGGCCTCCAGGAGCGCCTCGATCCCGGCGCGGCCGCCGCCGAGCGCGTCCCAGAGCGCCGAGACCACCCAGCGGGGGTGCGAGTGGACCACGGCGAGGTGGTCCTCGGCGTCCTTGTCGTACGGCGGCGCGACCCGAGCCACCCAGGTGTCGAAGTCGTCCTGCGCGATCTTGCGCAGCACGGCGTTCACGAACTTGGCCCGCCCCTCGCCGAGCACCACCCGGGCCAGCTCGACGGTGGCGGAGACCCCGGCGTGGCTCGGGATGCGGGTGCCGAGCAGCTGGTGCGCGCCGAGCGCGAGCACGTCGAGCACCGGCGGGTCGACCTCGCGCAGCGGCCGGTCGATGCAGGCCGCGATGATCGCGTCGTAGGTGCCCTGCCGGCGCAGCGTCCCGTACACGAGCTCGGTCGCGAGCGCCGCGTCCCGCCCGTCGAAGCCCTCGGTGCGCTCCCGCGCCTTCTTCAGCAGCGGCGGCAGCACGAGGTTCGCGTACGCGTCCCGCTCGTCCACGGCCCGCAGCGCCTCGAAGGCGAGGATCCGGACGGGGTCCTTCTTCGGCCGCCGGTGGGGCTTGGGGGACTTGGGGGACTTGGGGGAGGACGTGGGGGTGCGACGACCCGCCTGCTCGCTCAAAGGTGCTCCGCGTGAGGAATGAACCGGTGGAGAGGTCCGGACGATCGGGCCCGGACCCTCTCAGCCTACGTCCGCCCGACCCGGTGCTACGCCCCGACCCGCTCGCCCGCGGCGATCCGCACGCCACGCGCCCAGTCGGCCGCCTTCATCGGCTTCTTGCCCTGGGGCTGGACCCACAGGAGTTCGACGGCGTGGGAGCCGGTGCCGGCGTACACGTTGTTCTTGCCGACGGCGAGCTCACCCGGGGCCAGGTCGGTGCGGTCCGCCACGAGGGCCACCTGGATGAGCTTCAGGCGCTCGGCGCGGAAGAGGGTCCAGGCGCCGGGGGCGGGGGTGCAGCCGCGGACGACGCGGTCGACGCGCAGCGCCGGGGCCGCGAAGTCGACGTGGGCGTCCTCGACCTGGATCTTCGGGGCGAGGGTGATGCCGTCGGCGGGCTGCGGCACGGCCTTGAGGGTGCCGTCCTCGATGCCGTCCATGGTCGCGGCGAGCAGCCCGGCGCCCGCGAAGGCGAGGCGGGTGAGCAGGTCGCCGCTGGTGTCGGTGGGGCGGACGTCCTCGGTCACCACGCCGTAGACGGGGCCGGCGTCGAGCCCCTCCTCGATCAGGAAGGTCGAGGCGCCGGTCACCTCGTCCCCGGCCATCACGGCGTGCTGCACCGGCGCGGCGCCGCGCCAGGCGGGCAGCAGCGAGAAGTGCAGGTTGACCCAGCCCCGGGCCGGGATGTCGAGGGCGACACGTGGCAGCAGCGCGCCGTACGCGACGACCGGGCAGCAGTCGGGCGCGATCTCCCGCAGCCGTGCGAGGAAGGCCTCGTCGCGGGGCCGCTCCGGCTTCAGGATCTCGATCCCGGCCTCCTCGGCGCGCTCGGCGACGGGGCTCGCGACGAGCCGCCGGCCGCGGCCGGCGGGGGCGTCGGGCCGGGTGACGACGGCGGCCACCTCGTGCCGCCCGGAGGCGAGCAGGGCGTCCAGGGCGGGTACGGCGACCTCGGGGGTGCCTGCGAAGACGAGCTTCACGCGGGAAAACCTCGCATCTCGGGGCGATGGGGGTACCTCCCCGCTCGGGCGAAGCCGAGAGCTTGCGGGAGGGCAGCGCACCAGTCTAGGCGCGGTTGTCCCAGGGGGCGTACGTGAGCACGAGCGCCCTGCGCATATGCGGATACGCCCCCGCAGCGTGACCCAACTCCCGGTGGCGCGTTGGTCAAGAGAGATTGACCGAATCGGGTCGCCCTTCCCCCAGCGACCCGCCCCTTTACACGCCGGTTCGAGAGGCTTATCCATGGCCGACCACGCAACCCACGACGCCCAGGCCCGGGCGAGTCTGCACCTGCTGGTGCGGGACATCGAGCGGGTCCGGCGGCAGGTGGACGCACTGCGCACGCTGACGGCCCAGCTGGGCAATGTCTACCGCCCTCGCCGCTCCGCCCCGTCCACGGGCTTCGTCGTCTACGGGCGCGCCCCCGCCCCGACCGTCCGGCTCGCCCAGGAGCTGCGGGACAGCGTCGAGACCCTGGTCACCGCGGCGGTGGACTTCGACCGCTCGCTCGGGTTCTCGTGGGACGCGGTGGGCTCCGCGCTCGGAGTCACCAAGCAGGCGGTGCACCGCCGCTACGGCTCCCGCCGCGCCCCGCAGCCGGGCGTCGCCGGCGTCGCCCTTGAGCAGGAGCGCACGCCGGAGCCCGCCGCGGCCCGCACGGCTCCGGTCGTGCCCCCGGCCCGCACGATGCCGCCCCAGCCGGCCTCGGGCAGCCATGCCCTCCGCGAGGAGCAGCGCCCGCCGGCTTTCCCGGCCCCGCGCAACGGCTGAACACGGCCGACCGGCCCCGGCCGCCGTCCACGGCCGCCCGCTAGGCAGCGACCCCCACGGCCTCCCCCGCCGTCCACGGCCGCCCACCGCACGCCTCCGTCGCGGCCGGGCGGCCGTCGCGCGTCCGCGGCCGCCCGGGGCGCCGGTCCCCCGGCCCCCTGGGTCCCACCCGTCGCCCGTCCTCCCTTGTGTCCTCCGGTGCTCTCCCGTGCTCCCCTTCTCCCCCTTCTCCCCCTCCTCAGCCGATGTCCGGCGGGTCCACCCGCACCCGTACCGGCTCTCCCCCGCCCCTGGCGAGGCGGGAGGCCTGAGCCTGCTTCAGGGCGGTGGCCAGGGCGGCGCCGGTGCCGGGCGGGACGCGGATCAGGGCGCGTTCCCACTGTTCGCCGGGCGGGGTGTCGCCGGGCCGGCGCGGGCCGCCGGGGCGGGTGACGGGGAGCGGGACGGGGCCCAGGATCTCGGCGTCCGGAGGCAGGTCGGCGGCCGCCAGGAAGGCGGCGAGGGCGTCCGGGGGCCCGGCGACCGCGGCCATGCGGGAGACCGGCGGGAAGCCGAGCTCGGCCCGCTCGGCCAGTTCGCGCTGGGCGTGCCCGACGGGGTCCCAGCGGACGAGGGCCTGCACGGGCCGCAGGGTCGGTTCGGCGACGACCACGACGGTGCCTCCGTCGCCCTGACCCCGTACCAGGGAGGCCGCGTCGATCCAGCGGCGCAGCGCCTCCTCTCCGGCCCTCAGGTCGGGGCGGCCGAGCATCGCCCAGCCGTCGAGGAGCAGCGCGGCCGCGTAGCCGCCTTCGGCGACGGGTTCGGCGCCGGGGGTGCTGACCACCAGCGCCGGGCGCCCCGGCACGCGGTCCAGGACGTGGTCGCGACCGGAGGTCCGTACGGGCACGGCGGGAAAGGCCCGGCCCAGTTCCTCGGCCGTGCGCCGGGCACCGACGACCTGGGCCCGCAGCCGGGTCGAGCCGCACGCCACGCAGTGCCAGTCATCCGCGCCCCGCCCGCACCAGCCGCACCGCAGCTCCTGCTGCTCGGGGGCCTCCAGGGGGCCGGAGCAGTGCCGGCAGCGGGCGGGCGTCCGGCACCGCTCGCAGGCGAGCCGGGGCACGTATCCGCGGCGGGGCACCTGGACGAGGACGGGCCCGGTCCTGAGACCCTCCCGCACCACCTGCCAGGCGAGCGTGGGCAGCCGGGCGGCGCGGGCGGCCTCGTCGCGGGCGAGGTCGGTGTCGCCGACGGTCCGGACGAGGGGCGCGGCGGTGCGCACCCGGTCGCGGCCGGCGACGAGGGGCCGGGCCCAGCCGGACTCGACGAGCTGGGCGGCCTCGACGGTGCAGCTGGTCGCGCCGAGCAGGAAGGCGCAGCGCTCATGGGCGGCGCGCAGCAGCAGGACGTCGCGGGCGTGCGGCTGCGGGGCGTGCGGTTCGCTGTGGCTGGTGTCGCCGTCGTCCCAGATGACGGCGAGCCCGAGGTCGCGTACGGGCGCGAACATCGCGGCCCGCGTGCCGACGGCCGCGCGCACGGCGCCGCGCCGCACGGCGAGCCACTGCGCGTAGCGCTTCTCGGGCCCCGCCTCGGCGGTGAGCAGCGCGTGCCGCCCCTCGCCGAGGAGGGCGGTCAGGGCCGCGTCCACGCGGGTGGCGGCGCGGCCGTCGGGGACGACGACGAGGGCGCCGCGCCCGGAGGCGAGGGTGGCGGCGACGGCCCGGGCGATCTCCTCGGCCCAATGCGGCCCCGGCAGCGCGTTCCAGACGGCCCGGGGCGCCCCGCCGTGGGCGAGCGAGTCCAGGAACGCGGGCCCCTGCTCGTACCGCGCCCAGCTCCCCGCCTCGGGCGCGGCCGGCGGCGGCAGCGGCGCGGGCGAGGGCCGGCTCTCGGCGCGGGCGCTGCGCGGTGGCACGGCGAGCTGGAGCACGTCGGCGAGGCTGCCCGCGTACCGGTCGGCGACGGCCCGGGCGAGCCCGAGCAGCTCGGGGCCGAGCACGGGCTCGGGCGAGACGACGTCGGCGAGCGCGGCGAGCGGCCCCGAGTAGTCGGAGTCGGCGCGCCGCTCGACGAGGAACCCGTCGATGAGCCGCCCGCCCTCGCGCCGCCCGCCCCTGACCTGATGCGCCCCGGCGCCGAACCGCACCCGCACCCGCACCCCGGGCTGCGCCACGGCGTCCAGTTCCTCGGGCACGGCGTAGTCGAAGAACTGGTCGAGGTGCAGCACGCCCTTGTTCACCACGACCCGCGCCACCGGCAGCTCCTTGGCGAGCGCGGCACCCCGCCACGTCCGCGGCTTGGCCCGCGGCACCTTCGCCTTGCGCACGCTCTCCCGGATGAGCGCGAGCTGCTCGGGCTCCTCGCGCCCCTCGGCCTTCTCGTCCTCGCTGCTCACAGCCCCATACCTACCAGACGCGTCGGACAGTCGGCCGGGCACGGCGAAGGCCCGGCACCCCAGGGTGCCGGGCCTTACCGAGACTGCTGCGGTCAGACGCCCGCGGCCTTCTTCAGGGCGTCCACGCGGTCCGTGCGCTCCCAGGTGAAGTCCGGCAGCTCGCGGCCGAAGTGGCCGTAGGCGGCGGTCTGGGAGTAGATCGGGCGGAGCAGGTCGAGGTCGCGGATGATCGCGGCCGGGCGCAGGTCGAAGACCTCGGCGATGGCGTTCTCGATCTTCTCGGTCTCGATGGTGTTGGTGCCGAAGGTCTCGACGAAGAGGCCGACGGGCTCCGCCTTGCCGATCGCGTACGCGACCTGGACCTCGCAGCGGGAGGCGAGGCCCGCGGCGACGACGTTCTTGGCGACCCAGCGCATGGCGTAGGCGGCCGAGCGGTCGACCTTGGACGGGTCCTTGCCCGAGAAGGCGCCGCCACCGTGGCGGGCCATGCCGCCGTAGGTGTCGATGATGATCTTGCGACCGGTGAGGCCGGCGTCGCCCATCGGGCCGCCGATCTCGAAGCGGCCGGTCGGGTTGACCAGCAGGCGGTAGCCGTCGGTGTCGAGCTTGATGCCGTCCTCGACGAGCTGCTTCAGGACGTGCTCGACGACGAACTCGCGGATGTCGGGCGCGAGCAGCGACTCGAGGTCGATGTCCGAGGCGTGCTGCGAGGAGACCACGACCGTGTCGAGGCGGACGGCCTTGTCGCCGTCGTACTCGATGGTGACCTGGGTCTTGCCGTCGGGACGCAGGTACGGGATGGTCCCGTTCTTGCGGACCTCGGTCAGGCGGCGGGAGAGCCGGTGCGCGAGGTGGATCGGCAGCGGCATGAGCTCCGGGGTCTCGTCCGACGCGTAGCCGAACATCAGGCCCTGGTCGCCGGCGCCCTGCTTGTCGAGCTCGTCCTCGTCGCCCTCGACGCGCTGCTCGTAGGCGGTGTCGACGCCCTGCGCGATGTCCGGGGACTGCGACCCGATGGAGACCGAGACGCCGCAGGACGCGCCGTCGAAGCCCTTCTTCGAGGAGTCGTACCCGATGTCGAGGATCTTGTTGCGGACGAGGGTCGGGATGTCCGCCCAGGCCTTGGTGGTCACCTCACCGGCGACGTGTACGAGGCCGGTGGTGATCAGCGTCTCGACGGCGACGCGGGAGGTGGGGTCCTCCTTGAGCAGGGCGTCGAGAATGGTGTCGCTGATCTGGTCAGCGATCTTGTCAGGGTGACCCTCGGTCACGGATTCCGAGGTGAACAGACGACGGGACACAACGCTCCCTGGGGTTGCAGCGGCTGCTGGCTAGTCGAGTGCGGACCGGCAGGGGGCTGCGCCCCGCGACGTTCCGAGAACAGTCTATCGGTCACGATCGGGCATCTGGCCAGGTCCCCCGGCGGGTGTTTCCGCGAGCGGCGTGCGAATCAGCCTGCCGAGCTGGCCTTATGTCCTTTTTTGTGAAGTTTCTCTAGGCCGCGAGGGCGATATCCGGCCGCCTCTTTCCGTTGATCCGGAATTCACGCGACGGCATGTCCGTCAGGACGAGGCGGAGCGCAGGCGCGGCAGCACCAGGTCCCAGACCGTTTCGGCGAGCGCCTCCTTCGGCCCGTACGGCACCGGCGTCTCGGTGCCGTCGGCGGCCAGGACCACGGCCTCGTTCTCCTCGGAGCCGAAGGTCTTGCGCTCCCCCACCTCGTTGACGACGAGCAGGTCGCAGCCCTTGCGGCGCAGCTTCTTGCGACCGTTGGCGAGGACGTCGTCCGTCTCGGCCGCGAAGCCGACGACGACCTGGCCGGGCAGTGCGCGGTCGGCGGCGATCTCGGCCAGGATGTCGGGGTTGCGGACCAGCTCGATGGTGGGGGCGCCGCCGTCGTCGGTCTTCTTGATCTTGCCGGAGGCGTAGGCGGCAGGCCGGAAGTCGGCGACCGCGGCGGCCATCACCACCGCGTCGGCGTCGGCGGCGGCCTTGAGGACGGCCTCGCGCAGCTGGACGGCGGTGCCCACGTGAACGACGTCGACGCCGGCCGGGTCGGGCAGGCCGGTGTTGGCCTCGACCAGGGTGACCCGGGCGCCGCGGGCCGCGGCCGCCCTGGCGAGGGCGTAGCCCTGCTTGCCGGAGGAACGGTTGCCGAGGTAGCGGACCGGGTCGAGGGGCTCGCGGGTGCCGCCGGCGCTGACCACGAGATGGCGGCCGGCGAGGTCGGGGGCGCCGGCTCCGCGCGCGAGGATCCTGCGGCAGATCTCGAAGATCTCCCCCGGGTCGGGGAGCCGCCCCTTGCCGGTGTCCACGCCGGTGAGGCGGCCGACGGCCGGCTCGATGACGACGGCGCCGCGGCGGCGCAGCGTGGCCACGTTCTCCTGGGTGGCGGGGTGCTCCCACATCTCGGTGTGCATGGCCGGGGCGAAGACGACCGGACAGCGCGCGGTGAGCAGCGTGTTGGTCAGCAGGTCGTCGGCGAGGCCGTGGGCGGCCTTGGCCAGCATGTCGGCGGTGGCGGGCGCGACGACGACGAGGTCGGCACCCTGGCCGATGCGTACGTGCGGGACCTCGTGGACGGACTCCCACACCTCGGTGGAGACGGGGTTGCCGGAGAGCGCGGACCAGGTGGCCGCGCCGACGAAGTTCAGGGCGGAGCCGGTGGGGACGACGCGGACGTCGTGTCCCGACTCGGTCAGCCTCCGCAGCAGCTCGCAGGCCTTGTAGGCGGCGATGCCACCGCTGACCCCCAGGACGACCTTCGGCTTCGTCACCACTGCCACTCCCCGCGCTCGGATGCGTACGACTCCATGAGACACCACAGGCCCGGCGGATGTTCCGCCGGGCCTGTGGTGAAAATCCGCCGCGTGATGAGCCGCGTGCTTACTGAGCCGGACCCTCGATGGCCTCGGAGGTCAGCAGGCCCGCGTTGATCTCGCGCAGGGCGATCGAGAGCGGCTTCTCGTGGACGTGGGTGTCCACCAGCGGACCGACGTACTCGAGCAGACCCTCGCCGAGCTGCGAGTAGTACGCGTTGATCTGGCGCGCACGCTTGGCCGCGTAGATCACGAGGCTGTACTTGGAGTCCGTCGCCTCGAGCAGCTCGTCGATCGGCGGGTTGATGATGCCCTCGGGCGCGGTGATGGAAGAGGACACGCTCTACCTTCCGAAGATGGAAAAAGGATCAGACACACACTGTGGGGTCCGGGGGTCATCCCCCAGAAGACAGCAGCATCAACGTTAGCAGTTCGCGCGCTACGTCCTCGACCGAGGTGTTGACAAGCGTGGTGTCGAACTCCGCCTCGGCGGCCAGTTCGACCTTCGCGGCCTCCAGCCGGCGGGCGATCACCTCGGGCGACTCCGTTCCGCGGCCGGTGAGCCGGCGGACCAGCTCCTCCCAGCTCGGCGGAGCGAGGAAGACCAGCTGCGCCTCGGTCATGGAATCCTTGACCTGACGCGCGCCCTGGAGGTCGATCTCCAGGAGCACCGGCTCCCCGGCCTCCAGCCGGTCGAGGACCGCACGGCGCGGAGTGCCGTAGCGGTTGCCCGCGAACTCGGCCCATTCGAGGAGCTCGCCGTTGGCGATCAGCTTGTCGAACTCGTCGTCCGTCACGAAGAAGTACTGGACGCCGTGCTTCTCGCCGGGGCGGGGCTTTCGTGTCGTGGCCGACACCGAGAGCCAGACCTCGGGGTGGACCTTGCGCATATGAGCGACGACCGTGCTCTTACCCACCCCTGAGGGGCCGGAGAGCACGGTCAGCCGCGGACGTACCTCTGCTGCCATACAGCGATTATTCCAGCTTTAGCGGTGTGCCCGGGACGCGCGTCCCGGGTCAGGCGCCGGTGCTGCCGAACTCGCGCTCCAGGGAGGCGATCTGGTTGGAGCCGAGGCCACGGACCCGGCGGCTCTCGGAGATGCCCAGCCGCTCCATGATCTGCTTGGCGCGGACCTTGCCCACGCCGGGCAGGGACTCGAGCAGGGCGGAGACCTTCATCTTGCCGATGACGTCGTTCTCCTGGCCCTGCTTGATGACCTCGTGGAGGGAGGCGCCGGAGTGCTTGAGTCGATTCTTGACCTCGGCCCGCTCCCGGCGAGCCGCGGCGGCCTTTTCGAGCGCGGCTGCGCGCTGTTCAGGGGTAAGGGGCGGAAGAGCCACGCCTACGTCACCTCGGATGTCGAACTGTCGGATACGGACCGGTGGGAAGCTGCGCGCCCCACACCAGTGGAGCAGCGACCGACGTGAAGTACGCCGATTGCCGACTCTGCCCCGGAGACTAGCGGCCAAGGCCGCTCCAGTCAGCGAGAACAGAGGAAAAGTCCTGGTCAGCATCGACCGACCAGGACATTTCCGACATAACGACGCTGTTTTGGGCCAACTTTTGTCAAGGAGTGAGACGGCGACGACGCGCCATCCCACCTGCGGATTGGCGAGAACGCGCCGAAAGTCGCTCCTCTCGGGTGGCCCCCGCCCGCCTCAGCCGCCGACCGCCTCGCGGATCCCGGTCGCGTAGCGCTCCGCCGCGGAGCGCAGCGCGGCCGCGTCCGGACCCTCCGCGAGGACGCCCCGGCTGACGTTCGGGACGACGTTGCGGACCGCCGCGCCGAAGACCGCGGGAAGGTCGGCGGGGGTCGCGCCCTGGGCGCCGATGCCGGGCGCGAGCAGCGGGCCGTTGATGTCGAGGTCGAAGGCGGACAGGTCGCCGAGGGTGGCGCCGACCACCGCGCCGAAGGAGCCCATCGGGGCCGCTCCCGCGTTCTCCTCGGCGAGGTGGGCCAGCATGGTCGCGCCGATCGTCCGGCCGTCAGCACGGACCGCCCGCTGGACCTCGGCGCCCTCCGGGTTGGAGGTCAGCGCGAGTACGAAGAGCCCGGCGCCGGACTCGCGGGCCAGGTCCACGGCCGGCTTCAGCGAGCCGTAGCCGAGGTACGGGGAGACGGTGAGCGCGTCGGAGAAGAGCGGGGAGCCCGGGCGCAGGAAGGCCTCGGCGTACGCGGCCATGGTGGAGCCGATGTCGCCGCGCTTGGCGTCCATGACGACCAGGGCGCCCGCCGCGCGCAGATCGGCGACGGCGCGCTCCAGGACGGCGATGCCGCGCGAGCCGAAGCGCTCGAAGAAGGCCGCCTGGGGCTTGAAGACGGCGACGGTGCCGGCGAGCGCCTCGACGACCGTGTACGTGAAGCGCTCGAGGCCCGCGATGTCGTCGGCCAGGCCCCAGGAGTCCAGGAGCGAGGCGTGCGGGTCGATGCCGACGCACAGGGGGCCGCGCTCGTCCATGGCGGTGCGCAGGCGGGTACCGAAGGAGATCATGCGGTGGCCTTTCGGGTGTCGGCGCCGACGGCCTCGGCGAGGGTGGCGTACGGGGAGGCGGCGAGGCGGGCGGCGAGGCCCTTGTGGACGGCGCGGGAGTAGAACGGCCCCTCGTAGATGAAGGCGCTGTAGCCCTGGATCAGGGTGGCTCCGGCGAGGATGCGCTGCCAGGCGTCCTCGGCGTTCTCGATGCCGCCGACCCCCACCAGGACCAGGCGGTCGCCCACGCGCGCGTACAGGCGGCGCAGGACCTCCAGGGAGCGCTGCTTGACGGGGGCGCCGGAGAGGCCGCCGGTCTCCTTGACCAGCTCGGGGTCGGACTTCAGGCCGAGGCCCTCGCGGGCGATGGTGGTGTTGGTGGCGATGATGCCGTCGAGGCCGAGCTCCAGGGCGAGGTCGGCGACGGCGTCCACGTCCTCGTCGGCGAGGTCGGGGGCGATCTTGACCAGGAGCGGGACGCGGCGGTCGGTGACGCTGCGGTCGGCGGCCTCGCGGACGGCGGTCAGCAGCGGCCGCAGCGACTCGGTGGCCTGGAGGTTGCGCAGCCCCGGGGTGTTCGGCGAGGAGACGTTGACGACCAGGTAGTCGGCGTGGCGGGCCAGGCGCTCGGTGGACTTCACGTAGTCGGCGGCGGCCTCGGCCTCGGGCACGACCTTGGTCTTGCCGATGTTGACGCCCACGACGGTCCTGAAGACGGGGTTACGGGCGCCGAGGCGGGCGGCGACGGCGGCGGAGCCCTCGTTGTTGAAGCCCATGCGGTTGATCAGGGCGCGGTCCGGGACCAGCCGGAAGAGCCGCTTCTTGGGGTTGCCGGGCTGCGCCTCGCCGGTCACGGTGCCGATCTCGACGTGGTCGAAGCCGAGCATGGCCATGCCGTCGATGGCGACGGCGTTCTTGTCGAAGCCGGCGGCGAGGCCGAAGGGGCCGTGCATGCGCAGACCCAGGGCCTCGGTGCGCAGCTCCTCGTGGCGGGGCGCGAGGGCGGCCGCGACGAAGGTGCGCAGGACGGGGACGCGGGCGGCCAGGCGGATCCAGCGGAAGGCCAGGTAGTGGGCCGCCTCGGGGTCCATCCGCTTGAAGACCAGGTGGAAGAACAACTTGTACATCGTCGATGAATCCTCGTGCGCTCATGACGAGGGGGACACCCGTCGTGAAACCGGTGTCCCCCTCGTCGTACGGGCTGCTAGTCGCGGGCCGCGGTCAGGTGCTCCGCGTGCTCCTGGAGCGAGCGGACGCCCACGTCGCCGCGGTTGAGGGCGTCGATGCCCTGGACGGCCGCCGCCAGTGCCTGGACCGTGGTCAGGCACGGGACGGAGCGGGCCACCGCCGCCGTACGGATCTCGTAGCCGTCGAGGCGGCCGCCGGTGCCGTACGGGGTGTTGACGATCAGGTCGACCTGGCCGTCGTGGATGAGCTGGACGATGGTCTTCTCGCCGTTCGGGCCCTCGCCCTCGGACTGCTTGCGCACGACGGTGGCGTTGATGCCGTTGCGCTTGAGCACCTCGGCGGTGCCGGAGGTGGCGAGCAGTTCGAAGCCGTGGGCGACGAGCTCACGGGCCGGGAAGATCATCGAGCGCTTGTCGCGGTTGGCGACGGAGATGAACGCGCGGCCCTTGGTGGGCAGCGGGCCGTAGGCGCCGGCCTGCGACTTGGCGTACGCCGTGCCGAAGACGTTGTCGATGCCCATGACCTCGCCGGTGGAGCGCATCTCCGGGCCGAGGACGGTGTCCACGCCGCGGCCGTGGATGTCGCGGAAGCGCGACCACGGCATCACGGCCTCCTTGACGGAGATCGGCGCGTCGAGCGGCAGGGTGCCGCCGTCGCCGTTCTTCGGCAGCAGGCCCTCGGCGCGCAGCTCGGCGATGGTGGCGCCCAGCGAGATGCGGGCGGCGGCCTTCGCGAGCGGCACGGCGGTCGCCTTGGAGGTGAAGGGCACGGTGCGCGAGGCGCGCGGGTTGGCCTCCAGGACGTACAGGATGTCGCCGGCCATCGCGAACTGGATGTTGATCAGTCCGCGCACGCCGACGCCCTTGGCGATGGCCTCGGTGGAGGCGCGCAGGCGCTTGATGTCGAAGCCGCCGAGCGTGATCGGGGGCAGGGCGCAGGCCGAGTCGCCGGAGTGGATGCCGGCCTCCTCGATGTGCTCCATGACGCCGCCGAGGTAGAGCTCCTCGCCGTCGTAGAGCGCGTCGACGTCGATCTCGATGGCGTCGTCGAGGAAGCGGTCGACGAGGACCGGGCGGGTCGGGGAGATCTCGGTGGACTCGGCGATGTACGCCTCCAGGCGCGCCTCGTCGTAGACGATCTCCATGCCGCGGCCGCCGAGCACGTACGAGGGGCGCACGAGGACGGGGTAGCCGATCTCGTCGGCGATGGCCTTGGCGCCCGCGAAGGTGGTGGCGGTGCCGTGCTTGGGGGCGGGCAGGCCCGCGTCGGCGAGCACCTGGCCGAAGGCGCCGCGGTCCTCGGCGGCGTGGATGGCCTCCGGGGAGGTGCCGACGACCGGCACGCCGTTGTCCTTGAGGGCCTGGGCGAGGCCGAGCGGGGTCTGGCCGCCGAGCTGGACGACGACGCCGGCGATCGGGCCGGCCAGCGACTCGGCGTGGACGATCTCCAGGACGTCCTCGAGCGTGAGCGGCTCGAAGTACAGACGGTCGGAGGTGTCGTAGTCCGTCGAGACGGTCTCCGGGTTGCAGTTGACCATCACGGTCTCGTAGCCGGCGTCGCTCAGGGCGAAGGAGGCGTGGACGCAGGAGTAGTCGAACTCGATGCCCTGGCCGATGCGGTTCGGACCGGAGCCCAGGATGATCACCGCGGGCTTGGTGCGCGGCGCGACCTCGGTCTCCTCGTCGTAGGAGGAGTAGAAGTACGGCGTCTTGGCGGCGAACTCGGCGGCGCAGGTGTCGACCGTCTTGTAGACCGGGCGGACGCCGAGTGCGTGCCGGACCTCGCGGACGACGTCCTCGCGCAGGCCGCGGATCCCGGCGATCTGGGCGTCGGAGAAGCCGTGCCGCTTGGCCTCGGCGAGCAGCTCGGGGTCGAGCTTCTCGGCGGCGGCCAGGTCGTCGGCGATCTCCTTGATCAGGAAGAGCTGGTCGACGAACCACGGGTCGATCTTGGTGGCCTCGAAGACCTCCTCGGGCGTGGCGCCGGCCCGGATGGCCTGCATGACCGTGTTGATCCGGCCGTCGGTCGGGCGGACCGCCTCGCTGAGGAGCTCGGTCTTGTCGCCGGGCTCGCCGGTGAAGGCGAACTGGCTGCCCTTCTTCTCCAGCGAGCGCAGGGCCTTCTGCAGGGCCTCGGTGAAGTTGCGGCCGATCGCCATGGCCTCGCCGACCGACTTCATGGTCGTGGTCAGCGTGGAGTCGGCGGAGGGGAACTTCTCGAAGGCGAAGCGCGGGGCCTTGACAACGACGTAGTCGAGGGTCGGCTCGAAGGAGGCCGGGGTCTTCTCGGTGATGTCGTTGGGGATCTCGTCCAGCGTGTAGCCGACGGCGAGACGGGCGGCGATCTTCGCGATCGGGAATCCGGTCGCCTTGGAGGCGAGCGCCGAGGACCGGGAGACGCGCGGGTTCATCTCGATGACGATGATGCGCCCGTCGTCCGGGTTGACCGCGAACTGGATGTTGCAGCCGCCGGTGTCGACGCCGACCTCGCGGATGATCGCGATGCCGATGTCGCGCAGGACCTGGTACTCGCGGTCGGTCAGCGTCATCGCCGGGGCGACCGTGATCGAGTCGCCGGTGTGCACGCCCATGGGGTCGAAGTTCTCGATGGAGCAGACGACCACGACGTTGTCGTGCTTGTCGCGCATGAGCTCCAGCTCGTACTCCTTCCAGCCGAGGATGGACTCCTCCAGGAGCACCTCGGTGGTCGGCGAGAGGGTCAGGCCCTGGCCGGCGATGCGGCGCAGCTCCTCCTCGTCGTGCGCGAAGCCGGAGCCGGCGCCGCCCATGGTGAAGGAGGGGCGGACGACGACGGGGTAGCCGCCGAGCGTCTCGACGCCCGCGAGGACGTCGTCCATGGAGTGGCAGATGACCGAGCGGGCGGACTCGCCGTGGCCGATCTTGGCGTGCACGGCCTCGACGACGCCCTTGAAGAGGTCGCGGTCCTCGCCCTTGTGGATGGCCTCGACGTTGGCGCCGATGAGCTCGACGCCGTACTTCTCCAGGACTCCCTGCTCGTGCATGGAGATGGCCGTGTTGAGGGCCGTCTGGCCGCCGAGGGTCGGCAGGAGGGCGTCGGGGCGCTCCTTGGCGATGATCTTCTCGACGAACTCGGGGGTGATCGGCTCGACGTACGTGGCGTCGGCGATCTCCGGGTCGGTCATGATCGTCGCGGGGTTGGAGTTGACCAGGATGACCCGCAGGCCCTCGGCCTTGAGGATGCGGCAGGCCTGGGTGCCGGAGTAGTCGAACTCGGCGGCCTGGCCGATGACGATCGGGCCGGAGCCGATGACCAGGACGGACTGGATATCGGTGCGCTTAGGCACGCTCGGCCTCCATCAGGGATACGAAGCGGTCGAAGAGGTACGCGGCGTCGTGCGGGCCCGCGGCCGCCTCGGGGTGGTACTGGACGGAGAAGGCCGGCTGGTCGAGCAGCTGGAGGCCTTCGACGACCTGGTCGTTCAGGCAGACGTGGGAGACCTCGGCGCGGCCGTAGGGGGTCTGCGAGACCTTGTCGAGCGGCGCGTCCACGGCGAAGCCGTGGTTGTGCGCGGTGACCTCGACCTTGCCGGTGGTGCGGTCCTGGACGGGCTGGTTGATGCCCCGGTGGCCGTACTTCAGCTTGTACGTGCCGAAGCCGAGGGCGCGGCCGAGGATCTGGTTGCCGAAGCAGATGCCGAAGAGCGGGGTCCTGCGCTCCAGGACGGCCTGCATGACCGCGACGGGGCCGTCGGCGGTGGCCGGGTCGCCCGGGCCGTTGGAGAAGAAGACACCGTCCGGGTTGACGGCGTAGACGTCGTCGGCGGTGGCGGTGGCGGGCAGCACGTGGACCTCGATGCCGCGCTCGGCCATCCGGTGCGGGGTCATGCCCTTGATGCCGAGGTCGACGGCGGCGACGGTGAACTTCTTCTCGCCGATCGCCGGGACGACGTAGGTCTCCTTGGTGGCGACCTCGGCGGACAGGTCGGCGCCCTTCATCTCGGGCTGCTGGCGGACCTCGGCGAGCATGGTGCCCTCGTCGGGGAGCGCGCTGCCGGAGAAGATGCCGACGCGCATGGCGCCGCTCTCGCGCAGGTGGCGGGTGAGCGCGCGGGTGTCGATGCCCTGGATGCCGACGACGCCCTGGTGGCGGAGTTCCTCGTCGAGGGAGCGCTGGGCGCGCCAGTTGGAGGAGACGCGGGCGGGGTCGCGGACGACGTAGCCGGCCACCCAGATGCGGCCCGACTCGGGGTCCTCGTCGTTGACGCCGGTGTTGCCGACGTGCGGGGCGGTCATCACGACGACCTGGCGGTGGTACGACGGGTCGGTGAGGGTCTCCTGGTAGCCGGTCATGCCGGTGGAGAACACGGCCTCGCCGAAGGTCTCCCCCACGGCCCCGTAGGCGCGGCCGCGGAAGATGCGGCCGTCCTCCAGGACGAGTACGGCGGGAACCTTGGCAGCTCCCCTGGTGGAGGTCGTCATCGTGCGGTGCCTTCCGTCGTGCTTGCGTGATTCGTCGAGCTCATGGTGTTGAGTGCCTCGACCCAGGCGGCGTGCTCGGCCGCGCGGTCGGAGCGGAAGCCGGAGTCGAGCAGCTTGTCGCCGTGCGCCCAGGTGACGACCAGGAGACCGCCCTCGGTGAGGACCTTGCCGGCGATGCCCTTGTCGAGTCGGGCCTCGCGCAGCTGTCCGGCCGGGATGAGGAAGTCGTTCGCCCCGGGGCGTACGACGGTGATCCCGGCGTCCGTCAGGGTGAGCTCGGCCCGGCTGCGCAGCCCGAGGCCGTGCGCGACGATCCGGTCGAGCCACTGTCCGGCGGTGGTGGAGCCGTGGTAGCGGCCGCCGAGTGTCAGCTTCGCCTCACCGGGGGCCTGGGGCACCTCGGGGAGCGGCGGGAGGTCGGACTGGAGGCTGCCGCGCCACTTCCATCCCTGGCGCATCAGCCAGTAGACGAAGGCGATGAAGAGCAGCAGTCCGGCGACCCAGCCGAGCCGTCCGGCCCAGTCGGTGACCTCGGCCGACTTCTGTTCGGCGAGTTCGATCAGTGGTGTCACGCCAGCTTCCCGTCGACGAGCGTTGCCCGGCCCCGCAGGAACGTGTGGGTGACGCGCCCGGGCAGCTCGCGGCCCTCGTAGGGGGTGTTGCGGCTGCGGGAGGCGAAGTCGGCGGGGTCCACGACACCACGGTATGCCGGATCCACCAGCGTCAGGTTGGCGGGCTCACCTGCCGAGACGGGGCGTCCGTGGCCCTTGGCCTGCCCGATCCGGGCCGGCGCGTGGGACATCCGGTCGGCGACGCCGGCCCAGTCGAGCAGCCCGGTCTCCACCATCGTCTGCTGGACGACGGACAGCGCGGTCTCCAGGCCCACCATGCCCATGGCGGCGGCGGCCCACTCGCAGTCCTTGTCCTCGTGGGGGTGCGGGGCGTGGTCGGTGGCCACGATGTCGATGGTGCCGTCGGCCAGCGCCTCGCGCAGGGCGAGCACGTCACGCTCGGTGCGCAGCGGCGGGTTGACCTTGTAGACGGGGTTGTACGTCCGTACGAGCTCGTCCGTGAGGAGGAGGTGGTGCGGGGTGACCTCGGCGGTGACGTCGATGCCGCGGGACTTGGCCCAGCGGACGATCTCGACGGAGCCGGCGGTGGACAGGTGGCAGATGTGGACGCGGGAGCCGACGTGCTCGGCGAGCAGCACGTCGCGCGCGATGATCGACTCCTCGGCGACGGCGGGCCAGCCGCCGAGGCCGAGTTCGGCGGAGACGATGCCCTCGTTCATCTGGGCGCCCTCGGTGAGGCGGGGCTCCTGGGCGTGCTGGGCGACGACGCCGCCGAAGGCCTTCACGTACTCCAGGGCGCGGCGCATGATCACGGCGTCGTCGACGCACTTGCCGTCGTCGGAGAAGACGGTGACGCCGGCGGCGGAGTCGTGCATGGCGCCGAGCTCGGCGAGCTTCCTGCCCTCCAGGCCGACGGTGACGGCGCCGATGGGCTGGACGTCGCAGTAGCCGTGCTCCTTGCCGAGCCGGTAGACCTGCTCGACGACGCCGGCGGTGTCGGCGACGGGGTGGGTGTTGGCCATGGCGAAGACGGCCGTGTAGCCGCCGGAGGCGGCGGCGCGGGTGCCGGTCAGGACGGTCTCGGAGTCCTCGCGGCCGGGCTCGCGCAGGTGGGTGTGGAGGTCGACCAGGCCGGGCAGCAGGATCCGGCCCTCGGCCTCGATCACCTGGGCGCCGTCGGCCGGCAGGCCCGTACCCACCTCGGCGATGATCTCGCCGTCGATCAGGACGTCCTGCGCCTCGCCGCCGAGCACCTTCGCACCACGGATCAGAATCTTGCTCATGCGGTTCTCAGCTCTCCTCGGTACGGGTGGTGGCGGGGGTGGCGGGCTCGGAGCCGCCGAGCAGCAGGTAGAGCACGGCCATCCGGATGGAGACGCCGTTGGCGACCTGCTCGACGACCGTGCAGCGGTCGGAGTCGGCGACCTCGGCGGTGATCTCCATGCCGCGGACCATGGGCCCGGGGTGCATGACGATGGCGTGCTCGGGCATCTTCGCCATCCGGTCGCCGTCGAGTCCGTACCGGCGCGAGTACTCGCGCTCGGTCGGGAAGAAGGCGGCGTTCATCCGCTCGCGCTGCACACGCAGCATCATGACCGCGTCGGACTTCGGCAGCACCCTGTCGAGGTCGTAGCTGACCTCGCAGGGCCAGGTCTCGACGCCGACGGGGACCAGGGTGGGCGGGGCCACCAGGGTGACCTCGGCGCCGAGGGTGTGCAGCAGGTCGACGTTGGAGCGGGCGACCCGGCTGTGCAGGACATCACCCACCAGGGTGATGCGCTTTCCGGCGAGGTCCTGACCCAGGCCGGCGTCGCGGCCGACCAGCCGGCGGCGCATCGTGAAGGCGTCGAGCAGGGCCTGCGTGGGGTGCTGGTGGGTGCCGTCGCCCGCGTTGATGACGGGGGCGTCGATCCAGCCGGAGGTGGCGAGCCGGTAGGGGGCGCCGGAGGCGCTGTGGCGGATGACGACGGCGTCGACGCCCATCGCCTCCAGGGTCTGGGCGGTGTCCTTGAGGGACTCGCCCTTGGAGACGCTTGAGCCCTTGGCCGCGAAGTTGATCACGTCGGCGGAGAGGCGCTTCTCGGCCGCCTCGAAGGAGATCCGGGTGCGGGTGGAGTCCTCGAAGAACAGGTTGCAGATCGTGCGGCCGCGCAGGGTCGGCAGCTTCTTGATGGGCCGGTCGGCCACCCGGGCCATCTCCTCGGCGGTGTCGAGGATGAGGACGGCGTCGTCGCGGGTGAGGTCGGCGGCCGAGATGAGGTGACGCATCATCGGGGTTTCTCTCCGTGGTGGGGAGGGCGAGGGCATGCGGGTGCGCAGGGAGGTGCCCGGGACCCGTCGGGGGCCGCTCAGGCCGGGGCGTGTCCGGCGGATCGGGCCGGACAGGACCTAGGAGGCGGGCTTGCTGCCGAGCAGCACGGTGTCGCGACCGTCCTCCTCGGCGAGCTGGACCTTGACCGTCTCCCGCAGCGACGTGGGGAGGTTCTTGCCGACGTAGTCGGCGCGGATCGGGAGCTCGCGGTGGCCGCGGTCGACGAGGACGGCGAGCTGTACGGCGCGGGGGCGGCCGATGTCGCCGAGGGCGTCGAGGGCGGCGCGGATGGTGCGGCCGGAGAACAGGACGTCGTCGACGAGGACGACGAGACGGCCGTCGAGGCCCTCACCGGGGATCTCGGTGCGGCCGATGGCACGGGCCGGCTTCATCCGCAGGTCGTCGCGGTACATGGTGATGTCGAGGGAACCGACCGGGACCTTGGCGCCGGTGATCGACTCGAGCTTCTCGGCGAGCCGGCGGGCCAGGTAGACACCGCGGGTGGGAATGCCGAGGAGGACCACGTCGTCGGCGCCCTTGGCGCGCTCGACGATCTCGTGGGCGATGCGGGTCAGGACCCGCGCGATGTCGGGGGCCTCGAGAACGGCCCGGGCATCGGTCTGCTGCTGTGCGTCCATATGAAACGGACCTCCTTCTCCGCCTCACGGGACGGACCTTAAAGGACGTCGGAATTGCGCCGTCTACGTTACCAGGGGCGGACGTGTGTCCTGCTCACCCCCCATGCGCCACTCCGGGCGCCGTCCCCCGGAGGGGGGCGGTATGGACCATTCGGCTTGACGGGAGAGCGTCACGCTGCGTAACCTCACAGTGAGTTACCAGCCGCGCGGCGCAGCCGCATGTCGTCACAGCGTCCGGGAGCGTTATGTCCAGCGAATACGCAAAGCAGCTCGGGGCCAAACTCCGTGCGATCCGCACCCAGCAGGGCCTTTCCCTCCATGGTGTGGAGGAGAAGTCCCAGGGCCGCTGGAAGGCCGTCGTGGTCGGCTCTTACGAGCGTGGTGACCGCGCGGTGACCGTGCAGCGTCTTGCCGAGCTGGCGGACTTCTACGGGGTGCCGGTGCAGGAGCTGCTGCCGGGCACCACGCCGGGCGGGGCCGCCGAGCCGCCGCCGAAGCTGGTCCTGGACCTGGAGCGCCTGGCCCACGTCCCCGCGGAGAAGGCCGGCCCGCTCCAGCGCTACGCGGCGACGATCCAGTCGCAGCGCGGCGACTACAACGGCAAGGTGCTGTCGATCCGTCAGGACGACCTGCGCACCCTCGCCGTCATCTACGACCAGTCCCCCTCGGTCCTCACCGAGCAGCTGATCAGCTGGGGCGTCCTGGACGCGGACGCGCGCCGCGCCGTCGCCCACGAGGAGAACTGACCCCGCCGCAGGGGACAGCGCAGAAACGTGCCGCCGGGGCCGTGGGAGTCGATCCGACTCCCACGGCCCCGGCGTTCTGCGTACGCCGGAAAGGCCCGGGGAGGCGCGGGTACGGCGAAGGGGCCCGCAGCACGTCGTGTGCTGCGGGCCCCTTCGACTGCCGGGGGGGTCGCTCAGGCGTCCGCGTCCCGGCGCAGGCGCGGCTTCAGGTCCTTGAAGCGCGCGAGCAGACCGTTGACGAAGGTCGGCGACTCGTCGGTGGAGAACTCCTTGGCGAGCTGCACCGCCTCGTCGATCGCCACGGCGTCCGGGGTGCCGTCCTCCCAGATCAGCTCGTACGCGCCGAGGCGCACGATGTTCCGGTCGGCGACGGGCATCCGGTCGAGGTCCCAGTCCACCGCGTAGGTGGCGATGAGCTCGTCGATCCGGGCGACGTGCCCGGCGTAGCCCTCGACCAGCTGCATGGTGAACTCGTTGACCGGCGGCTGACGCTCGTCCGAGCGCGCGTGCCGGACCTGGTCCGCGAGGACTTCCTGGACCGAGGTGCCGCGCTGGTCGGCCTCGAACAGGATCTGGAAGGCCCGCCTGCGGGCCTTGCTCCGGGCGGCCACGGTTAGTCGTTCACCCGGCCGAGGTAGTCGCTGCTGCGCGTGTCGACCTTGATCTTCTCACCGGTGGTGATGAAGAGCGGGACCTGGATCTCGTGGCCGGTCTCCAGGGTGGCGGGCTTGGTGCCGCCGGTGGAGCGGTCGCCCTGGACGCCCGGGTCGGTGTGCTGGATCGTCAGGACGACGGCGGCCGGCAGCTCGACGTAGAGCACCTCGCCCTCGTGCTGCGCGACGGAGGCGGTGAAGCCCTCGATGAGGAAGTTGGCGGCGTCGCCGACGGCCTTGCGGTCGACGTGCAGCTGGTCGTAGGTCTCCATGTCCATGAAGACGAAGTAGTCGCCGTCCATGTAGGAGAACTGCATGTCACGACGGTCGATGGTGGCCGTGTCGACCTTCACGCCGGCGTTGAAGGTCTTGTCGACGACCTTGCCGGACAGCACGTTCTTGAGCTTGGTGCGCACGAAGGCCGGGCCCTTGCCGGGCTTGACGTGCTGGAACTCGACGACGGACCAGAGCTGGCCGCCTTCGAGCTTGAGCACCATGCCGTTCTTGAGGTCGTTCGTGGAAGCCACGGTTGCGGAATCTCCTGGACTGACGTGGGACCGGGAGGCGTACGCGCTCTACAGCGCGAGCAGCTCCTTGGTCGTGATGGTGAGTAGCTCGGGTCCGCCGTCCGCCTCCTGGCGTACGACGAGCGTGTCATCGATCCGGACCCCGCCCCGGCCCGGGAGGTGGACCCCCGGTTCGACGGTGACCGGCACACAAGCGTCCAGTTTACCCATGGCCGCGGGTGCGAGCTGCGGGTCCTCGTCGATTTCGAGGCCCACACCGTGCCCGGTGAGGGGCGTGGTGGCGTCGGCGTGGCCCGCCGCGGCGATAATCTGCCGGGCCGCGCGGTCGATGTCGCGGTACTCGGCGCCGGGCGCCAGGGCCTCCCGGCCGGCCCGCTGAGCGGCGAAGACGAGGTCGTAGAGCTCGATCTGCCAGTCGGCCGGAGTGGTGCCGATGACGAAGGTGCGGCCGATCTCGCAGCGGTAGCCGCGGTAGTTGGCGCCGAGGCAGACGGACAGGAAGTCGCCCTCCTCGACCCGCCGGTCGGTGGGTTTGTGCCCGGCCCGCCCGGAGTGCGGCCCGGTGGCCACCGAGGTGGCGAAGGCCGGGCCGTCGGCTCCGTGGTCGACGAGCCGTCGCTCCAGCTCCAGGGCCAGGTGCCGCTCGGTCCTGCCGACCAGGATCGACTCCAGGAGCTCGCCGAGGGCCTGGTCGGCGATCTCGGCGGCGATCCGCAGGCAGGCGATCTCGTCCTCGTCCTTGACGATCCGCAGCTGCTCGACGGCGCAGGACAGGTCGGCGAGGCGCAGCCCGGGTGCGACGGAGCCCATGGCCCGGTGGCGGGCGACGGTCAGATGGTGCTCCTCGACGGAGAGGGCGTCCGCGCCGGCCTTGCGGGCGAAGTCGACGCCCGCGACCGCCGGATCGCCGCCGCCGGCCGGCAGCACCAGCTGGCGCAGCAGCTCGTCGAGCCGCCCGTCGGCCGGATCGCCGCCCGGGGCGGTCGGGCAGAGCAGCACGTCCTCGTCGGGGCCGAGCAGGAGCACGGCGCCGGTGGGCGAACCGCCGGTGAGGTAGCGGACATTGGCGGGGCGGGAGACCAGGGCCGCCGGGCTGCCCGCGGCCGCGCACCGGTCGCGCAGCCGCACCCGGCGGTCCGCATACAGCTCTGACATGTTCCGAGCCTACGAGCGGCCGGTCACCCCGGCCTGTTGTGAGCGGCCGACCGGGCAGGGCGGAGCTCAGGGCCTGGGGGCCCAGGGCCTCGGCAGAACGCCCGGGGCCCGGGCAGAGGCTCAGGCCTACGTCGCGGGCGGCCCGGATATCGCGCGGGCCAGGACGTCGTCCAGGACGCGTGCGGTGGTCTCGACGTCGTACGTGGAGTTGTCGATGATCGGAAGGCCGGAGCCGTACCAGCCGGCCATCCGGCCGTGGATGGCGGCGACCTCCTCGTCCGCCAGGCGCCGGTTGCCGCTGCGCTCGGCGTTGCGCTCCAGGACGATGTCCAGGCCGGGCAGCAGGACGACGGGGAGCAGCCCGGGGCCGACGTGGCGCTTCCAGCCGCCGAGGCCGACGACCGGCCAGTCGGGGAAGACGGCGTCGTCGAGGATGCAGGAGATGCCGTTGGCGAGGAAGTTGCGGGCGGCGAAGCCGCAGGTGCGGCGGGCCAGCCGGTACTGGGCCTCGGAGTTCTCGTTCCAGCCCGCCTGGGGGTCGGCGAAGCCGGAGCAGACCCATTCGCGGACGTCGTCGAGGCTGATGTGGGCGGTCGGCACCCGGCGGCGCTGCGCCCAGTGGCGGGCGACGGTCGTCTTGCCGGCCCCGGCCGGGCCGATGAGGAGGACGGCGAGGGTGGCGGCGCCGGTACCGGTGACGGGCGGCGGCATCGTGACGTGGCCGGTGACCGGGGCGCCGGTCCAGCCGGGCGCGGGTCCGGCCGGGGCGCCGGGCGGCGGGCCCTGGAGCGCGCCGGGCGCCGGTGACGGGGCCGTGCCGGGCGGCGGGCCCTGGACCGTGCCCGGCTGGGGTCCCTGCGGTCCCCGCGGGGCAGCCGGCCGCGGGCTGTGCGGGGCGCCGGGCTGCGGTCCTGACGACGGTCCCTGCGGGGCGCCGGGCGGGGGTCCGGGCGGCGCGGGGTAGGGGTGGTGCGCGGGGGCGGGCGGCACCGGCGGGTGCGCGCCGTGGGCGGCTCCCTGGGCGTGGGCCCGGGCGCCGGGCGCCCAGCCGGAAGGGCCGGAGGGTTCGTGCGGTGGCAACGGCGCCCCCATTCCGTGCTGCATCCGGTGCCCCACTCCGTTCCTGCCGCCGATACGTGCGCTGTTGCCGGAACGTTACCGCCCCCGGCTTCCCGAGGGGAAACGGCCGGGGGCGGCGGGACGTGCCCGGTCAGGCGGTCGGCTCCTCCGCGAGCGCGCGCAGGGCGAGCCGGTAGGAGCCGATCCCGAAGCCCGCGACGGTCCCGGTGGCCACGGCGGCGACCACGGAGGTGTGCCGGAACTCTTCCCGCGTGTACGGGTTGGAGATGTGCACCTCGATCAGCGGCGCGGTCCGCTGGGCGGCCGCGTCGCGCATCGCGTACGAGTAGTGGGTGAAGGCGCCGGGGTTGAGCACGACGGGGATCGACCCGTCCGCGGCCTCGTGCAGCCAGCGGATCATCTCGCCCTCGTCGTTGGTCTCGCGCACCTCGACGTCGAAGCCCAGCTCCTCGCCGAGGCTGCGGCAGGACTCGACGAGCCCCTTGTAGGAGGTCGCCCCGTAGATGTCGGGCTCGCGGGAGCCGAGCCGGCCGAGGTTCGGGCCGTTCAGGACGAGGACCCGGCGCGGTTCGCTCACGCGGACACCTCGCCGTAGGCCGCGATGAGGACGGCCGGGTCGGGGCCCTCCAGGACGGTCGGCTTGCCGAGGCCGTCGAGGACGATGAAGCGCAGCAGGTCGCCGCGGGACTTCTTGTCGACCCGCATGGTCTCCAGGAGCTTGGGCCACTGGTCGCCGCGGTAGGTGAGCGGCAGTCCGACCGACTCGAGGACGGCGCGGTGCCGGTCGGCGGTGGCGTCGTCGAGGCGTCCGGCGAGGCGCCCGAGCTCGGCGGCGAAGACCATGCCGACGGAGACGGCGGCGCCGTGGCGCCACTTGTACCGCTCGTTCTTCTCGATGGCGTGGGCGAGGGTGTGGCCGTAGTTGAGGATCTCGCGGCGGCCGGCCTCCTTGAGGTCGCCGGAGACCACCTCGGCCTTCACCCGGATCGAGCGCACGATCAGTTCGGCGGTGTGCGGTCCCGCGGGGGTGCGGGCGCCCTCGGGGTCGGCCTCGATGAGGTCGAGGATGGCCGGGTCGGCGATGAAGCCGGCCTTGATGATCTCGGCGAGGCCGCTGACGTAGTCGTGCACCGGCAGCGAGTCGAGCGCGGCCAGGTCGCACAGCACACCGGCCGGCGGGTGGAAGGAGCCGACGAGGTTCTTGCCCTCGGCGGTGTTGATGCCGGTCTTGCCGCCGACGGCCGCGTCGACCATGGCGAGGACGGTGGTCGGTACGGCGATCCAGCGCACGCCCCGCAGCCAGGTGGCGGCGACGAAGCCGGCCAGGTCGGTGGTGGCGCCGCCGCCGACGCCCACGATGAGGTCGCTGCGGGTGAAGCCGGTCTGGCCGAGCGCCTTCCAGCAGTAGGCGGCGACCTCGGCGGTCTTGGCCTCCTCGGCGTTGGGCACCTGGATGGCGACGGCCTCGTAGCCCTGGTCGGCGAGGTCGGCGCGCAGCGCCTCGCCGGTCTCGGCGAGCGCCTCCGGGTGGATCACGGCGACGCGTCTGACCGAGGGGCCGATCAGACCGGGGAGCTCGCCGAGCAGCTGCCGGCCGACCAGTACCTCGTACGGGTCGGTGCCCGCGGAGCCTGCGACCTCGATACGGGTCACTTCCTGGTCCGTCATGTCTCCTTCTTCAGGTCCAGAGCGTCGAGGACCGCTTCCGCGACCTCTTCGGGGGTGCGGTCGTCGGTGGCGACGACCGCACGGGCGACTTCGGTGTAGAGGTGGCGGCGCGCGTCCATCAGCTCGCGCCACTGGCGGCGCGGGTTCACGGCGAGCAGCGGCCGGGCGGCGCCGAGTCCGACGCGGCGGACCGCCGCCTCGACGTCCATGGAGAGGTACGCGACGGGCAGTTCGCGCAGCAGGGCGCGGGTGCCTTCGTCGAGCACGGCGCCGCCGCCGAGCGCGAGGATCCCCTCGTGCTCGGCGACGGCCTTGCGTACGGCTTCGCGTTCGAGGGCGCGGAAGTGGTCCTCGCCGTCCTCGACGAAGATGTCCGCGATCTCGCGCCCTTCGGCGGCGACGATGTCGGCGTCGGTGTCCCGGTAGACGGCGCCGAGCCGCTCGGCGAGGAGCGCGCCCACCGTGGACTTGCCGGATCCCATCGGGCCGACGAGGACGACCAGCGGGCCGCCGGTCACCGGATCTGGAGGTGGTCGAGGTACGACCGGACGTTGCGGCGCGTCTCGGGCACGCTGTCGCCGCCGAACTTCTCGACGACGGCGTCCGCCAGGACGAGCGCGACCATCGCCTCGGCGACGATGCCGGCCGCCGGCACGGCGCAGACGTCCGAGCGCTGGTGGTGCGCGGCGGCGACCTCGCCGGTGGCCACGTCGATGGTGGCGAGGGCGCGCGGGACGGTGGCGATCGGCTTCATCGCGGCGCGGACGCGCAGCAGTTCACCGGTGCTCAGGCCGCCCTCGGTGCCGCCGGCGCGACCGGAGCTGCGGGTGATGCCGTCGGGACCCTTGACGATCTCGTCGTGGGCCTGGGAGCCGGGGACGCGGGCCAGCTCGAAGCCGTCGCCGACCTCGACGCCCTTGATCGCCTGGATGCCCATCAGGGCACCCGCCAGACGGGCGTCCAGGCGCCGGTCCCAGTGCACGTGGGAGCCGAGGCCCACCGGAACGCCGTACGCGAGGACCTCGACGACCCCGCCGAGGGTGTCACCGTCCTTGTGGGCCTGGTCGATCTCCGCGACCATCGCCTTCGACGCGTCGGCGTCGAGGCAGCGGACCGGGTCGGCGTCGAGCCTCTCGACATCGGCCGGGGTCGGGTAGACACCGTACGGAGCCTTCGCGGCGGCCAGTTCGACGACATGGGAGACGATCTCGATGCCCGCGGCCTCCTTCAGGAAGGAACGGGCCACGGCGCCGAGGGCGACACGGGCGGCGGTCTCGCGGGCGCTCGCGCGCTCCAGGATCGGCCGGGCCTCGTCGAAGCCGTACTTCTGCATGCCGGCCAGGTCGGCGTGACCGGGGCGCGGACGGGTCAGCGGCGCGTTGCGGCCGGTCTCCTTGAGCTCCGCGGGGTCGACCGGGTCGGCCGACATCACCTTCTCCCACTTCGGCCACTCGGTGTTGCCCACCATCACGGCGATCGGGGAGCCGAGCGACAGGCCGTGGCGGACACCTCCGAGGAAGGTGACCTCGTCCTGCTCGAACTTCATGCGCGCGCCGCGTCCATAACCGAGGCGCCGCCGCGCGAGGTGGTCCGCCACCAGCTCCGTCGTGACCGGAACCCCAGCCGGAAGTCCCTCAAGGGTTGCAACCAGCGCGGGTCCGTGGGATTCCCCCGCCGTCAGCCAACGCAACCTGCTCAACGATGCTCCTCATGCTCGCGCCTGGGCACTGCGACGGCGCGACCTGGGTGCGCGGCCCTGGTCCGCCTCCCCCCGATCCTCCCACGTCCTGGCGGTCGATCGATCGCCGGTCCACGGGTCGGGACGCATGTCTCACGTGTCGAGTGAGGTTTCCGTCACCTCCGGCGGCGGGCTCCGCCGCTCCCGCCACCAGTCACGGCAGCGGGGGCCGACGGTGTACAGGATGAAGGCGATCCCCAGACCCAATACTGGATATCGGATCCAATCCGGCCCCGCGCTGAAGGCGACCCTGATCAGCCCCCACACCAGGTACGCGATATCCCATCCGGCTTCCCACCGGGACGCGAGCAGCACGTCACCCCCCATGTCTCCCCCTTGAGTTCCCGAGTGCCGTTCAGTGCGCGGCGAGCGCCTTCTCCCCCGCGGCCCGCATCGCGGCCAGCGGCCCCGGGACGCGGCCGGTCATCTGTTCGACCTGGAGCACGGCCTGGTGCACCAGGAGGTCGAGGCCGCCGACCACCTTCCCGCCGCGCGCCGACCAGGCGGCCGCGAGACGGGTCGGCCACGGGTCGTACAGAACGTCGAAGAGGGTGCCCGGCGCCTCGGGAACGGACGCGGCGAGCGGGTCCGTCGTCCCCGCGGGAGTGGTGGCGATCACCAGCGGGGTCGCGAAGGCCTCGGCCGCGTCGTCCCAGCCGGCGGTGCGCACGTCGACACCGAGCCGCTCGCCCCAGCCGCGCATCTCCTCCGCGCGCGCCTCGCTGCGCACGTACGCCGTGACCGGACCCGGGCAGATCCGGGCGAGGGCGGCGAGCGCCGAGGAGGCGGTGGCGCCCGCGCCGAGGATGGCCGCGGATTCGACCCTCTCCACACCCCGCTCACGCAGGGCGGCGATGATGCCGGGGATGTCGGTGTTGTCGCCGACCCGGCGGCCGTCCTCGGTGAGGACGACCGTGTTGACCGCCTCGACGGAGGCCGCCGCGTCGGTGACCTCGTCGAGCAGCGGCAGGATCGCCCGTTTGAGCGGCATGGTGAGGGAGAGCCCCGCCCAGGACGAGTCGAGCTCGCCCACGAAGCCGGCCAGCGCGGCCTCGTCGACCTCGAAGCGGTCGTACGACCAGTCGTCGAGGCCGAGCTCCCGGTATGCCGCCCGGTGCAGCACCGGGGAGAGGGAGTGGGCGATGGGCGATCCGAGGACGGCCGCCCGCCGTGCGAAGGTCATGCTCAGTTCCCGGCGTTGAACTTCTCGACGAGCCGGTCGTGCTCGGCGAGGGTCTTGGCGAATTCGGTCTTGCTCATGCCGTCCGTGGCGACGAAGTACATCCAGCCGTCCTTCGTCGGGTTGAGGGCGGCGGTGACCGCCTCCGTGCCCGGGTTGCCGATCGGTCCCGGCGTGAGGCCCTTGCGCTTGTACGTGTTGTAGGGGTCGGGGTTGTTCAGGATCTCCTTGCGGGTGATCTTGATCTTGCTCTGACCCATCAGGTAGTTGTACGACGAGTCGAACTGCAGGAGCTGCATGGTCTCCTTGTTGTTCGGGCTCAGACGGTTGTAGATGACCTCGGCCATCTTCGTGAAGTCGTCGTGCGTCTTGCCCTCGGCCTGCACCAGGCTCGCGACCGTGATCAGCTCCCACGGGCCCTCGAGCCCGAGCTGCTTCGACTTCGCCTCCAGGTCGAGCTTGCCGTACTCCTCGTTGGCGCGGGACACCATCTTGCGCAGCGCGTCCTCGGGCTTGCTGCCCTTGCCGACCGGGTAGCTGGCCGGGAAGAGGAAGCCCTCCAGCGGGTCCTTGACGTCGGCGTGGTTCTTGGCCCAGTCGGGCAGGCCGAGGCTGTTCGCCTGCTTGACGGCGATGTCCTTGGTGGTGCCGGGCTTGAGGTCGAGGCGCTTGTCCATCTGCTCGTACACCCAGGCGTTCCGCTTGCCCTCGGGGATCACGAAGTTGGCCTGGCTCACCGGGTTGAGCATGAGCGCGACGGCGCTCTCCGCCGACATCTCCTTCTTCAGCGTGTAGACGCCGTCCTGGATCAGGGTGCCCTTGGGGTTCTTCTGCTGGGCCGAGACGAAGGCGTCGACGCTCTTGACGACACCGGCCTTCTTCAGGATGTTGCCGATCTCGTAGCCGCCGGCGCCCTGCGGGATCTCGATCTGGACGTCGCCGGACCCGGTGCCCGCGTAGTCGGGCGCCGCGCCGAACTGGCCCTGCCAGAACTGGTAGCCGAAGTAGCCGATGCCGCCGACGCCGCCGACGAGGACGAGCGTCACGACCAGACAGGCCATGCCGTTCTTGGCCTTCTTGCCCTTCTTGCCCTTGCCGCCCCGACGCTCGCGTCCGGAGCGCCGGCCGGCCGGCTCCTCGTCGTACTCGTCGTCGTACTCGTCACGGTCGTCGCGCTCGTCGCGGCCGCCACGGCCGCCACGGCCGTCGCCCGGCGCGTCCTCACCGGTGAAGAACGGGTGCCGCTCCTCCTCCGGCTCCGCGTCCCAGTCGGTCACGGGCTGCGGCGGCACCTGGCGCCGGCCCGGGGGCTGCGGCGGCGGGTAGGCCTCGGGGGTGCCGTAGAGGTCGGGGTTCTGGCCGCCGTACGGATCGGCCGGGGTGGTGCCGTAGGGCATCGCCGCCTGGCCGGTCTCCCAGTTGCCGTCGTACTGCTGTGCGGGATACCCGGGCGTGTCGTAACCGCCCGGGTGCCCGTACTGCTGTTCTCCGTAGACCTGCGGATGCTGGGGCTGCTGCGACTGCTGCTGGTACTGAGGCTGCTGAGCCTGCTGCTGGTACTGCTGCTGCGGCTGCTGCTGGTACATGCCGTCGGCATAGCCCTGCCCGTACGGGTCCTGGTGTCCCTGGTGCCCGTAC
Organism: Streptomyces sp. NPDC085481; assembly: GCF_044541845.1. Classification (NCBI taxonomy): domain Bacteria; kingdom Bacillati; phylum Actinomycetota; class Actinomycetes; order Kitasatosporales; family Streptomycetaceae; genus Streptomyces; species Streptomyces sp. NPDC085481. The sequence continues at coordinate 130,970 of NZ_JBITTJ010000003.1, forward strand.
TGCGCCTGCTGCGGGTACTGCTGCTGGCCCTCCCACCCCTGGTCCCCGTACAGCGGGTCCGTGGGGTGCCACGGTTCGGAGCCGGGGCTCCGGCCATACTCAGTCATCGATCCCCAAACAGCCGCGAGGCTTCCGGACGATCCGCCTCTACGTTGTGCGGCAGCTGTTCGAACACCGCCGCATCGCGCGGAACGTTACCGTATCGCGATCAGATGACCACTTCGACGCCCTCACCGGGCGGATTACCTGATACCCGTTCGGACTCAAGAGCGTTCTGAAGGATGATCACAGCGGCGGCCTGATCGATGACGGACCGCCCCTTCTTCGACTTCACCCCGGAGGCCCGCAGGCCCTGGGTCGCCGTCACCGTCGTCATCCGCTCGTCGACCAGCCGGACCGGGACCGGGGCGATGCCCTTGGCCATCTCGCGGGCGAAGGCGCGGACCTTCGTCGCGGCCGGGCCCTCCCGCCCGCTGAGCGAGCGGGGCAGGCCCACGACGACCTCGATCGGCTCGTACTCCTCGACGATCTGGCGCAGCCGCCGGTGGGCGGCCGGGACGTCACGCCCCGGCACGGTCTCCACCGGCGTGGCCAGGACCCCGTCGGGGTCGCACGAGGCGACCCCGATCCGGGCGTCCCCGACGTCGACCGCGATCCGGCGTCCGCGACGCATCGTCACGCGGTCTCCACCACGAGACGCTCGACGGCCTCGATGGCCTCGCCGACGGCCTGCGGGTTCTGACCGCCGCCCTGGGCGACGTCCGGCTTGCCGCCACCGCCGCCGCCGAGGGTCTTGGCGGCCGTGCGGACCAGCTCGCCGGCCTTGAGGCCGCGCTCGCGGGCGGCCTCGTTGGTGGCGATGACCGTCAGCGGCTTGCCGTTGGCCGTGGTGAACAGGGCCACGACGGCGGGGCGGTCCGAAGGGATCCGGCCGCGGACGTCGAGGACCAGCCTGCGCAGGTCGTCGGCGCCGGTGCCGTCCGGCACCTGGCCGGTGACCAGGGCGACGCCGCGGATGTCCTTGGCGGATTCGACCAGACCGGCGGCGGCCTGCAGGACCTTCTCCGCGCGGAACTTCTCGATCTCCTTCTCGGCGTCCTTCAGCTTGCCGAGCATCGAGGAGATCTTCTCCGGGAGCTCCTCCGGGCGGCCCTTGACGAGCTCCTGGAGCTGGGCGACGACCGTGTGCTCCTTGGCGAGGAAGTTGTAGGCGTCGACGCCGACCAGGGCCTCGATGCGGCGCACGCCGGAGCCGATGGACGACTCGCCGAGCAGCTTCACCAGACCCAGCTGGGCGGTGTTGTGGACGTGCGTACCGCCGCACAGCTCCTTGGAGAAGTCGCCGATGGTGACGACGCGGACCTGCTCGCCGTACTTCTCGCCGAACTCGGCGATGGCGCCCTGGCGCTTGGCCTCGTCGATCGGCATGACCTCGGCGTGCACCTCGAGCTCGCGCGCGAGCACCTCGTTGATCTTCTGCTCGACATCCGTCAGGACCGCGCCGGGAACGGCGTTCGGCGAGCCGAAGTCGAAGCGGAAGCGGCCGGGCTGGTTCTCGGAACCGGCCTGGGCGGCGGTCGGGCCGAGGGCGTCGCGCAGCGCCTGGTGGGTCAGGTGGGTGGCGCTGTGGGCGCGGGCGATGGCCCGGCGGCGGCGCACGTCGATGGCGGCGTAGGCGGTGGAGCCCACGGTCACCTCGCCGACCTGCACCGAGCCCTTGTGCACGGAGACGCCGGGGACGGGCTGCTGCACGTCGCGGATCTCGATGACGGCGCCGGAGTGCAGCTTGATGCGGCCCTGGTCGGCGATCTGGCCGCCGCCCTCGGCGTAGAACGGGGTGCGGTCGAGGACGACCTCGACCTCGTCGCCCTCGGAGGCGGCGGGCGACGGGACGCCGTTGACCAGCAGGCCGACGACGGTGGTCTCGCCCTCGGTGTTGGTGTAGCCGGTGAACTGGGTGGCGCCGGCGGCGTCCGCGATCTCGCGGTACGAGGTGACGTCGGCGTGTCCGGTCTTCTTGGCCTGGGCGTCGGCCTTGGCGCGCTCCCGCTGCTCCTTCATCAGGCGGCGGAAGCCGTCCTCGTCCACGGACAGGCCCTGCTCGGCGGCCATCTCCAGGGTGAGGTCGATCGGGAAGCCCCAGGTGTCGTGGAGCAGGAACGCCTTGTCGCCGGCGAGGACCGTGCCGCCGGCGGCCTTGGTCTCGGTCACGGCGGTGTCGAGGATGTTGGTGCCGCCCTTGAGGGCCTTCAGGAAGGCGGCCTCTTCGGCGAGGGCGACCGTCTCGATGCGCTTGCGGTCGGTCTCCAGCTCCGGGTACTGCTCGCCCATCGTCTTGATGACGGTGTCGACGAGCTCGCCGACGACGGGGCCGGTGGCGCCGAGCAGGCGCATGTTGCGGATGGCGCGGCGCATGATGCGGCGCAGCACGTAGCCGCGGCCCTCGTTGCCGGGGGTGACCCCGTCGCCGATGAGCATCACGGAGGTGCGCATGTGGTCGGCGACGACGCGCAGCGAGACGTCGCTGTCGTGGGCCTTGCCGTAGGCGACGCCGGTGAGCTCGGTGGCCTGGTCGATGACGACCTTGAGGGTGTCGGTCTCGTACATGTTCTGCACGCCCTGGAGGATCATCGCCAGGCGCTCGAGACCGAGGCCGGTGTCGATGTTCTTGGACGGCAGGTCGCCGAGGATCTCGAAGTCCTCCTTGCCGATGCCCTGGCCCCGCTCGTACTGCATGAAGACGAGGTTCCAGATCTCCACGTACCGCTCGTCGTTGACGGCGGGGCCGCCCTCGACGCCGAACTCGGGGCCGCGGTCGTAGTTGATCTCGGAGCAGGGGCCGCAGGGGCCGGGGACGCCCATGGACCAGAAGTTGTCCTTCTTGCCGAGGCGCTGGATGCGCTCTGCGGGCACGCCGACGACGTCGCGCCAGATGCGCTCGGCCTCGTCGTCGTCGAGGTAGACGGTGATCCAGAGCTTCTCCGGATCGAGCCCGTAGCCGCCGTGCTCCACCGGGGTGGTCAGCAGCTCCCAGGCGAGCTTGATGGCGCCTTCCTTGAAGTAGTCGCCGAAGGAGAAGTTGCCGCACATCTGGAAGAACGTGCCGTGGCGGGTGGTCTTGCCGACCTCTTCGATGTCGGGCGTGCGCACGCACTTCTGCACGCTGGAGGCGCGCGTGAAGGGCGGCTTGACCTCGCCCAGGAAGTAGGGCTTGAAGGGCACCATGCCGGCGGGGACGAGCAGCAGAGTCGGGTCGTCCGCGATGAGCGACGCCGAAGGGACGACGGTGTGCCCGCGCTCCTCGAAGAAGCTCAGCCAGCGGCGGCGGATTTCAGCCGACTCCATCAGTGGTCCTCATTCCGGTTGTACGAAAACGAATACGTGGTGGTCGTGGTGGGGTCCGCGTGCGGCCCCAGTGCGGGCCTGCGGCGCGGGCCGGGGAGCTCGTGGCCCGGGGCCGGGTCGACCGGGGCGTCCAGGCCGAGCGCCTCGCCGAGCTCGGCCTCGCGCTGGACCATGCCCGCCCTGACGTCGAGGGCGAAGTCCTTGAGCCGGTGGCCGGCCTCGACGGCCTTGTTCGCCGCCTGGGCCGCGAGGCTCTCGGGGGTCAGCTGCCTGAGCTTCCGGTTGACCTTGGTGGTGGCCCACACGCCGGCGGCCGCGCCCGCGGTGAACCAGAACGTACGGCGGAACATCGTGCTCAGCCCTTCTGCTTCCGGCGCCTCGCGGACGGCAGGGTGCGACCGACGATCACAGTACGCCGGTCGCGCGCGGGCGGCGCGTCCTGACGATCCCGGCCCAGCGCCTTGCGCACTCCGTAGCCGAAGGCCGCGACCTTGACGAGCGGGCCGCCGAAGGTGGAGGCGACGGTGGTGGACAGCGCGGAGGCGTTGGAGGTGACCTCCTGGACGTCCGAGGCGATGGCGTCGACCCGGTCGAGCTGGGTCTGTGCGGAGCGGACGGTCGCGGAGGCGTCGGCGAGCAGCGGAACGGCCTGTTCCGTCACGTCCGCCACGAGCTTGGTGGTCGCCTTGAGCGTCTGCGCCAGCCTCACCAGCACCACGGCGAGGAACGAGACCAGAATCGCCCAGAACACGGCCACCAGGATCCCGGCAACCTCACCACCGGTCACTCCGCACCGCTCTCTGCTGTCGTCGGGCCCCCGACGGTCGTCGGGCCCGTGTTTACCAGTCCTCCGACCCTATCGCGCCGGAGGTCTCACGCCGTACCGCATTACCGCTTGTGGGAGGGGAGTTGTACGGGGCCGATTGTACGGAGCGCGTGCAGGTGGGTACGCTCCGTGTCCCATGCGACGGAGCAATCTCCCTGCGGAGCTGAACCGGTTCGTGGGACGGGCCGCGGAACAGGACCAACTGGCGCGGCTGCTTGACGAGTTCCGCCTGGTCACGGTCGTCGGTGTGGGCGGGGTCGGCAAGACACGGCTGGCCCTGCGGGCCGCCGCGGCGGCGCAGAAACGCTACTCCGACGGGGTAAGGCTGGCGGAGCTGGCCCCGCTGCGCGATCCCGAGCTCGTGGCCCATGCGCTGGTCGAGGCCCTCGGTCTCACCGACCACACGCTGCGGGGGCCGCAGGAGGTGCTGGTCGAGCATCTCGCGGAGCGCCGGCTGCTGCTCGTGGTGGACGGTTTCGAGCACCTGGTGGAGGAGTGCGCCGGGCTGCTGCGGGAGCTGCTGCGCGGCTGTCCGGGCCTGACCGTGCTCGCGGTGGGCCGCCGTCCGCTGCGCGTGGACGGGGAGGCGGTGCTGACCCTGGCGCCGATGGACGACGGGGACGCGATGGCGCTGCTCGCCGAGCGGGCGGCGGAGTCGGGGGCGGCCCCGGTGGACGACGACGGGGCGCTGCGGGAGCTGTGCCGGCGGCTGGACGGGATCCCGCTCGCACTGGAGCTGGCGGCGGGGCGGCTGCCGCTGCTCACGGTCGGGCAGGTGCTGCAGCGTCTCGATGACCGGTTCCGGCTGCTGGGCGGCGGTCGGCGCGGTGCGCTCCCCCGGCATCAGACGCTGCGGACGGCGATCGGCTGGAGCCACGAGCTGTGCACGCCGCGGGAGCGGCTGCTGTGGGCGCGGCTCTCGGTGTTCGCGGGACCCTTCGACCTGGAGGCGGTGGAGTACGTCTGCGGGGGCCCCGACCTGCCGGCGGACGAGGTGCTGGACGTGCTGGGCGAGCTGCTCGCGCAGTCGCTGGTGGCGCGGGAGGACACGGCGGCGGGCCCGCGTTTGCGGATGCTCGACACGGTCGCCGCGTACGGGGCGGAGTGGCTGGCGGCGCTGGGCGACACGGAGCGGATGCGGCGCCGGCACCGGGACTGGTACATGGGGCTCGCCACCTGGTGCGAGCTGGAGTGGTTCAGTCCCCGGCAGGCGGAGGTGGCGGCCTGCGCGGACGTGGCGCTGCCGAATCTGCGGGCCGCCCTCGAGCTGTCCCTCGAGTCGGCGGAGGACGCCTCGCTGGCCCAGCACCTGGCGGGCACGCTGTGGTTCTACTGGGCGGGGTGCGGACGGCTGTCGGAGGGCCGGCACTGGCTGGACCGGGCGCTCGGCACGGAGGCGGAGCACGAGGACGCGCGGCTGAAGGCGCTGTGGGTGCTCGGCTACGTGGCGATCCTGCAGGGCGACCCGACGGCGGCGGTGGCGGCGCTGCACGAGTGCGGGGAGCGGGCGCGGGCCACGGGCAACGCGGTGGCGCAGGCGTACGCGACGCACCGGATGGGGTGTCTGGCGCTGCTGTCGGACGACATGCCCCGGGCCGAGGAGCTGATCGGCCGGGCCCTGGACTCCTACCGGGAGCTGGGCGAGCTGAACAGCAACGTGCTGATGGGTCAGGTGGAGCTGGCGATGGCGCGGGCCTTCCAGGGCGATCTGGAGGGCGCGGTCGCGCTGTGCGCGGAGGTCCGCGAGATCTGCGAGGAGCGCGGTGAGCGCTGGACGCGGGCGTACGCGCTGTACGTGCTGGCGTACGCGGAGCTGACCGGGGGCGCGTACGCGGCGGCGCGGGAGCTGCTCGCCGAGTGCATCACCATCAACCACGCCTTCCACGACCTGGTGGGGCTGGTCCTCGCGGTCGAGCTGCTGGCGCTGGTGACGGCGGGCGAGGGCGACGCCGTGGAGGCGGCGGTGCTCCAGGGGGCGGCGGTGCCGGTGTGGGACACGGTGGGGCTGCCGCTGTTCGGTTCGGGCTACTTCAACGGGCCGCGCGAGCTGTGCGAGCGGCAGGCGGGCGAGGCGCTGGGCAGCGAGGGCTACGCGGCCGCGTACCGCGAGGGTCTCGGCCTGACGCTGGACGCGCTGGTGGACCGGGCGCTCGCCGAGCGGCGGGATCCGGCCATGACCGGGGGCGTGGGCGGTGCGCAGTGGCCGCGGCCGTTCCGTAGCGGCCGGGCACCGGTCCCGGAGACGCGGAAGCCCGCCGGCTCCCCCACCGGAAAGGGCGGGGAAGCGGCGGGCTGAACACCGCGGGGGTGGTACTACGCCGTTGCCGAGATCAGCGGGCGTAGTACTCGACGACCAGCTGCTCGTCGCAGATGACCGGGATCTCCTTGCGGTTCGGGTCGCGGTCGAGGCGGAAGGCCAGGGCCTTCAGGTTGACCTGCAGGTAGCGCGGGGTCTCGCCGTCGGCGGCGAAGCCACCCTCACGGGCGACCTCGAACAGCGGCTTGGTGCGGCTGCGCTCGCGGACCATCACGACGTCGTCGGGACGGACGCGGAACGACGGCTTGTCGACCTTGGTGCCGTTGACCTGGATGTGGCCGTGGACGACCATCTGACGGGCCTGGTAGATGGTGCGGGCGATGCCCGAACGCAGGACCAGGGCGTCGAGGCGACGCTCGAGCTCGACGACCAGCGCCTCGCCCGTCTTGCCCTCGGCCTTCTTGGCGCGGTCGTAGGCGCGGGCCATCTGGCGCTCGCTGATGTCGTACTGGGCGCGCAGACGCTGCTTCTCGAGCAGACGGACCTTGTAGTCCGAGTTCTGCTTGCGGCCACGGCCGTGCTCGCCCGGCGGGTAGGGGCGGGCCTCGAAGTACTTGACGGCCTTCGGCGTCAGCGCGATGCCGAGCGCACGGGACTTCTTGACCTTGGGACGCGACTGGTTAGGCACGTTCTCCAGACCTCCGTTGTAGGTTAGGTTAGGCTCACCTTACTCAAGGAGATCGCATGTCTCGCCCGGGGAACACCACGCGCATCACGGACGGCAGCACAAAGACCGATGCTCTTACTTCCACGGAAGACGCGGATGGCATCGATGCGACGGAGGTCCGATCAGCTCATGGTCAGCCGCGTCCCAGCGGACTTGAAATCGCGCGGATGCCGTCAGCAGCCGAGCGCACACGAACTCTCGTACAGAGTACATGCTCCGCGGTGCTGCTGATTCCGGGGGCCGCCGGGCACCGCCCCGAGCTGCTCGCGCCCGAGGCCCGCGCCGTCGGTCCCGACGGCGAGATCTTCCTGCTGTACCCGGCCGACGCCCCGCCCGTGCGGGCCGCCACGCACGCCCAGGACGACGAGCTGCCGGTCGTGCTCGAGATCACGGACGTCGCACCCGTCTCGGTCCCCCACCGCATCCGCGGCCGCGCCTGGGTCTCCGGCTGGCTCACCTGCCTGCCCGGGGTCGCCGAGCCCGGCCGGATGATGCTGCGCCTGGAGGTCGGCGCGGCCAACGTGGACGACCTGTGGGGCTGCGGAGAGGTCGACCCCGAGGAGTTCGCCGCGGCGGCGCCGGACCCGCTGCAGGCCCACGAGACGGAGCTCCTGCAGCATCTGCACGCGGTCCACGGCGACCGGATGCGCGACCTCACCGCGCTCCTCGGCGCCCACGCGGCGGCCCTCGTCCCCACCCGTGACGTGGCCCCGCTCGCCCTCGACCGCTTCGGCCTGCGCGTCCGCTTCAGCGCGGGCCCGGACCACTCCTTCGACGCCCGCTTCGACTTCCCCGCGCCGGTACGGGACGTCTCCGCCCTGCGCCGCGAGATGCACCGCCTCTTCGAGGCCGCCCGCGCCTGACCCGGACGGGCGCCGGGCGCCGTCGGGCGGGTGCCCTGCCGCCCTCGGGCGGGTGCCTGCCGCCCTCGGGTGCGTGCCGGCCACCCCGCGTGGGTGTCAGCCGCCGTCGCCCTTCAGGCGCTCGCGGACCTTCTCCACCACGTCCGCGTAGCGCGCCTCCGCGCCGTAGCGGGTGGGCTCGTAGTAGTGCCTCCCGTGGACGGTGTCCGGGGCGTACTGCTGGGGGGCGATGGCGCCGGGGACGTCGTGGGGGTAGACGTAGCCCTGGGCGTGGCCGAGTTTGGCCGCGCCCTTGTAGTGGCCGTCGCGCAGGTGCGGCGGTACCTGGCCCGCGAGGCCGTTGCGCACGTCGGCCTGGGCGGCGAAGATCGCGTTCGTCGCCGCGTTGGACTTGGGGGCGAGGGCCAGCGCGATGGTGGCGTGGCTCAGGGTCAGCGCCGCCTCCGGAAAGCCGATCATCGCGACGGCCTGGGCCGCGGCCACCGCCAGCGGCAGCGCGTTCGGATCGGCGAGGCCGATGTCCTCGCTCGCCGAGATCATCAGTCGCCGGGCGATGAACCGCGGGTCCTCGCCCGCCTCGATCATCCGGGCCAGATAGTGCAGCGCCGCGTCCACGTCCGAGCCGCGGATCGACTTGATGAGGGCGCTGGCCACGTCGTAGTGCTGGTCGCCGTCCCGGTCGTACGTCACGGCCGCCCGGTCGACCGTCTCCTCGACCGTCTCCAGGGTGATCTCCGCCTCCTGCTTGGCGATCGCGGCACCCGCCGCCGCCTCCAGGGCGGTCAGGGCCCGCCGCGCGTCGCCGCCGGCGATCCGCAGCAGATGGGCCTCGGCGTCCTCGGGCAGGGTCACCGCTCCGCCGAGCCCGCGCTCCTCCTCGAGGGCGCGGCGCAGCAGACCGCGCAGGTCGTCGTCGGTCAGCGGCTCCAGGGTGAGCAGCAGCGAGCGGGAGAGCAGCGGGGAGATCACGGAGAAGTACGGGTTCTCCGTCGTGGCGGCGATCAGCGTCACCCAGCGGTTCTCCACGGCCGGGAGCAGCGAGTCCTGCTGGGCCTTGGAGAAGCGGTGGATCTCGTCGAGGAAGAGGACGGTCTCCTTGCCGTAGCCGCCGACGGCCCGCCGGGCCCCGTCGATGACGGCCCGGACCTCCTTGACCCCGGCGGTGATCGCGGAGAGCTCCACGAAGCGCTTGTTGGTGGCCTTCGACACCACGTACGCGAGGGTCGTCTTCCCGATGCCGGGCGGACCCCACAGGATCACGGACGAGGCACCCGCAGGTCCCCCGCCGCCGTCGCCGACCAGTCGGCGCAGCGGGGACCCAGGCTTGAGCAGATGGCGCTGGCCCACGACCTCGTCGAGGGTGCGCGGGCGCATCCGCACGGCCAGCGGGCTGCTGGCCGGGTCCTTCTCCTGGCGCTCTTCGGCGGCTGCGGTATACAGGTCGGGCTCCACGGTCATGAAGCCTAAGTCAGCCCACTGACAACCCCGAAAGGCCCGTCCGCGACAGCGGCCTGGTCAGCCGGTGCTCAGCTGGTCCAGAAGTCCCACCAGCGGGTCAGGATCAGCATGCCGACGATGCCGATGTGCAGCACCGGCAGCACCCAGGTGAACTCCTCGAAGAAGGTGCGCAGGCCGCCGGGGGCGGGGATCACGCCGCGGCGGACGTTGTGCGAGGTCGTGTACCAGAACATGACGATGGTGGCGACCCAGGCCAGGCAGCACCACAGGCACAGCGCGTTGATCTCGTACAGCGACTGGATCATCAGCCAGGTGCAGAAGCCGACGCCGAACAGCGTGCCGGCGTTGAGGCCGAGCCAGTACCAGCGGCGGTAGCGGGCGCCGGCGAGGACACCGACTCCGATGGCGATCACGACGGCGTACGTGACGAGGCCGAGCATCGGGTTCGGGAACCCGAACGCCGCGGCCTGGTCGCTCTTCATCACGCTGCCGCAGGAGACGATCGGGTTGAGGCTGCAGCCGGGGGTGAAGTTCGGGTCCTCGAGGAGCTTGAACTTGTCGAGGGTGATGACCCAGGAGGCGAGCAGGCCGGCGGCACCGGTGATCATCAGGAGCCAGGCGAAGGCGCGGCTGGCGCCGATGGTGCGGGAGTCCTCCCGCTCGGCGGTCTGGTTCGCGGCCGCTGCGTCTCTCATGTCGCTCTACTCGCTCTTCCTCGTTCCGCTGACCGGGACATGGTCATTGTGCCGCACAGGGTGCCACGGCCCGCGTGGGCGGTGGGTAAGGGCTGCGGCGTACGACGAAGGGGCCCGGTCCGCGTGCGACGCGGGCCGGGCCCCTTCCCGTACGGCCCTGCTGTCAGGCGAGCTTCGCCTTCACCGTGCCGACCAGCTCGTCCAGGGCGACCGGCTCCTGCTCGCCGGACTCCATGTCCTTGAGCTGGACGACGCCTTCGGCGAGGTCGCGCTCACCGGCGACGAGCGTGAAGCGGGCGCCGGAACGGTTGGCGTCCTTCATGGAGCCCTTCAGGCCCTTGCCGCCGAACGAGAAGTCGGCGGCGACGCCGGCCTTGCGGAGCTCGGAGACCTTGCCGAACAGCACGCGGCGCGCCTCCGCCCCGAGGGCGACGGCGAAGACGCTGGTCGCCGCGGGGATGTCCAGCTCGACACCCTCGGCTTCCAGGGCCAGGACCGTGCGGTCCACGCCGAGCGCCCAGCCGACCGACGGGAGCGCCGGGCCGCCGATCATCTCGGACAGGCCGTCGTAGCGGCCGCCACCGCCGACCGCCGACTGCGAACCGAGGCCGTCGTGGACGAACTCGAAGGTGGTCCGCGTGTAGTAGTCCAGGCCGCGCACCAGCTTCGGGTCGTCCTCGAAGACCACGCCGGCCGCGGTGATCAGCGCGCGCACCTCCTCGTGGTACGCCTTGCACGCGTCGCACAGGTAGTCGCGCAGCAGCGGAGCGCCCACCAGCTGCTTCTGCACGGCCTCGCGCTTGTCGTCGAGGACCCGCAGCGGGTTGATCTCGGCGCGGCGCAGGGTCTCCTCGTCCAGGTCGAGGCCGCGCAGGAAGTCCTGCAGGGCCTCCCGGTAGACGGGGCGGCACTCCTTGTCGCCGAGGGAGTTCAGCAGGATGCGGAAGTCGCGCAGGCCGAGCGAGCGGTAGGCCTCGTCGGCCAGGATGATCAGTTCGGCGTCGAGCGCCGGGTCCTCGGCTCCGATGGCCTCGGCGCCCACCTGCGAGAAGTGCCTGTACCGGCCCTTCTGCGGGCGCTCGTAGCGGTAGTAGGAGCCCGAGTACCAGAGCTTCACCGGCAGGTTGCCCTGCTTGTGGAGGCTCGCCTCCAGGGCGGCGCGCAGGACGGAGGCGGTGCCCTCCGGGCGCAGGGCGAGCTTGTCGCCGCCCTTGGTCTCGAAGGCGTACATCTCCTTGGTCACGATGTCGGTGGACTCGCCGACACCGCGCGCGAACAGGTTGACGTCCTCGAAGCCGGGGGTCTCGACGTAGCCGTAGCCGGACTTCCGCAGCGGTCCGGAGATCGCCTCGCGGACCGCCAGGTACTTGGCGGAGTAGGGCGGGATCAGGTCGTACGTGCCCTTGGGGGCCTTGAAGGTGCTCACGTGGGTCTCGTCACATTCCTCGTCGGGGAGCGTCCGCGCTGCGGTGTCCCTGGCGGACCGCCGCCACCTGCCGCAGATAGGGGTTGGTGGCGCGCTCCTGGCCGATGGTCGTCTGGGGACCGTGCCCCGACAGCACCACGGTCGAGTTGTCGAGCGGCAGGCACACGCGGGCCAGCGAATCGAGCATCTCGTCCATGTCACCGCCGGGCAGGTCGGTGCGTCCGATGGAGCCGGCGAACAGCAGGTCACCGGAGAAGAACACGGAGGGGATCTCCGTGGTCTCCGGGGTCCGGAAGGTCACCGACCCCTTGGTATGGCCGGGCGCGTGCGCGACGGAGAGGTCGAGGCCGGCGAGCTTCAGCTCGGCGCCGTCGGTGAGTTCGTGCACGTCGGCGGGCTCGCCCACGGCCAGTTCGCCCATGAGGGGCATCCCGATGGAGCGGCCGAGGGCCTTCTCCGGGTCGCTCATCATGTACCGGTCGGAGGGGTGGATCCACGCGGGTACGTCATGGGCGCCGCAGACCGGGACGACGGAGGCGACGTGGTCGATGTGGCCATGGGTGAGGACCACCGCGACGGGCTTGAGCCGATGCTTCTTCAGCGTCTCCTCGACTCCCTGGGCGGCCTGGTGGCCCGGGTCGATGATGACGCACTCCTCGCCTGCGGCGGGGGCGACCACGTAGCAGTTGGTGCCCCAGGCCCCGGCGGGGAACCCGGCAATCAGCACGATCGTCCTTATTTGTCGTCCGGCAGAAGGCTGCGGCGATACGGAATGCAGCAGATCAGAGCCTACCGGCGCTGCGTATTCCACAGCCAACCCGTATACGGTACGGGCACATCCGGCTTGGACTGAACAGACGATCGACAAGGAGCGGACCCGGTGGTCACCAGCGATCAGCGGCGGCGGCAGCTCGCCAGAGAGAAGTACCTGCGGCAGCAGCAGCGCCGTGAGGACGCACGGCGCAGGTCGCGCCGCAACAGCGTCATCGCCGCCTCGCTCGCGGTGGTGCTCGCCGCGGGCGGCGCCGTGTACGCGTCGGTGGCGCTGACGGACGGCGGCTCGAAGAGCTCCGACAACGCCGCCACCGACCCGGCGAGCACGCCGAGCCCGGAGCAGAGCGCCTCCTCGCAGCCCGAGCCGGCGATGTCCGTCGACAAGAAGGCCGCGTACACGATGGCCCTCAAGACCAATGTCGGCGACATCACGATCACGATGGACGCGGCCAAGGCCCCGCACACCGTGAACTCGTTCAAGCACCTCGCCGACAAGAAGTACTTCGACGGGACCAAGTGCCACCGCCTCACCACTTCGGGCATCTTCGTGCTCCAGTGCGGTGACCCGAAGGGCGACGGCACCGGCGGCCCCGGCTACTCCATCCCGGACGAGAACCTGACCGGGCTCGGCAAGGCGGGCGCCGACGGCACCGTGACGTACCCGAAGGGCGTCGTCGCGATGGCCAACGCGGGCGCGAACACCGGTGGCAGCCAGTTCTTCCTGGTCTACAAGGACACCAAGCTGCCGCCGAACTACACCCCCTTCGGCACCTTCGACGCGAGCGGCGTCAAGGTCGTCGAGGACGTGGCGAAGGCCGGCGTCCAGGGCGGGTCCGGCGACGGCGCGCCGCAGAAGGCCGTGACGATCGAGAAGGCCGTCGTCACCAAGAAGTGAGGCGGGGGCGGCCCGGGAACCACACCTGCGCGTGACCGTTGAATTTCGGTCGTGCTGAGTGCGGACAGCCGGGCCGCCGTTCGCCTAGATTGGCGTTGTACAGCGCAGGCCGTCGGCCGCGCTGTGGAGGGCGGGCGAGACCCGCCGGGAAACCGTGGACGATGCCAGGGGGCCGAGCTCCCGCGACGGCATCATGTTGAGGAGGCGCTGTGAGCAGCGACCCGTGGGGCCGCGTCGACGAGACGGGCACCGTGTACGTGCGTACGGCCGAGGGCGAGCAGGTCGTCGGATCGTGGCAGGCCGGCACTCCCGAGGAGGCGCTGGCCTACTTCGAGCGCAAGTACGAGGGCCTGGTGGTCGAGATCGGCCTCCTCGAGAAGCGGGTGAGGACCACCGACCTCTCGGCCAAGGACGCCACGGCGGCGATCGACCACATCCGCGAGCAGGTCCGGGAGCACCACGCGGTGGGCGACCTGGCGGCGCTGTCCGCCCGGCTCGACAAGCTGACCGAGGCGGTGGAATCCCGCCGCGAGGAGCGCAAGGCCCAGAAGGCCAAGCAGGCCGACGAGGCGCGCTCCGCCAAGGAGGCCCTGGTCGTCGAGGCCGAGGAGCTGGCGCAGAGCGAGCAGTGGCGCGCCGCGGGCGAACGGCTGCGGGCCCTGGTGGACACCTGGAAGGGTCTGCCGCGGCTCGACCGGAAGTCCGACGACGAGCTGTGGCACCGCTTCTCGCACGCCCGCTCGGCCTTCTCCAAGCGTCGCAAGGCCCACTTCGCCGCGCTCGACGCGCAGCGCGAGGACGCCCGCAAGGTGAAGGAGAAGCTGGTCGCCGAGGCCGAGGCGCTGGCGAACTCCACCGACTGGGGTGCGACGGCCGCCCGCTACCGCGAGCTGATGGCGGACTGGAAGGCGGCGGGCCGGGCCCAGCGCGAGCACGAGGACGAGCTGTGGAACCGCTTCCGCGGCGCCCAGGACGTCTTCTTCGCGGCGCGCGGTGAGGTCTTCGCCGAGCGGGACGCGGAGCAGACGGAGAACCTCAAGCTCAAGGAGGAGCTCGCCGGCGAGGCCGAGAAGCTGGTGCCGGTGGCGGATCTGAAGGCGGCCCGTGCGGCCTTCCGCTCCATCAACGAGCGCTGGGAGGCCATCGGCCACGTGCCGCGCGACGCCCGCCCGAAGGTCGAGGGCCGGATGCACGCGGTGGAGCGGGCGATCCAGGAGGCCGAGGAGGCCGAGTGGCGCCGTACCAACCCGGAGGCGCGCGCTCGTGCCGCGGGTCTGACGGGCCAGCTGCAGGACGCCGTCGACAAGCTGCACAAGCAGATCGACGCGGCCCGCGCCGCGGGCAACGACGCCAAGGCCGACAAGCTCGCCCGCGAGCTCGAGGGCCGTCAGGCGCTGCTCGACCAGGCCCTGAAGGGTCTGCAGGAGTTCGGCGGCTGATGCCGTAGACGGCAGAGGTACGAGAAGGGCCCCCGGCGCGTTGCCGGGGGCCCTTCTCGTATCGGTCGTACGGGCGTCTCCTACGCCCTTACGGCGCGCCCTTACGGCCTGCGGGCGCTGGTGACGCGGTAGACGTCGTAGACGCCCTCCACGCCCCGTACGGCCTTCAGGACGTGGCCGAGGTGCTTCGGGTCGCCCATCTCGAAGGTGAAGCGCGAGGTGGCCACCCGGTCGCGGGAGGTCTGCACGGCCGCCGAGAGGATGTTGACGTGCTGGTCGGACAGGACGCGCGTGACGTCCGACAGGAGCCGGGAGCGGTCCAGGGCCTCGACCTGGATGGCGACGAGGAAGACCGAGGACTGGGTGGGGGCCCACTCGACCTCGAGGATCCGCTCGGGTTCACGGGACAGCGACTCGACGTTGACGCAGTCGCTGCGGTGCACCGAGACGCCGCTGCCGCGGGTGACGAAGCCGATGATCGGGTCGCCGGGCACGGGGGTGCAGCAGCGGGCGAGCTTGACCCAGACGTCCTCGACGCCCTTGACGACCACGCCGGGGTCGGCGCTGGAACGGCGCTTGGACCGGCCGCGGGACGGCGGGGCGGTCTCGGCGATGTCCTCGGTCGCGGCCTCCTCGCCGCCGAGGGCCTGCACCAGCTTCTGGACGATGGACTGGGCGGTGACATGCCCCTCGCCGATCGCCGCGTACAGCGAGGAGATGTCGCTGTAGCGCATCTCGTGGGCGAGGGTGACCAGGGAGTCGCCGGTGAGGATCCGCTGGATCGGCAGGTTCTGCTTGCGCATGGCCCGCGCGATGGCGTCCTTGCCCTGCTCGATGGCCTCGTCACGGCGCTCCTTGGAGAACCAGGCGCGGATCTTGTTGCGGGCGCGCGGCGACTTCACGAAGCCCAGCCAGTCCCGGGAGGGTCCGGCGCCGGCGGCCTTGGAGGTGAACACCTCGACGAGGTCGCCGTTGTCGAGGGTGGACTCCAGCGGCACGAGGCGGCCGTTGACGCGGGCCCCTATGGTGCGGTGCCCGACCTCGGTGTGGACGGCGTACGAGAAGTCGACGGGGGTGGCGCCGGCGGGCAGCGCTATGACGTCGCCCTTGGGGGTGAAGACGAAGACCTCGTTGCGCGAGAGGTCGAAGCGCAACGACTCCAGGAACTCCGAGGGGTCCTCGGTCTCCTTCTGCCAGTCGAGCAGCTGGCGCAGCCACGCCATGTCGTTGAGGTGGTCGTCCTTGCCGGTCTTCTTCGGGACGTCTGCGCGCACCTTGGAGGCGCCGGCGACGGCCTCCTGCTTGTACTTCCAGTGGGCCGCGATGCCGTATTCGGCGCGGCGGTGCATGTCGAAGGTGCGGATCTGCAGTTCGACGGGCTTGCCGTTGGGGCCGATGACCGTCGTGTGCAGCGACTGGTACATGTTGAACTTCGGCATCGCGATGTAGTCCTTGAACCGGCCGGGGACCGGGTTCCATCGCGCGTGGACGGTGCCGAGCGCCGCGTAGCAGTCGCGGACGGTGTCCACGAGGACGCGGATGCCGACCAGGTCGTAGATCTCCGCGAAGTCACGGCCGCGGACGATCATCTTCTGGTAGACGCTGTAGTAGTGCTTCGGCCGGCCGGTGACGGTGGCCTTGATGCGTGCGGCGCGCAGGTCGGCCTGGACCTCGTCGGTCACTATGGCGAGGTACTCGTCCCGCTTGGGGGCGCGCTCGGCGACGAGCCGGACGATCTCGTCGTACATCTTGGGGTAGAGGATCGCGAAGGCGAGGTCCTCCAGCTCCCACTTGATGGTGTTCATGCCCAGGCGGTGGGCCAGGGGCGCGTAGATCTCGAGGGTCTCGCGCGCCTTCTTCTCCTGCTTCTCCCGCTTGAGGTAGCGCATGGTGCGCATGTTGTGCAGGCGGTCGGCGAGCTTGATGACCAGGACGCGCGGGTCCTTGGCCATGGCGACGACCATCTTGCGGACGGTCTCGGCCTGCGCGGCCTCGCCGAACCTGACCTTGTCGAGCTTGGTGACACCGTCGACGAGCAGGGTGACCTGGTCGCCGAAGTCGCGGCGCAGGTCCTCCAGGCCGTACTCGGTGTCCTCGACGGTGTCGTGGAGGAGCCCGGCCATGAGGGTCGCGGGGTCCATGCCGAGCTCGGCGAGGATGGTGGTGACGGCGAGCGGGTGCGTGATGTACGGGTCGCCGCTCTTGCGCTTCTGGCCGCGGTGCCAGCGCTCGGCTACCTGGTAGGCCCGCTCGATCTGGCGCAATGTCGCCGTTTCGATCTTCGGGTCGTTGGAGCGGACGATCCGCAGCAGCGGTTCGAGGACCGGGTTGTACGGGGAGGAGCGCTGGACGCCCAGGCGGGCGAGCCGTGCGCGCACGCGGTTGGAGGAGCCGCCGGAGCGGCTCGGCGTGGCCGGCGCGGGCCGGCCGGCCTGGGCCGGTGCGGGGGCGGCGGGCCGGGGCCTGGTCTCCGCGGGCGGGTTCTGGGGCGCGGCGGCTCCCGTCGCGGCCTGGTCGGCCTGCTGCTCGGGCTGCGCGGCGGAGAGTGGCTGGGCCTCGTCTGGCAAGAAGCGCTCCTCTGGGGGTCCCCCCGGACGAAGTCTGGGGGAGGTTCCGGGTCCCCCGGTCAGGCCCGGAAAGGCCATCGTATCGACCTGGGAGCTTCGGTGCTCACGTGCCTGAGGGCTGAGATGTCCGCGGGGGCTTCACCGGGCCCCGATACGGGGCATGTCCGGAAAACGACGGGGGCGGCCCGGGGAATTCCCGAGCCGCCCCCGTACGGGTCCGACGGTGTCAGACGGTGATGAGCGCGGTGAGCGGAGCGCCGTCCAGGACGGGCTCCAGGCGGGCCCGGCCCGGCAGGAAGCCGAGCTCCATGAGCACGGCCACGCCGGCGACCTGGGCCCCGGCACGCCGGATGAGCTCGAGGGACGCCTCGGCGGTTCCGCCGGTGGCGAGGACGTCGTCGATGACCATGACGCGGTCGCCCGCGGCCAGGTCCTCGGCGTGCACCTCGATCTCGGCGGTGCCGTACTCCAGCTCGTACGCCTGCCGCAGGGTGGCACCGGGCAGCTTCCCGGCCTTGCGGACCGGGATGAAGCCGAGGCCGGCGCGGACGGCGACGGGCGCGGCCAGGATGAACCCGCGCGCCTCCAGGCCGACGATCTTCGTCGCGCCGTGCTCGGCGCAGAGCCCGGCGAGGGCGTCGGTGAGGACGCCGAACGCCTCCGGATCCGCGAGCAGCGGCGTGATGTCCTTGAACAGCACGCCCGGCTTCGGATAGTCGGGGACGTCCCGGATCCGGCTCAGGAGCAGCTCCGCGGTGCGCTGGGCCCCGCCGGTCATCCGCGGCGCTCCGAGGGGCGGCCGCGGCGGCCCTGGCCGACGACGGCGGCCTCGGCGGCCTCGTCGGGGCCGTTGTCCTCCGCGAGGTCGTCCGCCGACTCGCCCTTGGCGGCAGAGGCGGCCCGCTTGGCCAGGACGCGCTTCTTCAGGGCCTTCATCGCCGGCTCGCGCTCCTTGAGGTCGGCGACGAGCGGGGTGGCGATGAAGATCGAGGAGTACGCACCGGCGGCGAGACCCACGAACAGCGACAGCGAGATGTCGTTGAGCATGCCGGCGCCGAGGACGCCGCCACCGATGAAGAGCAGACCGGCGACCGGCAGCAGGGCGACGACCGTGGTGTTGATCGACCGGACCAGGGTGCTGTTGATCGAGCGGTTGGCGATGTCGCTGAAGGTCCACCGGGTCTGCTTGGTGATGCCCTTCGTCTGCTCCTTGAGCGAGTCGAAGACGACGACCGTGTCGTAGAGCGAGTAACCGAGGATCGTCAGCAGACCGATGACCGTACCGACCGTGACCTCGAAGCCCACCAGCGAGTAGATGCCGACGGTGATGGTGAGGTCGTGGATGAGCGCGACGAGCGCCGCGACGGCCATCCGCCACTCGAAGGCGATGGCGAGGTAGATCACCACGAGGATCATGAAGATCCCGAGGCCGGTCCAGGCCTTGGTGGCGATCTGCTCACCCCAGCTGGGGCCGACGAGCTCCGCCGCGATCTTGTTCTCGGCGACGCCCAGGTCCTTGGCGAGCTCCGCGCGCACCTGGTCGGACTTCTCGGTGTCGAGGCCGCCGACCTGGATGCGCAGGGTGTCGTTGCCGAGCTGCTGGACGATGGCGTCGTGGCCGGAGGCCTCTTCCGCGTACTGCTGGGCCTGGGAGACCGAGACGGCCGTCTTCGGGGTGGTGAAGACGGCGCCGCCCTGGAACTCGATGCCCATGTTCAGTCCGCGCACCGCGAGGGCGACGATCGCCGTGATGGTGATCAGGACCGACAGGCCGTACCAGATCCTGCGGTTGCCGATGAAGTCGTAGCCGACCTCACCTCGGTGGAGCCGGGCGCCGAGATCTCCGAGCTTCGACATCTCACGCCTCCTTCGGGTCGACAGGGCCAGCGGGGGCGGACGTACGGCGGGAGCGGCGCAGCGGCGGCTTGGCACCGAGGCGCTTGGGGTCCAGACCGGACCACTTGTGACCGTTGCCGAAGAACGTGGTGCGGGCGAGCAGCGTCATCACCGGCTTGGTGAAGAGGAACACCACGACGACGTCGAGCACGGTGGTCAGTCCGAGCGTGAACGCGAAGCCCTGCACCTTGCCGACGGTGACGAGGAAGAGCACCGCCGCGGCCAGGAACGACACGAAGTCGGAGACCAGGATGGTGCGCCGGGCCCGCGGCCAGGCGCGCTCGACGGCCGGACGCATGGTGCGGCCCTCGCGGATCTCGTCGCGGATGCGCTCGAAGTACACGATGAACGAGTCCGCGGTGATACCGATGGCCACGATGGCGCCACAGACGGCCGGCAGGTTCAGCGCGAAGCCGATGGCCGGGCCGAGCAGGGCCATGATCACGTAGGTGAGCAGGGCCGAGACGCCGAGGCTGAGGATGGCGATCAGCGACAGGCCGCGGTAGTAGACCACCAGGTAGATGATGACCAGCGCGAGGCCGATGGCACCGGCGATCAGACCCGCCTGGAGCTGCTCGCCGCCGAGGGCGGCGGTGACGGTGTCGACGCTCTGGGTGTCGAAGGACAGCGGCAGGGCACCGTACGACAGGATGTTGCCGAGGTCCTGGGCCGACTGCTGGTTGAAGCTGCCGGAGATCTCCGCGTTGGCGCTGAGGACGGTCCGCACGGACGGGGCCGAGACGACCTCGCCGTCGAGGACGATCGCGAACTGGTTCTGCGGCTCGCTCTGCGTCGACAGCTTGCTGGTGATCTTCTGGAACTTCTTGGCGCCGCTGCCCGTGAACTCCATGTTCACGATCCACATGCCGCGCTGCTGGTCGAAGACGCCCTGGGCGTCGTCGACGTCCTTGCCGTCCACCTCTGCCGGGCCGAGCAGGTACTTCTCCCACTGGCCGATGGCGTTCTTGCCACAGGCGACGGTGGTGTCGGTCGGCTTGACGCCCTGACCCGCGGCGCTGCGCTGCTTGGGGTCGAGGCAGTTGAGCGCCGCGAACTTCTGCTGCAGGGCGTTGGTGGCGGGGTCACCGGTCTCGGTGGGCTTCGGCGTCGTGGACGCCTTCGGCGAGGAGCTGCCGGTGGGCGTGGGGCTCGGGGCCTTCAGCGCCTCGGTGACGGCACGGCCCTGGGTGGAGGCGGTGGCCGTCGGGGTGGCGGTGCTCTTGCCCTTGTCCGCGGTCGCGCCGGAGGCCGTGGGCTTCGGCGCGGCGGAGCCGGAGGCCGTGGGCTTCGGCGACGCGGAGGAGCTGGCGTCGGGCGCCGGCTGCTCGGCGGCGGCGACGGCCAGGACCGGCCGGAAGTACAGCTGGGCGGTGGTACCGACCTGCTCGCGGGCCTGCTTCTCGTTCGTCCCCTTGGGGATGTTCACGATGATGTTCTCGCGGCCCTGCGTCTGGACCTCGGCTTCCGAGACACCCAGACCGTTGACACGGCGCTCGATGATGCCGACCGCGGTGTTCATGTTGGTCTCGTTGACGGCGGACTCCTGTCCGGGGTCCGCCTTCGCCTTGAGCGTGATCGACGTGCCGCCGGCGAGGTCGATGCCCAGGCGCGGGGTGGTGTGCCCCGACCAGAACATGCCGCCGGTGAGCGCGACCATGGCGATCAGAATGAGTGCCAGGGCGCGGCCCGGCCGGCTCTGGCCCCCCGCCGGCCTTCGGCCCTTCTTCGGTGCTGCCACCTTGTCGTTTCTCCCTGTCCAAACCGCCCCGCGCCGGGTGGGCGCGCGACGGCCACGAAGTGTGTGTGGGGACTGCCCCCGCAGACGTGAAACCGATGCGGGAGCCGCGCGTGCCGGATCGGCGGACGCGCGGCTCCGGCCGCGATTACTTCGCTTCGGTCTCGCCGTCCGCCTTGCCGTCCTTGTCGCCCTCGGCAGCGTCGGTCTTCTTGGTGAGGTCGGCCTTGACGCCCTCGGTGGTGTCCTCGGCGGCCTCGTCGGCGGCCTCGGTCAGCGAGGAGGCGTCGTCCGGGACGACGTCGCCCGGCTCGTCGCCGTGGACGATGCGGTTGTACTCCGCGTCCTCCAGGACGGCGCCGATCGAGTTCTTCGCGTAGACCGCGTGGACGCCGGGCGCCACCTCGAGGAGGACGGTCTCGTCACCGATCTCCTTGACGGTGGCGTACATCCCCCCGATCGTGCGTACGCCGGTGCCGGGCTGCAGCTGGTTGCGCATCTCCACCGCCTGCGCCTGCTTCTTCTTGGCAGAGCGGGTCATGAGGAACATGGCCCCGATGAGCACGATGAACGGGAGGAGCATGCCGATGTTATTCACGGGACGGAATTTCCTTCGCAAGGCCGGAGAAGACTGCGCGGCCTGATTCGGGGGTGGGTGCGCCGACCATAAGGGCGGCATCGGCGGAGTCTAGGCGAGTCCGCATCGATGGAACAACGCCCAGCATCGCACCCCGGTTCCCTAATGGGCGAGTCTCCGCGCCGTCACGCCCCGAACAGCCCCTGTTGTCCGCTTCCGGCCGCCCCCGGCCCCGCTGCCTGCGGCGGAACCAGTCCGAGGTGGGTCCATGCCGCGGGAGTGGCGACCCGGCCACGGGGCGTACGGGCGAGCAGTCCCTCCCGTACGAGGAAGGGTTCGGCGACCTCCTCGACGGTCTCGCGCTCCTCCCCGACCGCGACCGCGAGGGTCGAGAGTCCGACGGGACCGCCGCCGAAGAGCTTCAGCAGGGCCTGCAGGACGGCCCGGTCCAGGCGGTCGAGGCCGCGGCTGTCGACCTCGTAGACGCCGAGGGCGGCGGCGGCGATCTCGCGGGTGATCACCCCGTCGGCGCGGACCTGGGCGTAGTCGCGGACGCGGCGCAGGAGCCGGTTGGCGATGCGGGGGGTGCCGCGCGAGCGGCCGGCGATCTCGGCTGCGCCTTCGGTGTCGATCTCGACGTCGAGGAGCCCGGCCGAGCGGCGGATGACCCGCTCCAGCTCGTGCGGCTCGTAGAACTCCATGTGGGCGGTGAAGCCGAAGCGGTCGCGCAGCGGCGGCGGCAGCAGGCCGGCCCGGGTGGTGGCGCCGACGAGCGTGAAGGGCGGCAGCTCCAGGGGGATGGCGGTGGCGCCGGGGCCCTTGCCGACGATGACGTCGACGCGGAAGTCCTCCATCGCCATGTAGAGCATCTCCTCGGCGGGCCGGGACATCCGGTGGATCTCGTCGAGGAAGAGGATCTCGCCCTCCTGGAGGGAGGACAGGATCGCGGCGAGGTCGCCGGCGTGCTGGATGGCGGGGCCGCTGGTGATCCTGATCGGCGCGTTCATCTCGGCCGCGATGATCATCGACAGGGTCGTCTTGCCGAGTCCCGGGGCGCCGGAGAGCAGGACGTGGTCGGCGGTCGCGCCGCGCTGCCGGGCGGCCTTGAGGACCAGGTCGAGCTGCTGGCGGACCTTCTCCTGGCCGACGAACTCGCTGAGGTCCTTGGGGCGCAGCGCGGCCTCGACGGCCTGGTCGTCGCCCTCGGCGGAGGCGCCGACGATGCGCTCCTCGGCGGCCGGTGCCGTCTCGTCGTCCCAGTTCACGGTGGTTGCCTTTTCAGTCGTACGGGGGTGTCAGCGGGCCCGGTTGAGGGTCTGCAGGGCGGCGCGCAGCAGCTGCGGGACGGGGGCGGAGCCCGTCTCGGCGAGGGCGGCCTCGGCCTGCGGAGTGACGGCGGCGACGGCCTCCTCGGCCTCCCGGCTCGCGTAGCCGAGGCCGATGAGGGCGGCGGAGAGCTGTTCAGTCCAGGGGGCGGGTCCCTGGGCGGCCGCGCGCTGGGCGCCGACGAGGCCGCTGCTGCCGAGCGGTGCGCCGAGCTTGTCCTTCAGTTCGAGGAGGAGTTTCTGGGCGCCCTTCTTGCCGATGCCGGGGACGGCCGTCAGCGCCTTCTCGTCACCGGTGGCGACGGCCAGGCGCAGGGCGTCGGGGCTGTGCACGCCGAGCATGGCCTGGGCGAGCCGGGGGCCGACGCCGCTGGCGGTCTGGAGCAGTTCGAACACCTGGCGCTCGTCGTCGTCGGCGAAGCCGTACAGGGTCAGCGAGTCCTCCCGCACGACCAACGAGGTGGCGAGCCGGGCGTGTTCGCCGATGCGCAGCCCCGCGATCGTGTTCGGGGTGCACTGGACGGCCATGCCGATGCCACCGACCTCGACGACGGCGGCCTGGGGGGCGAGCGCGGCGACCGGGCCGCTGACGAAGGCGATCATGACGGGCGGCCTTTCGAGGCGTGCAGGGCGACGGCCTGCTGGAGGCGGTTCTGGGCGGGGGCGCGCCAGATATGGCAGATGGCCAGGGCCAGGGCGTCGGCGGCGTCGGCCGGCCTGGGCGGGGCGGAAAGCCGCAGGAGCCGGGTGACCATGGTGCCGACCTGGGCCTTGTCGGCGCGGCCGCTGCCGGTGACGGCGGCCTTGACCTCGCTGGGGGTGTGCAGGGCGACGGGCAGGCCGCGGCGGGCGGCGCACAGCATGGCGACGGCGCTGGCCTGGGCGGTGCCCATCACCGTACTCACGTTGTGCTGGCTGAACACCCGTTCCACGGCGACGAGTTCGGGCTGGAAGCGGTCGATCCACTCCTCGATGCCGCGCTCGATGCCGACCAGGCGCAGGCCGATGTCCGCGTCGGCGGAGGTCCGCACCACGCCGACGCCGAGCATGGTCAGCGGCCGTCCGGCGACGCCGTCGACCACGCCCACGCCGCACCGGGTGAGCCCCGGGTCCACCCCGAGTACGCGCACGCCGCCCCCTCCCTGATCGCTCAACTGTTTGTGCAGGCTATCGGCTGCCACCGACAACGCAGCGGGCCGACGGGGTGTGTCCCGTCGGCCCGCTGCTGAAAGAGACCGCGATCAGGCGTCGACCTTCTCCATGATCTCGTCGCTGACGTCGAAGTTGGCGAAGACGTTCTGCACGTCGTCGCTGTCTTCGAGGGCGTCGATCAGCTTGAACATCTTGCGCGCGCCCTCTTCGTCGAGCTCGACCTGCATGGTCGGGACGAAGCTGGACTCGGCCGAGTCGTAGTCGATGCCGGCCTCCTGGAGCGCGGTACGGACCGCGACCAGGTCGGTGGCCTCGCTGATGATCTCGAAGCTCTCGCCGAGGTCGTTGACCTCCTCGGCGCCCGCGTCGAGCACCGCGCCCAGGACGTCGTCCTCGCTCAGCTCGCCCTTGGGGAGCACGACGACGCCCTTGCGGTTGAACAGGTACGAGACGGAGCCCGGGTCGGCCATGGAGCCGCCGTTGCGGGTCATGGCGACGCGCACGTCGGAGGCGGCGCGGTTGCGGTTGTCGGTGAGGCACTCGATCAGCACGGCGACGCCGTTGGGGCCGTAGCCCTCGTACATGATCGTCGCGTAGTCGACGCCACCGGCCTCGAGGCCGCCGCCGCGCTTGACCGCGGAGTCGATGTTCTTGTTCGGGACCGAGCTCTTCTTCGCCTTCTGGATGGCGTCGAAGAGGGTGGGGTTGCCGTCCGGGTCGGAGCCTCCGGTGCGGGCCGCGACCTCGATGTTCTTGATCAGCTTCGCGAAGAGCTTGCCGCGCTTGGCGTCGATCACGGCCTTCTTGTGCTTCGTCGTAGCCCATTTAGAGTGGCCGGACATCTGCCTGTCTCCTTCGCGTAACCCATTTCTGAACGAACCCCAGAGATCCTACAAGGATCGGCTCACCGCTCGTCGCGCACCATGTCGACGAACAGCTGGTGGATCCGGTGATCGCCGGTGAGCTCGGGGTGGAACGAGGTGGCGAGGATCCGCCCCTGCCGTACGGCGACGATGTGACCCTCGTGCTCGGCCAGAACCTCGACCGCGGCGCCGACCGACTCCACCCAGGGAGCACGGATGAAGACGCCCTCCACCGGGGTGTCGATCCCCGCGACGGAGACTCCCGCCTCGAAGGACTCGTTCTGCCGCCCGAAGGCGTTGCGGCGCACGATCATGTCGATGCCGCCGAAGGTCTCCTGGCCCGAGCGCGGGTCGAGGATCTTGTCGGCGAGCATGATCAGGCCGGCGCAGGTGCCGTACACGGGCAGGCCGCCCGCGATCCGCTCGCGCAGCGGCTCCGTCAGCCCGAACAGGGCGGCCAGCTTGGAGATGGTCGTGGACTCGCCACCGGGGATGACCAGGCCGTCGACCTCGGCGAGCTCCTCGGGGCGCCTGACGGGCCTGGCCACGGCGTCAGCCGCGGCCAGGGCGATCAGGTGCTCCCGTACGTCGCCCTGGAGAGCCAGGACACCGATCACGGGAGAGGTCATTACCAGCCCCGGTTCGCGTAGCGCTCGGCCTCGGGCAGGGTGTCGCAGTTGATGCCGACCATGGCCTCGCCCAGGTTGCGGGAGGCGTCCGCGATGATCTTCGGGTCGTCGTAGAAGGTGGTGGCCTTCACGATGGCGGCGGCGCGCTTGGCCGGGTCGCCCGACTTGAAGATGCCGGAGCCGACGAAGACGCCCTCGGCGCCGAGCTGGCGCATCAGGGCGGCGTCGGCCGGGGTGGCGACGCCACCGGCGGAGAACAGCACGACCGGCAGCTTGCCGAGCTCGGCGACCTCCTTGACGAGCTCGTACGGGGCGCGCAGCTCCTTGGCGGCGGCGAACAGCTCGTTGTTGTCGAAGCCGCGCAGCTTGGCGATCTCGTTCTTGATCTGGCGCAGGTGACGGACGGCCTCGACGACGTTGCCGGTGCCGGCCTCGCCCTTGGACCGGATCATGGCCGCGCCCTCGGCGATGCGGCGCAGGGCCTCGCCCAGGTTGGTGGCGCCACAGACGAAGGGGGTGGTGAAGGCCCACTTGTCGGAGTGGTTGACCTCGTCGGCCGGGGTGAGGACCTCGGACTCGTCGATGTAGTCGACGCCGAGCGACTGCAGGACCTGGGCCTCGACGAAGTGGCCGATCCGGGACTTGGCCATGACCGGGATGGACACGGCCTCGATGATCTCTTCGATCATGTTCGGGTCGGACATCCGGGCGACGCCGCCGTCCTTGCGGATGTCGGCCGGGACCCGCTCCAGGGCCATGACGGCCACGGCACCGGCGTCCTCGGCGATCTTGGCCTGCTCGGCGTTGACGACGTCCATGATCACGCCGCCCTTGAGCTGCTCGGCCATGCCGCGCTTCACGCGGGCGGTGCCGGTCTCGGGAGACTGCGGGGTGGTGGAAGGCGTGGTGGACACGGGTACCTCACATGTGACAACGGGGTTGACGACAAGAGGAGGAAACAGGCCGGCCAGGGTCCACATCAAGGGCCAATACACACCCGGTGGATCGTTTTCTCGGCTTACGAAGGTGATGAGCCCTCAGGCAGGACGATCCGCAAGCGCAACGGGCGGTTCGTCATCCATTTCGAAGGCGAGCGGAAACGGGGCGTGACCGGCCAGCCGGAACCAGCGGACCTTCCGGTGGCGCCGCAGCGCCCGCGCGGCCCGTACGGCGTCGTTGTGGAACCGCCGCGCCATCGGCACCCGGCGCACCGCGGCGGCGAGCTCCAGGGCGGCCTCCTCTCCCCCGGGCGCCGCCCGCACCAGCTCGACCTGCTCGGGCTCACCGAACACCGCCCGCAACGCCTGGCTGAGCTCGCTCTCGGCGACCTCCCGGTGATCCTCCTCGGCCTGCCGGGCGGCGTGCGCCGCCTCGTACAGCACGATCGACGCGGCCGGATCCAGCACCCCTGACGTGGCCAGCTCCTGCGCGACCGAGGCCCGCCGCAGCAACTGCGCGTCGAGCGCGGCCCGCGCGGCGTCGATCCGGCTGTGCAGCCGGTCGAGCCGGCCGGCCGTCCAGCTCAGGTAGACGCCGATGAGAATCAGCCCGACAAGGGTCCAGATCAGGGTTTCGGTCACGGGCGCACAGGCTACCGGGGCGGTGGCGGCGCCCCTTCCCGAAGCCCCCGGTCACGGGCGGCCGGTGCCCCTCGGTGTGCCCCGGCGTCGGGACGACCCGCACTCCCCGCGAGCCGGACCACGGCGCGGCGCGGGACCTACAAAGCCGCACCACGGCGCGGCGCGGGACCTACAGCCCCAGCCGCGCCCGAAGACCGCCCACCCGCTCGTCCGTGGCCACCGAAGCCGCCCCGTCCGTCACCGTCTCGTACACGGCGAGGATGTCCGCGCCCACCGTCGACCAGTCGAACCGCCGCACGTGCGCCGACCCGCGCTCCCGCAGCTGCTCGCGCCGCGCCTCGTCGCCCAGCAGCCGGATGGCCCGGTCCGCGAGGTCGTCGGCGTCCTCGCTGGCGAAGAGCTCGCCCGCCGCGCCCTGGTCGAGGACCTGGGCGAAGGCGTCCAGATCGGCCGCGAGCACGGGCGCGCCCGCCGAGAGCGCCTCGACCAGGATGATCCCGAAGCTCTCGCCTCCCGTGTTGGGCGCCACGTACACGTCCACGCTCCGCAGCAGCCGGGCCTTGTCCTCGTCGCTGACCATGCCGAGGAACTCCACCCGCGAGCGCATCTCGCGCGGCAGTGAGGCCACCGCCTCCACCTCGTCACCGCGCCCCGCGACCAGGAGTCGGGTGCCGGGCCGCTCGGCGAGGATCTTCGGCAGCGCCTTCATCAGCACCGGAAGCCCCTTACGGGGCTCGTCGATCCGCCCGATGAACCCCAGCGTGCCCCCCTGCCACTCCTTCCTGGGCTCGGCCCGCGCGAAGAAGTCCACGTCGACGCCGTTCGGGATGACGACCGCGTCGCCCCCCAGGTGCTCCACGAGCGTCCGCCGCGCGTACTCGCTGACCGCGATCCGCGCGCTGATCTTCTCGAGCGCCGGCTGCAGGATCGGATACGCGGCGATCATCGCCCGCGAGCGGGGGTTGGAGGTGTGGAAGGTGGCCACGATCGGCCCCTGCGCCGCCCAGCAGGTGAGCAGCCCCAGCGACGGCGAGGTCGGCTCGTGGATGTGGACCACGTCGAAGGTGCCGTCGTGCAGCCAGCGCCGCACCCGCGCCGCCGAGAGGAAGCCGAAGTTGAGCCGGGCGACCGAGCCGTTGTACGGCACGGGGACGGCGCGGCCCGCCGACACCACGTACGGCGGCAGCGGGGTCTCGTCGTCGGCAGGCGCCAGGACGGAGACCTCGTGGCCGAGCCGGATCAGGTGCTCGGCGAGATCGCGGATGTGGAACTGGACGCCGCCCGGTACGTCCCACGAGTACGGGCAGACGATGCCGATTCTCAAGGGCGTCGTTCCTCCAGGTCCGCGAGCCACAGTCGCTGCAGCATGTGCCAGTCCTCCGGGTGGTCCGCGATGCCCCCGGCGAAGGCGTCGGCGAGGGCCTGCGTCATGACGGACGTCTTCTCGGCCCGGGTACCCGACGCGGGCACGTCCAAGGGGGCGTGTACCTGCCCCTTCATGACGTCGGTGTCGTCGTACCACAGCGTCACGGGCAGCAGCAGCGCCCCGGTCTGCTGGGCGAGCATCGCGGGCCCCGCAGGCATCCGCGTCTTCTCGCCGAAGAAGTCGACCTCCACGCCGGAGGACGACAGGTCACGGTCGGCGACCAGACAGACCAGCCCCCCGGCCCGCAGCCGCCGCGCCAGCGTCCCGAAGGCGGCGCCGCCGGTGTGCGGCAGCACCTCCATGCCGAGGGACTCGCGGTAGGCGACGAACCGGTCGTACAGCGTCTCGGGCTTGAGCCGCTCGGCGACCGTGGTGAAGGGAACGCCCAGGGCGCGGGTCACCCACACGCCGGCGAGGTCCCAGTTGCCCATGTGGGGCAGGGCGAGGATGACTCCGTGCTCGGAGGCGAGGGCGTCCGTCAGATGGTGGACGTCCTTGGGGTCGAAGCTGCCGGCCGCCCGCTCCTTGCTCCAGGTGGGCAGCCGGAAGGACTCCATCCAGTAGCGCATGTACGAGCGCATGCCGGCCTTCGACAGCTCGGCCAGCCGCTCCGGGGACGCGTCGGGCACGACCCGCGCCAGGTTGGACTCCAGGCGCAGGACGCTCTTGCCGCGCCGCTTCCAGGCGGTGTCGGCGATCCGCCGGCCGAGGCCCCTGGCGACCGGCTCGGGCAGCTTCTTGACGGTCGCCCAGCCGAGCCCGTACAGCCGGTCGCTCAGCCTGTCCTTGAACCCGCCGTCCTTCGGTCCGCTCACGATGCCGCCTCGCTCCCCCGGGCGGCGGCGTCCGCCTCCGCCGACTCCCTGCGCACCGTCACGACCCGCTGCCCCAGCGTCACCGCGGAGCCCGCCGCCACGATCCACAGGGCGATCGGCAGCAGCACCTGGATGCCGGGGACGCCGAAGCCGTGCAGCCCGGCGAGACCGGCCGCTACCAGCGAGATCACCAGCCGCTCGGCCCGCTCGACCAGACCGTTGACGGCCACCGGCAGACCGATCGACTCGCCGCGCGCCTTGGTGTACGAGACGACCTGGCCGCTGGCCAGGCAGAAGATCGCGACGGCGCACAGCACGTTGTCGTCGCCCTTGCCCGCGTACCAGAGGGCGAAACCGCCGAAGATCGCCCCGTCGGCGACCCGGTCGAGGGTCGAGTCGAGGAACGCACCCCACCGGCTGGAGATGCCGGCCTGCCGGGCCATGTTGCCGTCGACGAGGTCCGAGAAGACGAACAACGTGATGACGATCGTGCCCCAGAAGAACTCCCCGCGGGGGAAGAAGACCAGCGCGCCGGCCACCACCCCGGCGGTACCGATGAGCGTGACGGCGTCGGGGCTGACGCCCCGGCGGAGCAGAAACGCGGCGAACGGTGTGAGGACACGCGTAAAAAACGCACGCGCGTACTTGTTCAGCATGGCCTTCCCGAGGTTCGGTGGGCCGCGCGGCCCCTACGACCACCGGCTCACCCATCGTAGCCACGCGTGCCCCCGCGAGAGCGGCGGCACCCGTTCGCCGCGTCGGCGGCCCCGACACCGGCCGGTCCGGGTACGACGTATGGACGCACCGTGACGTCGGTGCAAAGCTCGAAGGACAACCGCGGGCATCGCCGGAGCCGCACGCGACGCGCGACATGCCGCACCACTCCCCCGCGCCCGCGCCCCCCACCTCACCGTACGGAGTACGAAGCAGTCGGGAGGAAGAACATCATGGGCGACAAGGCGAACCCCCACTCCGGAGCCGCCGGCAGGGCTCCAACGGCCGACCGGCCCTCGGCCGTACGGAACGTGGTGCTGGTCGGCCACAGCGGATCGGGCAAGACGACCCTCGTCGAGGCCCTGGCCCAGACCGCGGGCGCGGTCAACCGGGCCGGTCGCGTCGAGGACGGCGGGACGGTCTCCGACTACGACGAGATCGAGCACCGCCAGCAGCGTTCCGTACAGCTCTCCCTCGTCCCGGTCGAATGGGACGGGTACAAGATCAACCTCCTGGACACCCCCGGATACGCCGACTTCGTCGGTGAGCTCAGGGCCGGTCTGCGCGCGGCGGACGCGGCCCTCTTCGTGGTCTCGGCGGCGCAGGAGGCCGACGCGGTCGTCGGCTCGACCCGCGCGGTGTGGGAGGAGTGCGCCGCGGTCGGCATGCCCCGGGCCATCGTCGTCACCCACCTCGACACGGCCCGCACCGACTTCGGCCGGCTCACCGAGGTCTGCGCGTCGCTCTTCGGCGGCGACGACCCCGACGCCGTACTCCCGCTCTACCTGCCCGTACGCGGCGCCGAGGGCGCCGACGGGCACGCGCCCGCCACCGGTC
Source organism: Streptomyces sp. NPDC085481 (assembly GCF_044541845.1). Lineage (NCBI taxonomy): Bacteria > Bacillati > Actinomycetota > Actinomycetes > Kitasatosporales > Streptomycetaceae > Streptomyces > Streptomyces sp. NPDC085481. Next base: position 161,791 of record NZ_JBITTJ010000003.1, read on the forward strand.
TGGTCGGGCTGCTCACCGAGCGGATCTTCGACTACTCCTCGGGGGTACGGCAGGAGGACCCGCCCGACGAGACCCAGCGGCCGCTGATCGCCGAGGCCCGCAGCCGGCTGATCGAGGGGATCATCGCCGAGAGCGAGGACGAGACCCTGATGGACCGCTATCTCGGCGGCGAGGAGATCGACCTCAAGACCCTGATCGACGACCTGGAGAAGGCGGTCGCCCGCGGCACCTTCCACCCCGTGCTCGCGGCCGCCCCGGCGACGGACGGCGCCAAGCAGGGACTCGGCACGGTCGAGCTCCTGGAGCTGATCACCCGCGGCTTCCCCACCCCGCTGGAGCGGGAGGCACCCGCCGTCACCACCCCCGACGGCGCACCGCGTCCGGCGCTGGCCTGCGACCCCGACGGGCCGCTGGTCGCCGAGGTCGTGAAGACCTCCTCCGACCCGTACGTGGGGCGGATCTCGCTGGTACGGGTCTTCTCCGGCACCCTGCGGCCGGACGAGACCGTCCACGTCTCGGGGCACGGCCTGGCCGAACGGGGCCACGAGGACCACGACGTGGACGAGCGCGTCGGGGCACTCACCTCCCCGTTCGGCAAACAGCAGCGAACCCTCTCCCACTGCGTCGCCGGCGATCTCGCCTGCGTGGGCAAACTCGCCCGGGCCGAGACCGGCGACACCCTCTCCGCCAAGGACGACCCGCTCCTCATGGAACCGTGGTCGATGCCCGAGCCGCTTCTGCCGCTGGCCATCGAGGCGCACAGCAAGGCCGACGAGGACCGGCTCTCGCAGGGCCTCGCCCGGCTCGTCGCCGAGGACCCCACCATGCGGCTCGAACAGAACCAGAACACCCACCAGGTCGTCCTGTGGTGCCTGGGCGAGGCCCACGCCGACGTCGCCCTGGAACGGCTGCGCGGCCGCTTCGGCGTCCAGGTCGACACCGTGCCGCACAAGGTCTCGCTGCGCGAGACCTTCGGCGGGGCCTCCGCCGGGCGCGGCCGGCACGTCAAGCAGTCGGGCGGGCACGGCCAGTACGCCATCTGCGAGATCGACGTCGAGCCGCTGCCGCCCGGCAGCGGCATCGAGTTCGTCGACAAGGTGGTCGGCGGCGCCGTACCCCGCCAGTTCATCCCCTCCGTCGAGAAGGGCATCCGCGCCCAGGCCGCCCGCGGGGTCGCCGCCGGCTACCCCCTGGTCGACATCCGGGTCACCCTGCGCGACGGCAAGGCCCACTCGGTCGACTCCTCCGACGCCGCCTTCCAGACGGCCGGCGCCCTCGCCCTGCGCGAGGCGGCCGCCGAGGTGCCGATCCACCTCCTGGAACCCGTGGCCGAGGTCCAGGTGCTCGTCCCCGACGACTACGTCGGCCCGGTGATGAGCGACCTGTCCGGGCGGCGCGGCCGCGTGGTCGGCACCGAACAGGCCGGACCGGGCCGGACCCTGGTGCGCGCGGAGGTGCCCGAGATCGAGATCGGACGGTACGCGGTCGACCTGCGCTCCGTCTCGCACGGCACCGGCAGCTTCGACCGTGCGTACGCCCGGCACGAGGCGATGCCCCCGCACCTGGCGGACAAGATCAGGGACCAGGCCGGAAAGGGATCGTGACCGGCCTTGCAGGGATCGTGACCGACCGGAAAGCGATCGCGTCCGGGAACTGACGTCCTGACAGCCGATGCCGCCCGTCCAACTCCCCTACGGCGGGCGGCATTCGGCCGCCTCGGCCCACTCCCGTGACGCATCCGTCGCCACCCGGTTACGCTGTGGTGCCCAGCTCAGAAGGTGTGCGGGGCGCGGCAGTTGGGAACAGCCCGCACAGGGAACCGCGGCGATGGGGGCGGCAGTGACGATCGGCAGTTTCGGACCCGGGGCGCAGATTCCCCTTCAGGGCTCGGACGCACAGACGGCGGCGACCCATGCCCTCGCCTCCGCCGCGTACCGCGACAGCCCCGTCGAGGCGATCCTCGAGGCCGACAACGACTGGCACAGGTCCACGGTCAAGCCAGGCAAGTGGCACAAGCTCTTCCGCCCCGACCTCGGCGAGGCCTTCTCCCGCGCCGTCCAGGTACGCATGCTCGGCGGCGCCCGCAAGCCGCTGATCCAGTCCTTCGGCGCGGACCCCCAGCCCGTCGTCGAGCACTGCCTGGCCGCCACCGGCATCCGCAGGCAGCGCGACGTGAAACTGACCCTGGTGACCGTCGTCTTCGGCCTGCTGTTCCTGCCCGGCCTGCTGCTCTGGCTCGGCGTGATCCAGCTGCGCCGGATCGCCGCAGGCTCCGACAACAGGCGCACCAGCGCCATCGGCACCGCCGTGCTCGTCGCCGCGGGCCTCCTCGCCGTGCTCGTCCTGCTCCGGCTGCCCTTCGACGGTGTCCTGCCCAACTACCTCCGCGCCATGATCGTGGCACCCGTCGTCGGCTGGTTGCTGGCCCGCCGGATCTGCGAGAACACCGCGGTCGACCTCCGCGAGCGCTGGACCTCGCTGCTCAGCGGCGGCGGCCTCGGTGCCGCCGTCCCCGAGGCCGTGCCCAAGGACCCGACCGAGAAGACAGCCGAGGAGCTGCGGCTGAACCTGGAGAAGCTCGGCGCCGAGCAGCAGTCCAACATCGTCTTCTACGCGGGCCCCAAGGGGATACTGGGCATGGGCACCCGCTGGGGCAGCTGGACCCTCGCCGAGGAGCTGATCCCCCGCGACGGCAAGGAGATCCACGACTTCCGCGCCTGGGACGTCGTCCGCCAGATCCACACGCAGCTGACCCTCCTGGAGCGCGGCTCGCTCAAGACCGGCTTCCCCAAGCCCACGGTCAAGCACTGGATCGTCTCGCCCGTCGGCGAGGGCGCCGACGAGGTCGCCCGCCCCGAGGGCGAGAACATCGTCGCCTACCAGGTGAAGCCGCACGAGATACAGCGCATCTGCAACGACCAGCAGTTCGGCGCCGGCAACCGCCACTACCTGGGCGTCCAGTTCACCCTCTGGGACGGCCAGCTGGTCCTCACCATGATGGTGACCGTCACCTCGCTCCACCACACCCTGCGCGTGGAGGTCACCGGACACGCCCTCGGCCCCGTCCACGGCCTGTTCACCACCAAGCCCAAGGCCAAGACCAAGGAGGTCTCCAAGACCGTCAGGTTCTGGGAGACCAAGGAGATCAAGCTGCCGGTGACCGGCACCGACGACGTCGTGCGCCAGGCCGTCCGCGCGCCCCTCACCTGGTTCCCGCCGGTCCTGGACTTCCTCGGCGGCAAACTGGTCCTGCCCGAGCCGTTCGGCCTGCGGCACGCCTGGGCCGGCCAGCCCTGGCGCCACCGCTTCATGGCCGACGACGCCATCCGCGCGGCCACGCCGGTGCTGCGGGCGGTCCACGCCGCGACCCTCAAGGTCCTCGACGACCACAACGTGGACACGGAACGCTTCACCAACCGTTCGCTGATCCTCAGCGGCGGCGTCCAGGACCCCGGCCCGAAGAAGGCCGACCTCTACGACGCGTAAGGGGGATCCGTACGGATCAGATGCCGGCCGGCCACGCGTCGGCCAGCATCTTCCGGGTGTCCGCGAGCAGCTGCGGCAGCACCTTCGTGTGCCCGACCACCGGCATGAAGTTGGTGTCGCCACCCCAGCGGGGCACGACGTGCTGGTGCAGATGAGCGGCGATGCCCGCCCCGGCGACGGTGCCCTGGTTCATGCCGATGTTGAAGCCGTGCGCACCGGACGCGGCGCGCAGCGCGACCATGGCCCGCTTGGTGAACTCCGCCAGCTCGGCGGTCTCGGCCCGGTCGAGATCGGTGTAGTCGGCGACATGGCGGTACGGGACGACCATCAGGTGACCACCGTTGTACGGGTAGAGGTTGAGCACCGCGTACACGCTCTGGCCCCGCGCGATCACCAGGCCGTCCTCGTCCGACTTCGCCGGGATGGTGCAGAAGGGACAGCCGTCCTCGGCGCCCGGCCCGGTCGGCTTGTTCTCGCCCTGGATGTAGGCCATCCGGTGAGGCGTCCACAGGCGCTGGAACGCGTCCTGCGTCCCCACTCCCATCTGCTGTTCCGGCTCAGTCGTCATGCTGAGCAGCATATTGCGTCGCCCGTTCGGAACGTGTCGCCGGGGCGGAAGATCCGTGCAGGCGCCATGCTGATCCGATGAGCGACAGGCCGCCGGCACCACCGCAGCAGGAGCGCTGGGACCTCCTGATGGAGCCACCGCTGACGGTGGCCTCCCTCGTCTACCTGGGCGGCTACACGGTGCTCGTCCTCGCCCAGGACCTGTCCGCCGGCTGGCGCGACCTCTCCCTCGCCTTCGTCTTCGCCGCCTGGGCGGTCTTCGTCATCGACTACGCGGTGCGGCTCCGGCTCAGCCGTCTCGGCCCGCTGCGCTTCGTACGCCGAAATCTGCTCGACACCGTGGTGTTGCTGTTGCCGCTGCTGCGCCCGTTGCGGGTGGTCCGCACATACGACCGGATCCAGCGCCGCCACCATCAACCGCGGCTCACGCTCTACGCCCGGGTGATGGCGTACGCGGGCCTCTCGGCGACCCTGCTCGGCTTCGCGGGGGCGCTCACCGTCTACCACTACGAGCACGACGCCCCCGGCGCGACCATCCGCACCTTCGGCGACGCCGTCTGGTGGGTCTGCGCGACGCTGTCGACGGTGGGCTACGGGGACGTGACGCCGGTGACCCCGATGGGCCGAGTGGTGGCGGTGGGCGTCATGGCCTGCGGCCTGGCCCTGCTGGGCGCGGTGACGGGTTCGTTCTCGTCGTGGCTGATCCAGGTGTTCACGCGGGAGGACGAGCGCGGGGACGGCGGGAGGCCCCCGGGGGGTTCCCCGGGGGCCTCCTGATCGCCTCCTGCGGTCCTCGGACTCCTACGCTCCTCGGACTGCTACGGCCCTCAGACCTGGACGCGGTCCTCGACGATCTTGGCGATCTTGGCGATGGCCTCGTCGGCGGGGATGCCGTTCTCCTGCGAGCCGTCGCGGTAGCGGAAGGAGACCGCGCCGGCGGCCATGTCCTCGTCACCCGCGATGATCATGAACGGCACCTTCTGCTTCTGCGCGTTCCTGATCTTCTTCTGCATCCGGTCGGAGGAGGCGTCCACCTCCACCCGCAGCCCCTGCTTCTTCGCCTTGGCGGCGAACTCCTGCAGGTACTCCACGTGCGCGTCGCCGATCGGGATGCCGGTCGCCTGCACCGGGGCCAGCCAGGCCGGGAAGGCGCCCGCGTAGTGCTCCAGGAGCACCGCGAAGAACCGCTCGATCGAGCCGAACAGGGCACGGTGGATCATGACCGGGCGCTGCTTGGTGCCGTCCGGCGAGGTGTACTCCAGGTCGAAGCGCTCCGGCAGGTTGAAGTCGAGCTGCACGGTCGACATCTGCCAGGTACGGCCGATGGCGTCACGGGCCTGCACCGAGATCTTCGGGCCGTAGAAGGCGGCGCCGCCCGGGTCGGGGGTCAGCGGCAGGCCCTGCTTCTCGGCGACCTGCTGGAGGACCGCGGTGGCCTCCTCCCACACCTCGTCCGAACCGACGTACTTCTCCGGGTCCTTGGTGGACAGCTCCAGGTAGAAGTCGGTCAGACCGTAGTCGCGGAGCAGGTTCAGGACGAAGGTGAGCGTCTTGTCGAGCTCGTCCGCCATCTGCTCGCGGGTGCAGTAGATGTGCGCGTCGTCCTGGGTGAAGCCGCGGGCCCGGGTCAGACCGTGCACGACGCCGGACTTCTCGTACCGGTACACGGTGCCGAACTCGAACAGCCGCAGCGGCAGCTCACGGTAGGAGCGCCCGCGCGCGTCGAAGATCAGGTTGTGCATCGGGCAGTTCATGGGCTTGAGGTAGTAGTCCACGCCCTCGTCGAGCTGCATGGGCGGGTACATGCCCTCGGCGTACCAGTCGAGGTGACCGGACTTCTCGAAGAGCTTGCCCTTGGTGGCGTGCGGCGAGTAGACGAACTCGTAGCCCTCCTCCTCGTGCCGGCGGCGCGAGTAGTCCTCCATGACCCGGCGGATGATGCCGCCCTTGGGGTGGAAGACCGCGAGGCCGGAGCCGATCTCGTCCGGGATGGAGAAGAGGTCGAGCTCGTTGCCGAGCTTGCGGTGGTCGCGCTTCTCGGCCTCGGCGAGGAAGTCGAGGTGGGCCTTCAGCTCCTCCTTCGACGGCCACGCGGTGCCGTAGATGCGCTGGAGCATCGGGTTCTTCTCGCTGCCGCGCCAGTAGGCGGCGGCGTTGCGCATGAGCTTGAACGCGGGGATGTTGCGGGTGGTGGGCAGGTGCGGACCGCGGCAGAGGTCCTTCCAGCACAGCTCGCCCGTCTTGGCGTCCAGGTTGTCGTAGATGGTCAGCTCGCCGCCGCCCACCTCGACGTTCGCGCCGTCGTCGGTCGACGCGGCGCCCTTGATGCCGATGAGCTCCAGCTTGTACGGCTCGGCCGCGAGCTCCTCGCGGGCCTCCTCGTCGGTCACGACGCGGCGGGCGAAGCGCTGGCCGCGCTTCTGGATCTCCTGCATCTTCTTCTCGACGGCCTTGAGATCCTCGGGCGTGAACGGCTTCTCGACGTCGAAGTCGTAGTAGAAGCCGTCCCGGACCGGCGGGCCGATGCCCAGCTTGGCCTCGGGGAAGAGCTCCTGCACGGCCTGGGCCATCACGTGCGCGGTGGAGTGGCGCAGGATGTTCAGACCGTCCTCGGAGGAGATCTCGACGCCTTCGACGACCTCGCCGTCGGCGATCTCGTACGACAGGTCCTTCAGCTCGCCCGCGACTCGGGCGGCGATGATGGTGCGGTCGTCGGCGAACAGGGCGCCGGCCGTGGTGCCCGCGCTCACCGTCCTCTCCTCAGATCCCGAGGCGGACTGGACGGTCACACGGACTTCGGACACGGGTGCTCCATGACATAGGGGCGCAGGCAGACACGAGGTGCCGGCGCCGGCGGTGCGCGGCAGAGACGAGGTGCCGCGCTGGCCTTGATCCTACCCGGGGCCCGTGCCCGGCTCTCGGTCGTCGCCGGGGCCGCAGGCCTCCTCGAAGAAGTCCGCATCGTCGACGGTCCCCTGGAGCGACTTCATCAGCCGGTCCCGCTCGGCCTCGTCCACCTGCACGGGGACGACTCCGGTCGCGTCGGTCAGCCGGCGGAAGCCGCCCCGGCTCTCCAGCCGGCCGACGACCCGGATCGGCAGCCCGACGAGATGGGCGTGGCCGGCGGTGCGGTAGCCCTCCTCGTCGAGGGTGACCCGGACGTGGCCCACCTCGGCGCCGGCGAGCACCCGGAGCCGTACGGTGCCCTCGCCGCGCGGGCCGGAGCGGCGCATGCGGACGACGGCGCCGGTGATGCGTACGGGTACGGAGGGTTCGCCGGCCAGGTAGCGGGTGCCGGCCTCGCGCAGGGCGGGCAGGTCGCCGGGTGAGAACTCGACCGGCTCGGGGCGGGCGGCGCACCCCGCGGGGGTGCCGGCGGCCGGGGACCACTCCAGGGCGACGCTGGCGCCCTCGGTGCCGCGCACGAGCGCGACGAGGGCCTCGGTCAGCTCGCGGCTCACCCCCGCCTCGACGGCGCTGTCGAAGGCCTCCATGCCGCCGGTCGCCCGCTGGTAGTCGACGGCCTCGCGGGTGGCGTAGAGGGCGTGGTAGAGCCGGACGGAGACGGCCCGCCCGGGGTCGACGGGCAGGAACGCGGTCAGGCCGCGGCCGCCCGGGACGGCGCCGACGACGACGCTCTCCAGGGACGTCTGGGCCTGCCTGCGGTGCCGGGCCCCGTGGTAGCCGGCCCGGCCGCGGACGGCGAGGGCACCGGCGAGCAGCAGGCTGCGGGCGGCGGACCTGAGCTGTTCCTGCACGGGCCAGGGCACGGCCCCGGCCGGGCCCGGGGGCACATCGCGCCACCAGCGGATCTCGTCGCTGGGGACGGCGAGCCCGGTGAGCACCTCGCGGGCCGAGGGCGTGCCGCTGCGGGCGAGCGCGGTGAGGGCCTCGCCGATGAGGTCCTCGCAGTCGGGGAAGGCCCGGCTCTCCGGCACCAGGAGGCTGGTGCCGCGGCTGCCGGCCTCGGGTCCCGGCGGGGACCAGCGGCTGTAGCGGCCCGCGCCCCCGCCGCGGCGCCGCCAGCCGTGCCGGGCGAGCAGCGCGCCGAGGACCCGCGGGTCGACCCGGCCGGGGTCGGGCGCCTCCCCCGCGTCGGCCCAGGGAGCTGCGGGTGCGGCGGGGACGCCGGTCCAGTGGCCGGGGAGCTCGCCGGGGGCGGGGTGAGGGTGGGGATGGGGGTGGAAGGGGTGCGGTACGGGGTGGGCGGGCGGGCGCATGGGGTCGGGGCCGTGACCGGCCCCGTTCTCGGGTTCGTCGATCGGCCGGTGCATCAAGGTCTCCCTCCCACGCCGACCCGCGCCATGATCTCGCAGAGCGCCCGGTCGTCGAAGATCCGCGTCGTCGGGATGCGCACGGTGGTCCTGCGCCGTCCCGTGACCGGGTGGCCGGCCAGGTTGATCCAGTAACAGCAGTGCCGCAGGTCGAGCCGGTCGTGCCCGGCCCGCAGCCAGTCCTCCCGGTCCCGTGGCACGAGCATCACGACCAGGATCTTGTGCACCGCCACGGGGCTCCGCGCGAGCTTCACGAGGTGCTCGTTGTCGAGGGTGAACGAGAACGCCGCTGCCGAGCCGGGCGTGCGCGGTGGAATCTGGTAGGTGCACTTGAGCTGCACCTTGATGGTGACTTCGTCGTCTACGGTGTGGCCGGGAGCGCCGTGACTCACGTGCCAGTCGATGCCGTTGTCCGGAAACGGCTGCGACAGCGAACACCCCGCCGCCGCCGCGACCGCGTGGAGATACCCGACCTGGAGGGTCTCCATGCAGGCGGTGGTGGCGAGCGAGCCGCGCAGCGGTGCTGCCTGTTGGGACGGCAGCCCTCCCGATTCGGGCTGGGCGAGCGCCATGTCGATTCCCTTCCCCGTCACCTGTGTTGTGACCGGTCCGCGTACGGTGCAAACAGCCCGGGTATCACCGTTTCGGGCAGGGGGTTGGCCATCTGCCGCGCACGTGCGAGGAGTTCGGGGATGACGACGCACTGGTATGAAGGGCCCCTGGCCGCATTCGACACGGAGACCACGGGAGTCGACGTCGAGGAGGACCGGATCGTGTCCGCCGCCCTCGTCGTCCAGGACGCGGCGGGCATGCGCCCGCGGGTGACGCGCTGGCTGGTGAATCCGGGCATCCCGGTGCCGCCGGAAGCCACCGCGGTACACGGCCTGACGGATGATCACCTGCAGCGCAACGGGCGCTGGCCGTCGCCCGTGATGGAGGAGCTGGCCCGGGCGATAGCCGAACAGAGCACGTCCGGCCGCCCCTTGGTGGTGATGAACGCCCCGTTCGACCTGACGATCCTCGACCGCGAGCTTCGCCGGCACCGTGCCTCCTCGCTGGGCCGGTACATGGAGAGCGTGCCGATGTGCGTGCTCGACCCGCGGGTCCTGGACAAGCACCTGGACCGGTACCGCAAGGGCCGCCGGACGCTGACGGACCTGTGCGAGCAGTACGACGTGGTGCTGGACGACGCCCATGACGCGGCGGCGGACGCGCGGGCGGCCCTGGAGGTCGTACGGGCGGTGGGCCGGCGTTTCGCGGCGCGGCTCGAGCGGCTGACGCCGGCCGAACTGCACACGCTGCAGGCGGTGTGGCACGCGGCGCAGGCGCGCGGCCTGCAGGCGTGGTTCGCCCGGCAGGGCACGCCGGAGTCGGTGGACCCGGCGTGGCCGCTGCGTCCGGAACTGCGGACGGCGGCGTGAGCGCTGGCGGGAGCGGCGGCCGGAGACGTCCCGGCAAACGGCTGAGGCCGGTCCGTCATCTGACGGACCGGCCTCTCCCGGTGGGCGATACTGGGATCGAACCAGTGACCCCTTCGGTGTGAACGAAGTGCTCTCCCGCTGAGCTAATCGCCCGGGAACGGGTTGAACCATACAGGCCCCTCGGGGCTTCGTTCAAACCGACCGCGGCGAGGCACGCAGGCGGGCGGCGAGCCCGCGGCGTCCGGCGCGCATCATCAGGGCGTGGTTGGCGCGGAAGACGGGCCGTCCCGGGACGGCGAGCGCGCGCATCAGCGGGCTGCGGACCTCGACCTCCTGCTCGTACAGGGCGTGGGTGCCTGCGCCGTCGGGGAGGGCGGTGAGGGTCCAGCGGGCCCAGCCGTCCAGGTCCCCGCTGAGTCCGATCTCCAGGACGCCCGCGACGGGGTCGCGGCGCCGCGCCTCGGCGGTGACGAGGAGGTCGTACGGCAGGAGGGAGCGGAAGCGGGCGGTGCCGGTGCGCTCGTCGACGGGGACGACCTCGCGGACCTGGGGCCACCAGCGGGGGTACTCCTCGCCGCGTTCCAGCACGGCGTAGACGTCGGCGGGCGCGGCGGCGAGGCGCCAGACGCTGCGGAAGCGGTAGCGACACCAGTCCATGGCTTCAGTGTGGGGTACTCAGACGCGGATCTGAGTATCCGCACCCATCCCCTCCGGCTGTGTCCGGCGCCACACTCCGCCTATGGACACCTCCCTGCCTCCCGCGGAAGAGCTCGCGCTCGTCGACCGCGAACTGGCCCGACTCGACGCCCACCGGGCCCAGTTGCTGGCCCGCCGGGACTGGCTGCTGCGGGTGCTGCACCCGCCGGTGACCGCGCAGGCGCCGGCCGCGCGGCCGGTCCCGGAGGCGGCTCCGCGCAGCGCCCAGAACGTGCTGCTCACCCTGGGCGGGGTGCTGCTGACCATCGCGGCCGTCGCCTTCACGCTGGTCAGCTGGGGTTCCATGGGCATCGGCGGCCGCGCGGCCGTCCTGGGCGCCGTGACCTCGGCGGCCCTCGTCGCCCCGGTCGTGCTGCTGCGCAAGGGCCTCGCCTCCACGGCGGAGTCGGTGGCCGCGCTCGGCCTGGTCCTCACCCTCCTCGACGCGTACGCCCTCCACCGGGTGGCGCTCCCGGACACCGGCGGCCTGTCCTACACGGCGGCGGCCTCCGCCGTCCTCGCGGCGACCTGGAGCGCGTACGGCTCCGCCCTCACCCGCCTGCGCGTCCCCGTCCCGGCGGCAGTGGTCGCGGCCCAACTGCCGCTGCCCCTGGGCGTGCTGGCCGCGGGCGGCGGCGTCCTGCCCCTCGCGTGGGCGGCGCTGGCGACGGCGGCCCTCGACCTGGTGCTCGTCCTCGCCGTGAAGCCCCTCCCGGTCCGCGTGACCGCCGGCGCCGGCGCGGCCGCCCTGGGCGGCTGGGCCCTCCTGACCGGTCTCTCCCTCTCCGTCACGACCCCGCTGCGCGCCGCCCCGCTCCTCCTGACCTGCGCCGCGCTCCTGCTGTTCGCCGCGCTGCGCCACTCCCCGACCGCACCGGCCGCCGCCACGGTGGCGGGCCTGGCGACGATCGCCGCGGCGGGCGGCCTGCTGCGGCCCGCGGTGCCGGACGCGTGGGCGGTGCCCGGGTACGCGCTGTGCGCGGTGACCCTGGCGGCGGTGGCGTTGTGGGGCCGGGGCGCCTCCGCCTGGACGCGGGAGCCGTCCCCGGGCCGGGGCGCGGCGGGCTCGGTGGACGCGGGCGCCGCGAGCTCCGACGGCCCCGCCGCGCCCGCCGGCGCCGCCACGTCCTCGATCCGGCCCGGCGACGGGTCCGGGGCCGGGGCCGCCCGGCCGGTGCGGCACGGCCTCGCCGTCGCGGGGGCCGGTGTGCTGGCACTCGCCGTCGCCTGGGCTCTGCCGCCGGTGGCGGCGGGTCTCCTCGGGCCGCTGGGACGGACGACGGGGATCTGGTCGGGGGCGCACGCCGAGCGGGTACTGACCGGGTACCCGGCGACCGCCCCGCTGGTGCTGCTGCTCGCGGGGGTCGCGCTGGCGGCGGTCCCCCGCCTGTGGGCCCGCGGCGGCCTCCTGGCCCTGCTCTGGTCCCTGCTCACCGCCCTGCCGGTGTCCCTGGACCTGGCGTACGCGCCGACGCTCACGCTCCAGCTCCTGACGACCGTCGCGGCCCTGGCCGTGGCCGTGCGCCCCGCGGTCCTGACACGCGGGCTCCCGGAGCCCGCGCCTGCCCGGCAGCCGGGAGTCACGCCGCCCACGGCCCGGCCCGCTGCGCGGTACTCGTCGGGCGCGGGCGCGAACGCCGACCGCACCGACGACGGCGTCGCACCGTCGCCGAGCCCGGCCCCCGCGGCCGGTGAGAGCGGCGCAGCCACGGCCTGGCCCGCGTGGACGCCCCGCGCCGTGCCCGTGGTCGCGCGGAGCGTGGACCCGTCGGCGGTCGTCGGATGGTCGGCGCTCGCCTGCGGGCTCGGGTCCGGGCTCGGGGCTTTGGCGCTGGGCCTGGACACGCGGGCTGCGACGTTCGCCGTGCTCGGGGTGCTGGCCGCGCTGTTCGCCGGCGTCGCCTGGCTCGCGGGCGGCGGGCGGCGGGTCATCGGGGCCTGCGGTGCGGTGCTCGCGGTGGCCGGGATGGTCGGTGCCGGGGCCGCGGCCGCGCAGGCGGGGGTGGCGGTGTGCGGGCTCGCGCTGCTGAGCGTGCCCGCCGGGACCGCCGCCGTCGGGGCGCGGCTGCGACGGCACCCGGTGGCGGTCCCCGTGGAGGGCACTGGCGCTGCGGTGGGGCTCTGCGCGCTGGGGCTCACGGTGCAGCGCCCCGCCCTGCTGGCGCTCGCGCTCGCCCTCGGTGGCGTGATCGCCGCGGCGACGGCGGTACGGCCGGAGCGGCGGCCCGTGGTCTCGTGGCTCGCGGCGGCGCTGTTCCTGCTGGCCACCTGGGTGCGGCTGGCGGTCTGGGAGGTCACGACACCGGAGGCGTACACGCTGCCGGTGACCGTCCCGGCCCTCGTCGTGGGCCTGCTGCGGCGGCGCCGCGACCCTGAGGCCTCGTCCTGGACGGCGTACGGGCCGGGCCTCGCGGCGACGCTGGTGCCGAGCCTGTTCGCGGCCTGGACGGACCCGGACTGGGTGCGGCCGCTGCTCCTGGGGCTCGCGGCGCTCGCGGTGACGCTGCTCGGCGCCCGGTACCGGCTCCAGGCCCTGTTGCTGCTCGGTGGCGCCGTGCTCGCCCTGGACGGGCTGCACGAGCTCGCGCCGTACGTCGTACAGGCCGTGGGCGCGCTGCCGCGCTGGCTGCCGCCGGCCCTGGCCGGGCTGCTGCTGCTCGCGGTGGGCGCGACGTACGAACAGCGGTTGCGCGACGCCCGCCGGCTGCGGGAACGGCTCGGCCGGATGCGGTGACGCGACGGCCCCTCGGGGCGGTACGCCGAAGGCCCGGAGACGGTGGTCGTCTCCGGGCCTTCGGTCCGGGTGGTGGGCGATACTGGGTTCGAACCAGTGACCTCTTCGGTGTGAACGAAGCGCTCTCCCACTGAGCTAATCGCCCGGGCGCACCGCAAACATTACCCCATGTCAGCGGGGCTCCCGCACCACTTCCGGGTCACTCGTGGATCTTCCACGGCATCACGAAGCCGAACTTCCAGAGGTAGACGCCGAGCAGTACGGCGATGATCACGAGGCCGATCGTCGTGAGGATGATGTTCCGCCGCCGGACCTTGGGGTCGAGGGCGCGCTGGGCCGCCTCGGTGACCTTTCGCTTGGTCCAGCGGAGCACCAGCTGGGCCCAGACGAACTCGGTCGCCCAGATCGCCATGCCGCCGAAGATCACCAGCCAGCCGGGGCCGGGCAGCGGCAGCATCACGATGCCGGCGCCGACCACGGCGAGTCCGACGATGAAGACGCCGACCTGCCAGCTCAGGTGCAGGGTCCGGCGGGCCTTGATGAACTCGGGGGCGCGGGACCCCAGGGGCGCCTCGTCGTTCTTCTCCGGGCCGCTCTCCCCGCTCGCCGCGGACTCCCCGGTGCGCTCGTCACTCTCCGCATTCATGGGCCCAACTTACCGGACCGGCGCGGCCCGGGCGCGGACGGCCGGAATGGCCGTATTACCGCAAGTCACACGCGCCCATACGAGCTACCTGAACGATCACAAAACAGACAGAGGGGTTTACAACGGCACCGTAGGTGGCATGTCGATTTCGCCGACGTGCGAATCCCCGAGCGCACACTGAGCGAAAGGCCCTGGCGCTTATGAACACCACGGTCAGCTGCGAGCTGCACCTGCGCCTCGTTGTGTCGAGCGAGTCCTCACTGCCTGTACCCGCGGGCCTGCGGTATGACACGGCCGATCCGTATGCCGTGCACGCCACCTTCCACACCGGAGCCGAGGAGACGGTCGAGTGGGTCTTCGCCCGCGACCTTCTCGCCGAGGGGCTGCACCGGCCCACCGGCACGGGCGACGTCCGCGTCTGGCCGTCCCGTAGCCACGGCCAGGGAGTCGTCTGCATCGCGCTGAGCTCCCCCGAGGGCGAAGCCCTGCTCGAGGCCCCGGCGAGGGCCCTGGAGTCGTTCCTGAAGCGGACCGACGCCGCCGTGCCGCCTGGCACCGAGCACCGGCACTTCGACCTCGATACGGAGCTCTCCCACATCCTGGCCGACAGCTGAGCCAGGCCCATAGCCGCACGGCGCCGTCCGACTCGGGGCGACGGCGCCGCGCGGGCAGCCGCATAACCAGGTCATCGGCGCCTCCCACCGCGCAGCCGGCGCGGTGGGAGGCGCCGGTGCCCGTTTCCGGGTCGCGCTAGAGTCAGCGCCATTCCGCGGGCGCCCGCCCGCGGCCGGCCAGGGAGCGCATCGTGCTGATCCCCCACGACACCCGGATCGCCCTCGACACCGTCGTCGATCTGATGAACACCGCCGCGCAGGGCGACCGCGAGGACGAGCTCGCGGACCTGGAGGCGCTGCGTTCCTTCGTGCACGCCCACAAGATCAGCGACGTGGGCGAGCTCGACGCGGACGACCTCAAGGCCGTGCGGGACGTGCGCGACCGGTTCATCGCCGTCTTCTCCGCCCCCGACGCCCACATCGCGGCCACCCTGATCAACCAGCTGGTGGCGGCCGCCGGCACGACGCCGCAGCTCACCGACCACGACGGCTACGACTGGCACGTGCACTACTTCGCGCCGGGCGCCTCGGTGGCCGACCACCTGGGCGCCGACTGCGGCATGGCGCTCGCGTTCATCATCGTGGGCGGCGAGCAGGAACGGCTGCGCCGCTGCGAGGCCCCGGACTGCGGCCGGGCCTTCGTCGACCTCTCCCGCAACCGCTCCCGCCGCTACTGCGACAGCCGGACCTGCGGCAACCGCCTCCATGTCGCGGCCTACCGGGCCCGCCGCAAGGAAGCCGCGGGCTGAGCCCGCCGGGCCCGTCGGGCCTCTCGGCGCGGGATCTCACCGCACGACTGGGCTCACCGCACGGCACGTCTCACAACAGGAACAGGTCGTGCAGGGCGGCCATCAGCAGCAGGCCGCCGATCACCGCGAGGAAGATCATCAGCGGCGGCTGCGAGAGCGCGAAGAGACAGCCGCGCGGCTCTTCGGTGGCGGTCGCGCCGGGGGTGGTGACGGGGGCGGCGGTGGGGACGGGGGCGGCGGGGTCCCGCGAGGTATCCAGCATCTCGGGGGGATGATCGCGCACGGCGCACCCCGAAGATCACGCAACACACCCGAGGACCGGGCCCGTTCACTCCATCCCGTGGACGCCGGGAACGAGAACCGTCAGAAGCGGTCAGATCACCGTCGGATCCCGGTCATATTCCGTGCTTCTTCAGAATCGCCTCGATGTCGCTGAAGTCCTCGTCGCCCGCCTTCGCCTTCGGCCCGGCGCTCGTCCCGCGCTGGCCCGCGCCGAGCGACGGCGCGGACGCGGCGGGCGCGACGGCCTCCGGGCTCCCGGCCTGGGTCGTCTCCTTCCTGCCCGCCCTGCGGCGCTCGATCGCCCGCGTCGACGAGAAGAGCAGCCAGGCCGCGCCGAGCACGCCGAAGCCGGCCCAGGCGACCGGGCTGAACGCCGTCTCCGCCAGCCACTCCACGGCGCCCGTCATCACCAGGCCGAGCGGCACGAGGGCGTAGGCGGCGATCCGGGCCGCGGACAGGAACCGCTTGCGGTACGCCGTGATCGCGGCGATGCCCAGGCCCGCCGCGGACACCGCGGAGCAGATGGTCTCGGCGATCATGGCGGTCCTCCTGGTCCCGGGCGATACGTCCCTTCCATCCTGCACCGCCCCGGCCCCTCGCGGCCATGCCCGGCAACCGCATCAGGGAGATCTCCGGGTCGTCCCCCAGGGACCCGCGGATGGGAGACTCTTCCCATGAGTGAGTCCACCGCCCCCGCCTCCCCCGTCGTCCTTGAAGCCTGGTTCGACCTGCAGTGCCCCGACTGCTTCAAGGCCCTCGACGACGTGCGCGCGCTGCGCGAGAAGTACGGCGAGCGCCTCGACGTACAGCTGCGCCACTTCCCGCTGGCCAAGCACAAGCACGCGTACGCCGCCGCCCAGGCCGCGGAGGAGGCCGCCGACCAGGGCAAGGGCTGGCCGTACGCCGAGGCGCTGCTCGCCAGGACCGCGGAGCTCGGCGAGCGCGGCGAGCCGGTGCTCCTCGACGTGGCACGCGAACTCGGCCTGGACGCCGAGGAGTTCGACACCGCCTTGATCGACGGCCGGCACCTGCTGACGGTCGACGCGGACGAGGCCGAGGGCAAGGCGATCAAGGTCACCGGCACCCCGACCTACGTCATCGACGGCGAGCGGCTCGACGGCGGCCAGAGCCAGGACGGCCTGCGCGAGCGGATCGAGGAGATCGCCGACCGCCTGCTCAAGGGCTAGGCATGTCCCTTGGACACCCCGTGTCCCTTGGACACCCCGTGTCCCTTGGACACCCCGTGTCCCTTGGACACCCCGTGTCCCTTGAACGCCCCGTGCCGCCCACCCCTACAGCGGCTTGGAGCTGTTGAGGCAGGTCGTGCGATAGCCCAGCGACTCGTAGAGCCGGATCGCCGGGGTGTTGCCCGCGAAGACGTGCAGTCCGAGCAGGCGCTCCCCGGCCTCCAGCGAGACCCGCTCGGCGAGCAGCATCAACGCCCGGCCGTAGCCGTTCCCGCGCTGCTCCTCGGCGACCTCCACCTCGTACACGAAACCGGTCCACCGGCCCGGCTCCAGCTCGATCGGACCGGTCCACAGACAGCCGACGACCTGCCCGTCCCGTACGGCCACGTCCACACGGGCACCCGGCGTCGCGAGCCCCTGCGGGAGGAAGCGGCGGTGACTGTCCTCGGCCTTGGCACGGGCCTGGTCCTCCGGCACTCCGCGCTCGATCCAGCTCTGCGCGAAGGCGTCCCTGGTCCGTGCCGACCACTCGGCGAACTCCTCCTCGGTCATCGCGCGGTACGCGAAGCCCTCCGGCAGCCGGGGAGGCTCGGCCGCCAGCTCCTTGAGCATGTTCCGGCTGCGCTCGGTGTAGCCGAGCGACTCCGCCATCCGCAGGGCGGCCGCCTCGCCCGTGGGCACCGAGATCCGCACCTCGCGGCAGCCCCAGCTCCGCAGCACCTCCTCGGAGGCGAGCGCCGCCACCGTGCCCCGGCCACGCCCGCGGTCCGGCTCGTCGACCCGCAGGCCCTCGATCACACCCAGGGCGGGGCCGAAGGACGCGTCGGTGGTGAGGTGGACGGAGCCGACCCGGCGGCTGTTCACACAGATGTCGTACGTGCGCGAACGGCCGCCGTCGGCGGACTTCTGAAGCGGCTCTGAGGGCCGCAGGGTGGTGGTCATCACGGGTGTTCTACCCGCCGGGAGGCCACCCGTCATCCCGATTTACGCAGCGCGCCCGACCCGCCGTACGCGAGCCCCTCGCCGGCCCCGCGCGAGCCCGCGACGCCCCTTACGCGAGCCGCGGATCCCGGTCCTGGGCCGCCCGCTCGTCGAAGATCCGCATGGCCTTGGCGGTGACCGGACCCGGCGTCCCGCCGAGGTCCCGGCCGTTCACCCGGTGCACGGCCTGGACATCGCGCAGGGTCGAGGTCAGGAAGATCTCGTCGGCGGTCTCCAGGACCTCCAGCGGAAGGTCCGTCTCCTCCGCACCCGTCCACTCCACGGTCAGCGCCCGCGTGATGCCCGCGAGGCAGCCGGAGGAGACCGGCGGCGTGTGGATGCGGCCGTCGATCACCACGAAGACGTTCGAGCCGGTGCCCTCGCAGAGCTGTCCGACGGTGTTGGCGAACAGCGCCTCCGAGCCACCCCACTCGCGCGCCCGGGCGAGGGCGACGACGTTCTCCGCGTACGAGGTGGTCTTCAGGCCCGTGAGCGCGCCGCGCTCGTTGCGGGTCCAGGGGACGGTGATCACCGCGGTCGAGTCCGGCCGCCGGCTCGTCTCGCCGACGCCCACGACCAGGCTGGTGCCGGCGTCACCGCGCTCGGAGCCGAGCGGGGACAGGCCGCCGGTGTAGGTGATGCGAAGCCTGCCGAGCTCCATCGGGTTCGCCGCGAGGACTGCGGCGCAGGCGCGGCGGACCTCGTCGAGGTCCGGGTCGGGCAGCCCGAGACCGCGGGCGGAGCGGGTGAGCCGCTCCAGGTGCAGGGTGAGGGCGAAGGTCTCGCCGCGCTCGGCCTTGACCGTCTCGAAGACGCCGTCGCCGACGGTAAGACCGTGGTCCAGGACGGACACCAGCGCGGTCTCGGCCTCGTGCAGTGCGCCGTTGACCCAGAGTTTCATCGAGATATGGCCTTTCCGCTCGCCTCGTACGCGCCCGACGCTATCGCGACCAGGCGGGACGCCTTCAGTTCGGTCTCCGCCCACTCCCGCTCGGGGTCCGAGCCCCAGGTGATGCCGGCTCCGGTGCCGAAGCGCAGCATGCCCGCCGGCCGGTCGATCCAGAAGGTGCGTATGCCGACGGCGAGCTCCGCGGTGCCCGCGTCGGCGTCGACCCAGCCGATGCCGCCGCAGTAGGGGCCGCGCGGGGCGGTCTCCAGGGCCTCGATGATCCGCAGGGCGCTCGACTTGGGAGCGCCGGTCACGGAGCCGGGCGGGAAGGTCGCCGCGAGCAGCTCCGGCCAGCCCGCGTCCTCGCGGAGCAGACCGCTGACGGCTGAGACGAGATGGACCAGGCCCGGATGCTCCTCGACGGCGCACAGGGCGGGGACGGAGACGGTACCGGTCTCACAGACCCGCCCGAGGTCGTTGCGGACCAGGTCGACGATCATCACGTTCTCGGCGTGGTCCTTGGGCAGCAGGTCGGCGGCGGTGCGACCGGTGCCCTTGATCGGCCCCGAGGTGACCCGCGCGCCCTCGCGCCGCAGGAAGAGCTCGGGAGATGCGGTGGCGATCTCCACGCCGTGCGCGGGCAGCCGGATCGTTCCCGCGTACGGGGCGGGGTTGCCGCGCGCGAGGAGGGCGGTGAGCGCGTCGACGTCGGCCGTGGCCGGGTCGGGCAGCGGCGCGGACATCACCCGGCAGAGATTGGCCTGATAGACCTCACCGCGGGCGATGTGCTCGCGCACGCGACGCACGCCCTCGGTGTACGCCGCGCGGTCGAGCGACGACGTCCAGTCGCCGGCCGCGGGCCCGTGCCAGGCACCCGGCCCGGGCCCGGGGACCGGCGCGGGGACCGGGTCGGGCCGCACGTCGCCGAAGCGGGCGCAGGTGAGACGGCCCTCGAAGTCGGCGCAGACGGCCCAGAAGCCGGCGGAGTCCAGTGCCTCGGGATCGTGGGTGACGTCCCGCAGGTCAGTGGCGAGGAGGCCGCCGAAGCGGGCCAGAGGAGCGAGGGTGTGCACGATGGTGAGTCTAGGTGGGGTGGGTCGGACGGGACGGGGACGTAGTCACGGGGCGGCTGGGAGCGTTCTGCGAGCCTTCTGGGAGCCACCTGAGGAACACGTGGAGTGAACGGCGTACGAACGCTCCCGGATGCCTGGGCGGGGCTGCAGGTCAGCACGCTGCGGAAACGCGTTTTTGTACTGGCCCAGGAATCCGCTAGAGTTCAACACGTCGCCGGGACGCGCAAGCGGAACGGAAACGACAAGCGGACGTGGCTCAGTTGGTAGAGCATCACCTTGCCAAGGTGAGGGTCGCGAGTTCGAATCTCGTCGTCCGCTCGATGTGGGGGATCTTCCCGAACCCCTGTATTCACTCCTGGTGGAGTGGCCGAGAGGCGAGGCAACGGCCTGCAAAGCCGTCTACACGGGTTCAAATCCCGTCTCCACCTCCAAGGACGATTAGCTCAGCGGGAGAGCGCTTCCCTGACACGGAAGAGGTCACTGGTTCAATCCCAGTATCGTCCACTGGACCTTCGGGTCCTGGGTCTTCGGATCCCCCGCGCGATTAGCTCAGCGGGAGAGCGCTTCCCTGACACGGAAGAGGTCACTGGTTCAATCCCAGTATCGCGCACTGGACCTTCGGGTCCCGGACCTTCGGGTCGTCCCGCGCGATTAGCTCAGCGGGAGAGCGCTTCCCTGACACGGAAGAGGTCACTGGTTCAATCCCAGTATCGCGCACCATCAACGAGCCCCCGGCCGCGAGAGCGGTCGGGGGCTTCGTCGTTGCCGGGCGTCGTCGTTCACGAGGCCTGCGTCGCGCGTGGTGCGACGTGCGTGGCGCCGGTGGCGGGCCCGGGGTGAGCCCGCCCGGCGTCCGCTCAGGAGGAGAAGAGCATCCGGCCGAAGCCGCGGTGGTGACCGCCATGGTGACCGTGGTGACCGCCGTGCTGCGGCGCGCCCCAGGCCGGGGCGGCCGGCTGCGCCGGGTAGGCCTGCGGCGGCGGGGCCTGCTGGACCCACTGCGACTCCAGGCGGGTCAGGGCCTCCAGCTCGCCGTAGTCCAGGAATATGCCGCGGCAGCCGCTGCACTGCTCGATCTGGATGCCGTTGCGGTTGTACGTGTGCATGGGCGCGTGACACTTGGGACACTGCATGCTCGGCTCAACTCCCTGCCGTTCGGATGGTGCTCTCACCCTACGTGGACGCCGGTGGAGCCAACTCGGTTCGGAGCGAGGCGATTCGGGCGCAGGTGTCGATCATCACCTCTTCCACCTCGTCCAGCGGGCGGCCCTCGGCGGTGGACTTGGCGAGGGCGAGCGCCGCGGTCTGGACGGTCAGGGCGCGGGCGGGGAGGTCCAGGCGGGGCCAGGGGTCGGGAGTCGGGGTGGTGGCGGCGAGGGCGGGGGCCGTTTCCGGGCCCACCGTCGCCGGAGTCGCCGTGGCCGGGCCGCCGGCTGCCTCGTACGCGCCCAGGAAGCGTGACCAGACCTCCGGCGGCAGGAGTCCGGCCGCGAACCAGGCGGCGGGGCGGGCCAGGTCCCAGACCTGGTCGCCCAGGCCCAGGTCGTCGACGTCGATCAGGCGCCAGGGCGGGGCGGGGGTGGGGTCGGGGTCGGCGGCGGGGCGCGTGAGCCGGACCAGTTGGCCCAGGTGGAAGTCGCCGTGGCAGAGGCCTCGGGAGCCGGCGGGGGCGGCCCCGTCCGGGGCCTGGAGGCCCTGCCAGGCACGCAGAACCGTGGCCGTCGCCGGGTGGTCCGGCGCGGTACGGCGCATGCGGTCCACGGCCAGGGCCGCCTTCACGGGCGCCCGCATGGCCGGGAGCCCCGGCGGGGCCGGGGTGCGGTGCAGCAGGGCGAGCAGCCGGCCCGCCTCCTCCCAGGGCGCCGACTCCGGATCGGCCGGGTCGACCGGGGTGCCGTACGGCCAGCCGGTCACCAGGCGCCCGTCGACGGCCGTCCTGGGCCCCGGCAGCGGCGGCAGCAGGACCTCCGCGAGGTCCGGCAGGGCCGCCGTCTCGACCCGGGCCCGCAGCTCCGCCGTGTCACTGCCGGGCGCGTGCGACTTCAGGACGAGGCCACCGTGCCGTACGACCGTGCCGTCGTCCCGGTCCGCCAGCAGGCCGACCGTGCAGGGGCACGGGCCGTCGGGCCCGGCCGGGTGCGCGGTCGCGCGGGCGAGGGCGTGCAGCGGGAGGAGGGAGGAGTCGTCCACGCGGGGAGCCTACGCGGGGCCGGCAGGCGGCGAGCGGGGAGCCCGCGTGCCCGCCGGCTGGAGGCGCCGTGCACGCGGTGGACGGCCTGGGGCCCCGGGAAGCGGCCCAAGGATGCGGCCCCGGGAAAGCGCGAGGGCCGGTCAGCTCCCCAGCTGACCGGCCGCACGCTGCCGTCCGCCGCACCCCCGTCCCCACGGGGTTTCTTGGCCGGATGTCCCTGACCCGGGCCGCTCTCCCGGGTCCGGGGCGCCGCTCAGCGCCCCAGCATCACACCCACGGACGACGCCTGTGTGACCACCGCATCCCAGCCGCCGAAGACGACCACGAGCAGGGCCGCGAGAGGGAGGACCATGGCGGTCGCCACCAAGGGGTGACGGCGGCCGGAAGGGCGGGTGGTGATCCGCGGGGCCGAGTACGCCATGGTTCCTCTCCTGTCGTGTCTGAAGGCGGCGGGTGCGGTGACCTCGGGGGACGAGTGCTGCACCCGCCGCTCGACTTCAAATCTAGGCAGCGCCGGCGGCCCGGGCGTCATGCCCGCGTACCGACTTCCGGGCCTCCGAGAGGATGACGACCATCCGGTTGGCGTACTCCCCAGGGTGGAGACGGGTCCCCCAGGGCCCGGGGTCTTCCCTAAGGGTGTGGGCGAGGGTCCGGGGTGCGGGGGTGCGGGGGTGAGGGATGCAGGGTGGGGTGGTCCGGGAGCCGGTTCCGGGTCCGGGTCCGGGTGCGGGGTGGGGGGTGCGGTGCGGGGTGGGGGGTGCGGTGCGGGGTGGGGGATGCGGGGTGGGGGTGCGGTGCGGGGTGGGGTGCGGTGCGCGGTGGGGGGTGGGGTGGGGCGTGACGTCGCTCACGTCGGGTGGGGAAGGGTGCGGTGGGGGCGGGGTGGGTGTTCGGTGATCGCCAACCTGGTTGGTACGAGGGGGTGTTGGCGACTGGTTTGGCTGACTGCCTCTCAAGTGTCCCCCTCAGCACTGACAATCGATGCGACCGCGAGGGCGCGGCCTGTGAGCGCGCCGGGGCGGCCTTACGTAAGCTGTGCCACGTCGAACGGACGAGGGGACGGACATGGCGATGATGCGGCTCCGGCGCGAGGACCCGCGGATCGTCGGGTCGTTCCGGCTCCACCGCAGGCTGGGCGCCGGCGGAATGGGGGTCGTGTACCTCGGGTCCGACCGGCGCGGGCAGCGGGTCGCCCTCAAGGTGATCCGGCCGGACCTCGCCGAGGACCAGGAGTTCCGGTCCCGGTTCGCCCGTGAGGTCTCCGCCGCCCGCCGGATCCGCGGCGGCTGCACCGCCCGGCTCGTCGCCGCCGACCTGGAGGCCGAGCGCCCCTGGTTCGCGACCCAGTACGTCCCCGGGCCCTCGCTGCACGACCGGGTCGCCGAGGAAGGGCCGCTGCGGGCGTCCGACGTGGCCGCCATCGGCGCCGCCCTGTCCGAGGGCCTCGTCGCCGTCCACGAGGCCGGGGTCGTCCACCGGGACCTCAAGCCCTCGAACATCCTGCTCTCCCCCAAGGGCCCCCGCATCATCGACTTCGGCATCGCCTGGGCCACCGGGGCCAGCACCCTCACGCACGTCGGCACCGCGGTCGGCTCCCCCGGCTTCCTGGCCCCCGAGCAGGTGCGCGGTGCGGCCGTCACCCCCGCGACCGACGTCTTCTCGCTGGGCGCCACCCTCGCGTACGCGGCCATGGGCGACTCCCCGTTCGGACACGGCAGTTCGGAGGTCATGCTCTACCGGGTCGTCCACGAGGAGCCCCAGCTGCACGGCGTACCGGACGCGCTGGCTCCGCTCGTACGGGCATGCCTCGCGAAGGACCCGGAGGAACGTCCCAGCACCCTTCAGCTGTCGATGCGGCTCAAGGAGATCGCCGCCCGCGAGGCGCAGGGGCTGCCCGCCGCCGCCCGGCCGCCGGTTCAAAGGGAGCGGGTCGAGGAGCGGGACACCGGGCGGGATACCGGTCGGGAATCGGGGCGCGACACGAGCAGGATGACGGAGCGGTACACCGAGCGGACCACCGGGAGGGGGAGCGAGTGGGGCGGTGAGCGGCCTACCGGGGGGCAGAACCGCCCCGGAGCCGGGCGGCCGTCCACGTCGCGGCCCTCCTCGCCGCGGACCGGCGGGGGCTCGCGGGCCTCGCAGTCCCGGCCCGGGGCACGGCCCGGTACGCGGTCCACCTCCACCGGGCGGCGTCCCGCCAACCCCCGGCTGCTGCGGCAGCGGCTCTTCGTCTTCGTCGTGGTGACGCTGGTGGTCGCGCTGGGGATCGCGGCCCTTCAGGCGCTTCAGGGGTGACCGGGTGGGCCCCGGCCGGTAACCGTCAGGCCGCACGCCCGCCTCATGCCTGCGGGCGGCCGCTGGACTACGCCTGCGGGCGGCCGCTCGTCACCGCGTAGAAGGCCACCGCAGCCGCCGCGCCCACGTTCAGCGAATCCACCCCGTGCGCCATGGGGATGCGGACCCACTCGTCCGCGGCGCGCAACGCCTGCGTCGACAGGCCTTCACCCTCCGCGCCGAGCATCAGCGCGACCCGGTCCAGCCGGTGCGGCGCCGCCTCGTCGATCGACGTGGCCCGCTCGGCCGGGGTGAGCGCGAACAGCTTGAAGCCCGCCTCCCGTACCGCCTCCAGGCCGCGCGGCCATGTGTCGAGGCGGGCGTACGGGACCGAGAACACCGCGCCCATCGAGACCTTCACCGAGCGGCGGTACAGCGGGTCCGCGCAGTCCGGGGACAGCAGCACCGCGTCCATGCCGAGCGCCGCGGCGCTGCGGAAGATCGCGCCGATGTTGGTGTGGTCGTTTACCGACTCCATCACCGCGACCCGGCGGGCCCTGCCCAGCAGCTCCGTCGCGTCCGGCAGCGGCTTGCGCTGCATGGACGCGAGCGCGCCCCTGTGCACGTGGTAGCCCGTGACCCGCTCCGCGAGGTCCGGCTGCACCGCGTACACCGGCGCCGGGACCTCGTCGATCACGTCGCGCATGACGTCGACCCACTTCGCCGACAGCAGCATCGACCGCATCTCGTACCCCGCCTGCTTGGCGCGGCGGATCACCTTCTCGCCCTCCGCGATGAACAGACCCTCGGCCGGCTCGCGTCTGCGGCGGAGCTCGACGTCGGTCAGTCCGGTGTAGTCCCGCAGGCGCGGGTCGTCGGGGTCGTCGATCGTGATGAGTTCGGCCACGGGGTGATACTGCCTTGTCCGGGGAGTGGTGCCAATGTGCGGGGGTTGCTTCGGCTACTTCGTCAGCTTGTCCGGAGCCTCGTTGACCACCTCGCCGATGACGATCACCGCCGGCGGGCGGACCTCCTCCGCCTTCACTCGCTCCGCCACCGTCGCCAGCGTGGCGTCCACGCGGCGCTGCGTCGCCGTCGTGCCCTCCTGGACCAGGGCGAGCGGTGTCTCCGGGGACTTGCCGTGGGCGATCAGAGCCTCGGCGATCTTGCCGATCTTGTCGACGCCCATGAGGATCACCAGCGTGCCCGTGAGCTTCGCCAGGGACGCCCAGTCCACCAGCGAACGCGGGTCGTCCGGAGCCACGTGGCCGCTGACCACCGTGAACTCGTGCGCCACGCCCCGGTGCGTGACCGGGATGCCCGCCGCGCCAGGCACCGAGATCGAGCTGGAGATGCCGGGGACGACCGTGCACGCGATGCCCTCCGCGGCCAGCGCCTGGGCCTCCTCCATACCGCGGCCGAACACGAACGGGTCGCCGCCCTTGAGGCGGACGACCGACCTGCCCGCCTTGGCGTGCTCGATCAGCGCGTTGTTGATGGCCTCCTGAGCCATGAACCGGCCGTACGGGATCTTCGCCGCGTCGATCACCTCGACGTGCGGAGGCAGCTCGTCGAGCAGGTCGCGCGGGCCGAGGCGGTCGGCGATGACGACGTCGGCCTCCGCGAGCAGGCGGCGGCCGCGGACCGTGATGAGGTCCGGGTCGCCGGGGCCGCCGCCGACCAGGGCGACGAAGTTCGTACGGGCGCGGTGCGCGGGCGCGGCGATCGAGCCGTCGCGCAGGCCCTCGACGATCGCGTCGCGTACGGCGGCGGAACGGCGTGGGTCGTGGCCGGTGAGGACGGCCACGGTCACGCCCTCGCTGCGGCCGGTGGCCGGGGTCCAGGCGGTGGCCGCCTCGGCGTCGTCGGAGCGCACGCACCAGGTCTTGGTCCGCTCGGCCTCGGCGGAGGCGGCGGCGTTGGCCACCGGGTCGCTGGTGGCGACGAGCGCGTACCAGGCGTCGGCGATGTCACCCTCCTCGTAGCGGCGCTTCACCCAGGTGATCTCGCCGGCCTCGGCCATCGCCTCCACGGAGGGCGTCGCGGACGGGGAGACCAGGGTGACCCGCGCGCCCGCGGCGATCAGGGCGGGGAGCCGGCGCTGGGCGACCTGGCCGCCGCCGAACACGACGACGCGGCGGCCGGCGAGGCGCAGTCCGACGGGGTAGGCGGGGTACTCGGCGTGCTCAGCGTGCTCGGCCATGTGCGGGCGGCTCCTCGGAGGGGCGGTGCGTGCGTGTGACGGGCGCAGCGGTGCACCCACGATATCGGTGACCTGCGGGTATCACGCTGTGACGCATGTCCCGCCGGTGGGCGCGTGACGTGTGGGACGTGGAGGGGGCCGTGTTCGGGACTGCATGATTTACGGCGCGATCCGGAACCGTGAGAAATGAACGCCCTGCGGTCGCGCCACAAATCACGCTTTACGTCCCGAACCCGGCCCCCTCCACGCCCCCCACTCCCGTGCGTGGGTGGGGTCGGCGTGCAGGGGGCGCCGGGCTCTACTTCTCCGTGACGCCCGCGGAGTCGAACGTGGCGACCTCGTGCATCGCCCGGGCCGCGCTCTGGACCAGGGGGAGCGCCAGAAGCGCGCCCGTGCCCTCGCCGAGGCGCAGGTCCAGGTCGACCAGCGGGCGCAGGCCCAGCTTGTTGAGGGCCGCCACGTGGCCCGGCTCCGCGCTGCGGTGGCCCGCGATGCAGGCTGCCAGCGACTCCGGCGCGATGGCGCGGGCCACGAGTGCCGCGGCACCGGTGGACACGCCGTCGAGGATGACCGGGGTACGGAGCGAGGCCGCTCCCAGGATCAGGCCGACGAGCGCCGCGTGCTCCAGGCCGCCGACCGCCGCCAGGACGCCGATCGGGTCCGTTGGGTCCGGCTTGTGGAGGTCGAGCGCGCGGCGGACCACGTCCACCTTGCGGGCGTGCATCTCGTCGTTGATGCCCGTGCCGCGGCCGGTGACCTCGGTCGGGTCCACATCCGTGTAGACCGAGATCAGCGCGGCCGACGCGGTGGTGTTCGCGATGCCCATCTCGCCGGTGAGCAGTGCCTTGTTGCCGGCCGCCACGAGGTCGCGGGCGCTCTCGATGCCGACCTCGATCGCCGCGATCGCCTCCTCGCGGGTCATCGCCTGGCCGATGGTGAAGTCGGCCGTGCCCGGGCGGACCTTCCGGGGCAGCAGGCCCGGGGTCGAGGGCAGTTCGGTCGCCACACCCACGTCGATGACGCAGACCTCGGCGCCGACCTGGTTGGCGAAGGCGTTGCAGACCGCTCCCCCGCCGAGGAAGTTCGCGACCATCTGGCCGGTCACCTCCTGCGGCCAGGCCGTGACGCCCTGGGCGTGCACACCGTGGTCGCCGGCGAAGATCGCGACCGCCGCCGGCTCCGGGATCGGCGGCGGGCACACCCTGGACAGGCCCGAGAGCTGCGCCGAGATGATCTCCAGCATGCCGAGCGCCCCCGCGGGCTTCGTCATGCGCTTCTGGCGCTCCCACGCCTCGCCGAGCGCCTTCGCGTCCAGCGGGCGGATGTTCGCGACCGTCTCCTGAAGCAGGTCGTGCGGCTCCTCGCCGGGCAGGGCGCGGCGGCCGTACGTCTCCTCGTGGACGACCCACGACAGCGGGCGGCGCTTGGACCAGCCCGCCTGCATCAGTTCGGGCTCCTCCGGGAACTCGTCCACGTAGCCGACGCAGAGGTACGCCACCACTTCGAGGTGCTCGGGCAGGCCGAGGGCGCGGACCATCTCGCGCTCGTCGAAGAAGCTGACCCAGCCGACGCCGAGGCCCTCGGCACGGGCGGCGAGCCACAGGTTCTCGACGGCCAGGGCCGAGGAGTACGGAGCCATCTGCGGCTGCGTGTAGCGGCCGAGGGTGTGGCGGCCGCCCCGCGTCGGGTCCGCGGTCACGACGATGTTGACCGGCGTGTCGAGGATGGCCTCGATCTTCAGTTCCTTGAACTGCTTCGCCCGGCCCTTGGGCAGCGAGTTCGCGTACGCCTCGCGCTGCCGCTGGGCCAGCTCGTGCATGGACCGTCGGGTCTCCGCCGAGCGGATGACCACGAAGTCCCACGGCTGCGAGTGTCCGACGCTGGGCGCCGTGTGCGCGGCCTCCAGGACGCGCAGCAGGACCTCGTGCGGGATCGGGTCGGAGCGGAAGCCGTTGCGGATGTCGCGGCGCTCGCGCATCACGCGGAGGACCGCTTCGCGCTCCGCCTCGTCGTAGCCCGGGGCCGCGGGGGCCGTGGGACCCACGGGGGCCTGGGCGTCCGGGGGCGCCTGAGCGTCGGTGGGCGCCTGGGCGTCCGTAGGGGCCTGGGCGTCCGGGGGCGCCTGAGCGTCGGCGGGGGCTTCGGCGTCGGTGGGCGCCTGGGCGTCGGCGGGGGCTTCGGCGTCGGCGGGGGCCTGGGCGTCGGCGGGGGCTTCGGCGTCCGGCTCGTCGGTTGCCTGCGCCTCCGCGTTCGCTTCGGGCGCGGTGTCGAGCGGCGGCTGCGGCTCTGCTTCCGGGGCGGCGTCGAGGGTCGGGGCCTCGGCGACCGGCTCGGGGGCCGACGGCTGCGGCTCCCCGGTCGGGGCCTGGAGCACGGGGGGCTCCGTCATCGCTTCTCCGGCCGGCTGGGGCTCCTCCACCACCGGGATCTCCTCGGCCGCGACCTCGACCGGGGGCTCCAGGGGCGCCTCGACGGGGGCCTCGAACACCTGCTCCGCCGGGGGTGCCACCTGAGGCTCCGCCAGGGGTGTCACGTCCGTCTCCGCGGGGGGTGCCGTCTGGGCCTCCGCCGCGGGCGGCTCGGGCTCGCGCGGGGCGGGGACGACGACCGGGATCTCCCCGGCCGGCGGGAGCTCCTCCGCGGCGGCCGGGATCTCCTCCGCGGCCGGGGGCACCTCGGCCACCGGGAGCTCTTCGGCCATCGGGAGCTGCTCGGCGGCCTGGGACACCTCGGCCATCGGGAGCTGCTCGGCGGCCTGGGGCTGCTCCGGGATCGGGAGCTCCGCGGGGGCGGGGAGCTCCTCTGGGGTGGGGAGCTGCGCCGGGTCCGGTGCCTCCGCCACTGCGGCGGGCTGCTCGATCGGGGCCTCGGGCTCGATGGGGGCATCGGCGACCGGTGCCACGGGAGCCGGGGCCGCCACGGGCGGTTCCGGCGTCGGGGTCGGGGCCAGGTGCGGGGCGGTCGGCACGGAGCCCTCTACCGGGACGAACTGGGCCACCGGCGGGACGACCGTTTCTGCGGGGGCGACCGTGGGGGCCTGGGGCTCCTGGGGCTGGGCGGGCCACGGCATGGCGCCCTGCGGGGCCGTCTGCTCCTGCGGGACGTCCAGGTACTCGAGGCCGGTCGTCGGCGGGCCCGGAGTGCGGACCGGCATGGGGGCGGGGGCCGTGGCGGCCATCGGGGCCGGGGGGACCGGTGCGGCGGGGCCGCGGTCGGCGAGGGAGCGGACCACGCCTGCCGAGCCCTCGGGGACCGGCGGGCCCATGTGCAGGGGGCGGCGGGCGGGCGGCGGGGTCGGTGCGGCGGCCGGCGGGGGCACCCGTACGCCACCGAGGTCGACCGAGCCGGAGTCGCGGCCCGCGGCCTCGTGGGCGCCCGTGTCGAGGATGCCGGGCTCGTAGCCGTGGCCGGCGGCGACCGGCTCCTGCGGGACGCCGTGCGCCGGGGTGCCTTGCGGGGTCAGCGGGACGCCGTGCGGCGGGGTGGCCGTGACCTGCTCCAGAGGGGCGGTCAGCGGGTCCACGAGGGGCACGGCGACCGGCGGCGCGGGCGGGACGCCCGGCTGGTGCTCGCTCCAGGCGCCCTGCGCTCCCGGCAT
Source organism: Streptomyces sp. NPDC085481 (assembly GCF_044541845.1). Taxonomy (NCBI): domain Bacteria; kingdom Bacillati; phylum Actinomycetota; class Actinomycetes; order Kitasatosporales; family Streptomycetaceae; genus Streptomyces; species Streptomyces sp. NPDC085481. The sequence continues at coordinate 191,656 of NZ_JBITTJ010000003.1, forward strand.
CAGGAGCAGGTCGTCGTCCTCGGCTGCGTTCTCGGAGGGGTCCAGGAAGGTGTACGCGCCCGGAGCGGGGATGCCCGGCTGCTCGACCATGCCTGCGTTCTCCGGCAGCCCCTCGCCGGGGACCTGGCCGGTGTCCGTCATGCTGCGTACCCCTCGCCCATTGGTTGTGCTCCTTCAGACCTGCGCCCGTCGACAAGAACGAGCGTGCGCGCCGCGTGGCACGAGGACGCGCGGACACCCAAGCATTGTCCCGGTCTTCGGCCATCGTGGCAGGCGGATCCGCCACGGTGCGCTGTGGACTGCGCCACGTCGCGCCGCCCCCCGTTGCTCCGTACCACATCAGGGGGCCAATGCGGCCCCTTCTTCAGGACATTGACGAACAAATCGCCGAACGTCCTGGTGCGGTACAACAATCGGCCAGCCTACCTCCCCGGCCGGGCCGCACGATCACGGGGAGCGGCGGCCCGCGAGGAGGAAGACGACGGATCGTTCCCGTTCGGTCCAGGCGCCCGGGTCGAGGCCGACGGTCTGCAGCAGGCTGCACTCGACGTCGTATCCGCCGTCGGCGAGGGCGGCGCCGATGGCCTCGGCCTCGTCGCGGGTGGAGGCGTGCGCGACGATACGTTCCGGCCTGCGGTCGGTGCAGGCGGTGACGACGGGGACGCCGCCGCCCCCGATGCGTACGACGTCGGGTTCGGGGAGGCGTTCGAGGACGTGCGGGGCGCGGCCGGGGACGGCCTGGAGCATGAGTCCGGCGCGGCGGGCGGCGGCCTCGGTGCGGGCGCAGGCCGCCGGGTCGGTGTCGACGGCGATGACGGCGGCGCCGAAGCGGGCGGTCTCGACGGAGAAGGCGCCGTCGGCGCAGCCGATGTCCCAGACCAGGTCGCCGACGCGGGGGCCGAGGCGGGCGAGCTGGGCGGCGCGCAGGGTGGGGTCCTGGCCGGTGCGGGCGGCGGTGCCCTCCGTGGGCAGGCCCCAGCCCCGTACGGCGGGGGTCTCTTGGCCCATGATCCAGCCGCCGCCCGCGGCGGGGCTGCCGCCGATGACGATGACGACGTTGGGGTCGCGCCAGGCGTGGTCGGCGGCCTTGTCGGAGGTGAGGACGGTGACCTGTTCGCGGTCGGTGCCGAGTTCCTCGCAGATGACGAAGGTGCGGTGGACGCCGTCGAGGAGGAGGGCGAGTTCGGCGGGGCCTGCGCCGGGCGAGGTGAGGACGGCGACCTTGGGATGGGCGCGGCAGACGTTGACGGCGCGGCGCAGGGTGCGCTGGTGGGCGACGACGATCCTGGCGTCGTCCCAGGGCATGCCGGCCCGGGCGAACGCGGCGGCGACGGAGGAGACGGCGGGGACGACCTCGACCTCGAGGCCGTGCTCGGGGGCGCGCAGGGTGCGGACGACGCCGAAGAAGCCGGGGTCGCCGTCGGCGAGGACGACGGCGGTGCCGCGGTGGCCGGCGATGCGGCGGGCGGCGAGGTCGACGCTGCCGAGGCGGATGCGCTCGGCGGCGGGGGGAACCTCGGGGAGTGCCAGGTGGTGGGCCGCGCCGGCCACGAGGGTGGCGGCGCCGAGGGCGGACCGGGCCGCCGCGGTGAGGGGCGAGCCGTCCCAGCCGATCACCGTGACCCGGTCGGCCATCTGTGTCTGTCTCCCTGGGTGTGTGCAGGTCGGGGGCGGGTCGAGCCTACCCGGGCGGTCAGCTCCAGTCGGCGAAGGTGGAGTAGCCGGCCTCGGCCATCCGCTCGGCGTCGCCTTCGAGGTCCTCGGGCAGGAGGCTCCAGACGATGAGGTCGGTGCGGACGTCGGTCCATTCGCCGGTCTCGGTCTGGCTGCGCGCTATCCAGGCGCTGCGCAGGACGCCCTCGCTGATGCAGCCGATCTTCTGGGCGACCTGCTGGGAGGCGGCGTTGTCGGCGGCGGTGCGCAGTTCGAGGCGTTCGAAGCCGCGGTCGCCGAAGAGCCACTGGGCGACGGCGAGGACGGACTCGGTGGCGTATCCCTCGCCGCGGGCCCAGGGGGCGGTCACGTAGGAGATCTCGGTGGCGCGGGTGCGCCAGTCGGTGTGGTGGAGGTGGATGGTGCCGACGAGGCGCTGGGTGAGGAATTCGGTGACGGCGAAGACGATGCCGCGGCCTTCGGTGCGTTCCGCAGGAGCGATCCTGCTGACCCAGTCCTCGGCGTCGGCGCGCGTGTACGGGTGTGGGACGGAGGTCCAGGCGACCACGAGCTCGTCGTTCATCATCTCGGTGAACGCGGGGATGTCGGCCTCTTCGTACGGGCGCAGCACCAACCTGTCCGTGCTGATGGAGAGGGACGGGAAGGTCGTAGTCATGCTCAACTCCATACGTGAAGACCGTGAACGCACAGCATGCAGCATGGTGATGCCGGAGCGCATGCGCGGGTGAGCCGAAGGCCCCGTGCGCCGGACGGGGCGCTCGGGGCCTTCTGGTCAAGGACTCTACCCGGGGGGTCTTTTGACGGGCTTTCGTATGACGCGGTGTTACTTGGCCGCGCCGAAGGCCGGGGTGACGGAGCCCTTGTAGGTGTCCTCGATGTACTTCTTCACCTCGGGCGAGTTGAGGAGCTTGGCGAGCTTCTGCACGCGGGCGTCCTTCTCGTTGCCCTCCTTGACGGCGAGGAAGTTGGCGTAGGGGTTGCCCTCGGCCTTCTCCAGGGCGAGGGAGTCCTTGGCGGGCTGGAGCTTGGCCTCGATGGCGTAGTTGCCGTTGATGACGGCGGCGTCGACGTCGTTCAGGGCGCGGGGCACGGTGGCGGCCTCCAGCTCCTTGAACTCCAGGCCCTTCTTGTCGGTGATGTCGGAGAGCTTGGCGTCGGTGCCGACGCCGGACTTGAGGGTGATGAGGCCGTTGTCGGCGAGCAGGTGGAGCGCGCGGCCCTCGTTGGTGGTGTCGTTGGGGACGGCGATGGTCTGGCCGGCCTTGATGTCGCCGAGGGACTTGACCTTCTTGGAGTAGAGGCCGAGCGGCTCGAGGTGGACGTTCACCACCGGCACGATGTGGGTGCCGTTCTTCTTGTTGAAGTCGTCGAGGTACGGCTTGTGCTGGAAGAAGTTGGCGTCGACCTGGCCGGTCTCGGTGGCGGTGTTCGGCAGGACGTAGTCCGTGAACTCCTTCACCTCCAGCTTCAGGCCCTCCTTCGCGGCGAGGTTGTCCTTGACGAAGTTGAGGATGTCGGCGTGCGGCGTCGGGGACGCGGCGACGACGAGCGGCTTGTCCGCGGAGCCCGCCGCGTCCTTGGCGGAGGACGGGTCGGAGGAGGTGCCGCAGGCGGTGAGGCCGAGGGCGATGGCGGCGGTGGCGGCGATGCCCGCGGTGAGCTTGATGTTCTTGCGCACGAAGAGTGCCTCTTTCCGGTGGTGCGGTGGACGCCTGGACAACAAGTCCGGGCTTTTTCTTCGGGGTACGAAGTCGGGGGCGCCGTTACGCGGTGCGGCCACGGCGGGCGAGGAGGCGGACGATCCCGTCGCCGAGGAGCTGGACGACGGTGACGATCACGACCAGGACGACGACGGTGACCAGCATGAAGGTGGTGTCGAAGCGCTGGTATCCGTAGGTGACGGCCTTGGATCCGAGGCCTTCGCCGCCGACCGCGCCGGCCATCGCGGAGTAGCCGATGAGCACGATCACGGTGGTCGTGACGGCGGAGACGAGGGAGGGCAGGGCCTGCGGGAGCAGGACCTTGCGGACGATGGTGGGGATGCCGCCGCCCATGGCCTGGACGGCCTCGACGAGTCCGTGGTCGACCTCGCGGATCGCGGTCTCGACGAGCCGTGCGAAGAAGGGGATGGCGCCGATGGCGAGCGGCACGATCATGGCGGTGGGGCCGATGAAAGTGCCGACGACGGCGGTGGTGAAGGGGATCAGGGCGATCAGCAGGATGATGAAGGGCAGCGAGCGGCCCAGGTTCACGATCGCGCCGACGATCTTGTTCACCGGCCGGTTCTGCAGCAGTCCGCCCTTGTCGGTGAGGACGAGGAGGATGCCGAGCGGGAGGCCGCCGAGGACGGTGACGACGGTGGCCCACAGGACCATGTAGAGGGTGTCGATGGTGCCCTGCTCAAGGAGCGGCTGCATCTCGGACCAGGTCACTTGGCACCTTCCTTCGCGAGCGCGTGCGGCGCGGCGGCGGGCGCCGGGACGGTCACGGGCTCGGAATCGTTCTCGGCGTGCTCGGCGTGCTCGACGTTCTCCACCTGGAGGCCCTGCTCGCGCAGGAAGCCGACCGGGACGACGTTGTCCTCGTAGCGTCCGGGCAGTTCGATCCGCATGCGGCCGATCTGCCGGCCGCCGACGGTGTCCATCGCCGCGCCGAGGATCGAGATGTCGATGTTGTACGTACGGGAGAGCTGCGAGATCACCGGCTGCGTGGCGGTCTCGCCGTGGAACGTGACGTCGACGACCGTGCGGTCGGGGCCGGTGGCGGCGCCGCTCACGGGGAAGAGCTCGGCGGCCAGCTGGGAGCCGGGGGTGGCGAGCAGTTCGCCGACGGTGCCGGACTCGACGATCCGGCCCTTCTGCATCAGCGCGGCCGAGTCGCAGATCGTCTTGACGACGTCCATCTCGTGCGTGATGAGCAGGACGGTGAGGCCGAGCTGCTGGTTGAGGTCGCGCAGCAGCTGGAGAATGGCGCGGGTGGTCTCCGGGTCGAGCGCGCTGGTGGCCTCGTCGGAGAGCAGCACCCTGGGCTTGCCGGCGAGGGCACGGGCGATGCCGACGCGCTGCTTCTGGCCGCCGGAGAGCTGGCCGGGGTAGGCCTTGGCCTTGTCTGCGAGGCCGACGAGGTCGAGGAGTTCCAGGGCGCGGCGGGTGCGTTCGGCGCCGGAGACGCCGAGGATCTCCAGGGGGAGTTCGATGTTGTCCTTGACGGTGCGGGAGGACAGCAGGTTGAAGTGCTGGAAGACCATGCCGATGTTGCTGCGGGCCTGACGCAGGTCCTTGCCGGCGCGGCGGCCCTTCCCGGCGAGGGCGGTGAGGTCGACGCCGTCGACGGTCACGGTGCCGGAGGTGGGGCGCTCGAGGAGGTTGACGCAGCGGATGAGCGAGGACTTTCCGGCGCCGCTCTGGCCGATCACGCCGAAGACCTCGCCCTCGCGGACGTGGAGGTCGACGCCGTCCAGAGCGGTGACCTGGCGGCCTCGCGACTCGTAGACCTTGGTCAGGCCCGAAGTGGTGATCACAGGGTTTCCGTCACTGTCGAGTGCGCGGCGCGGGGTCCGCCGTGCACGGGGCATTCGTCGTTCGGACAGTCAGGCGCAGGGCGGCTGGTTCGGCGGTGGCCGGGAGGCAGCGCGTGCGCGGGGCGGGCTCGGTCCGGTGCCTGGGTGGCGTGCGGATCGGCTCGGCCGTCGGGGCTCGCTTCGGGGCGCGAGTCTCAGGCGGGGGCCCTCAGTTGGCGCACATTCGACACATACAACGAGCACCGGGCGTCTGGATCGCCTCGGTCGCAAGGGTGCGGCTGCTCGTCGTGGTCATGGCTGCAAGTAAAGCATGCAAACGTGCGAACGAAAGCGGGCTGTCCGTATAGCGGACATCGATGAGACGCCATGCGGACAGTCCGGGGGCGGATCAGCGGGCGGCGACGATCGCCGCTCCCCCGTCGGTGGCCTGCTCGGACGACCGGGGCCGGACCGGTCAGGACCACGTCGGCGTGAGGTCCGCCCGGTCGTGGGTTGTGGCCAAGGCCACGGTCCGCATGCCACCGGGCCGGCCGGCCGCGGTTCCTCGGCGGGCGTCGCCGTAGGAGACGCGGCGGGCCGGGTCGACACCGGGCTTCGCGGCCGCGAGCAGGTGGGGCCCCGGGGTGGGCTCGCCACGGGTGACGTCGGCGGCGGCTGCCGGCAGCGGCGGCCTGACGCCGCCGACCCCTGCGTGGCACGTACGTGGGCAGGGGGCGCGCGCATCGGGCCATTCGGCCCGTAATACCCTCGGGCGCATGCTTGACGTCCTGACGGTCGCGGTCTCGGCGGCCGCGCTCGCCCTCGCCGCCTGGTGCGGCCTCGCCGCCTACCGGGACCAGTCCACGAAGGACTGGCACTTCATCGGCATGGCCGTCGTGACCCTGCTCGCCCTGGTGCAGCTCGTGGTCGGCGTCGTGCAGCTGTCGCGCGGCGAGAAGGCCGACGAGGGCGGGACGATCTTCGTCGCCTATCTGCTGGGCGCGCTGTGCGCGGTGCCGGCGGCCGGTTTCATGTCGCTGGCCGAGCGGAGCCGCTGGGGTTCGGCGACGGTGGCGGCGGGTGCGGTGGTGCTCGCAGTCCTGGAAGTGCGCCTCTACGACATCTGGACGGTGGGCTGATCATGACCGTGACCGAGACCGAGGGGACCGGCCGGCTGGTCAAGGGCCCGGGCATGCTGCTGGTCTGGCTGTACGGCGTGATGTCGGTCGGCGCGGTCTCCCGCTCGATCTACCAGATCGCCACCGAGTTCGACCGGGCGCCGCTGGCGTACAGCCTGTCGGCGGTGGCGGCCGTCGTGTACGCGTTCATCACGTACACGCTGGTACGGGGCGGGGAGACGGCCCGCAGGGCGGCGCTGGTGTGCTGCGCCGCCGAGCTGGTGGGCGTGCTGACCGTGGGGACCTGGACGCTGGTCGAGCCGTCGGCCTTCCCGGACGCGACGGTGTGGTCGGACTACGGCTACGGCTACGTCTTCATCCCGGTGCTGCTGCCGCTGTCCGGCATCTGGTGGCTGCGAAGGTCGCGGAGCCTCTGAGGGCGGGGCCTATGCCGCCTTCTCCAGGGTGACGAGGGTGAGGCTCGGGCCGACCTCGCGACTGGCGACCTGCGCGTAACCCTTGCTGCGGTAGAGGCGGAGGTTGCCCTCGCTGCGGTGGCCGGTGAAGAGCTGGAAGCGCTTGGCGGCGGGGGCGGGTTCGCCGGCGAAGTGGCTCTCGATGGCGTCGAGGAGCCGGCCGCCGAGGCCGTGGCGCTGCAGGCGGGGGTGGACGATGAGCTTGGCGATCTTCACGGTGCCGTCCTCGTCGAGGCGGCCGCGCACGGAGGCGACGATCTCGTCGCCGAGGCGGGCGACGAAGCCCTGGCCTTCGACGAGTTCGGCGCGCAGGGCGTCGAGTGACTGGGTGAGCGGCTCGATGGACCAGTCCTGGTAGATCTCGGCCTCGCGCTGGTAGCAGAGGTACTGCAGCTTGAGGATGTGCTCCGCGTCCTGCGCCTCTGCCGCTGAGATGGTCACGCTCATGCCCATGTGTGCATGCCTCCCGCTCACCTGGTCCGCCGTCGGTCTACGGCACCCTTCCCCGTACGCCCGGGGCGGGAACCTCCGCAGCCAGCATTCTGCGCAGGCATCCCAGGCAACGGGAACGCATCGGCCCCAGACTGCCCTGTGAGATACCCAACGCTCCTGCGATTTCCCGGTAGGTGGGGTCGGCGGGGTGGAGCATCGCGGCGAGCAGCCGGGGGCAGTGGCCGGGGGTGCGGCGGACGGCGGCGCGCAGGGTGCGGCGGCGTTCGGCGACGAGGGCGGAGCTCTCGGGGGACGGGGTCTCGTGGGCCGGTTCGCCGGGGTAGGGGCGCTCCCTCACGGAGGCCCGGCGGGCGCGGCGTGCCTCGGCGCGGACGGCGCGGCGCAGCCAGTCGGCGGGGTGTTCGGGGGCGCCGTCCTCCTCGATCCGCTCCAGGAGGCGCAGCCAGACGGCCTGTTCGAGGTCTCCCGCCTCGATCCCGGCGGCCGGGGCCTCCGCCTGGGACTCGGCGGCGAGCAGGGGCGTGAGGGTGGCGAGCAGCGCTTCACGGGGAGTCATGCCCGTCACGATGCGGGGCGGGGCGGGAACGGTTGCGGGACCGGCCGTAAACCACTCCGTCGGGGGTAAAGGCCGGGCCACGCGGTGCCTTGGAGACCGGATCCGGGGTCCTGGATATTGGATCCAATATCCAGGACCTGGAGAGACAGGGGCCGGGGATCCCGGATCCCGGATCCAGAGTCCTGGATCCGGGACTCAGCGGGACGAGAAGTCCGCGGCGGCCAGGAGGGCGGTGTCGGCGTTGTCGGAGAAGATGCCGTCGATGCCGGTCTCGAAGAACCGCTTCAGCGCGCCGAAGGCGTCGCCGTACGCCGCCGGGTCGGTGCCGCGCCGGTATTCGGCGGGCAGGAAGGTGTTCTCGTTGCGCTGGGTGTACGGGTGGAGGATCAGGCCCTCCGCGTGCGCGTCCCGGACCAGCGTGGTCTCGGCGCCGAGGCGCCCGCCTGCGTCGCGGGGCAGGATCAGATCGATGGTGGGCCCGATGCCCTGCGCGTAGGACGCGATCCAGCGCAGCCCCTCAGGCTTGACCAGGTCGGCGACGGTGCGCGGGTCACCCGACTGGACGAAGTCCCACGGGCGGGTGTTCGCGGCGGAGAGCAGCACCACGCGCGGGGAGTCCACCAGGCGGGCGAGGCGCTGGATGCTGCCGGGCTCGAAGGACTGCAGGAAGACCGGGGAGTCGGCACGGTGCCGGCCGTAGCGGCGCAGCAGTCTGGCGAGCCGCTCCTCCAGGCCGAGGCCGAGGGAGCGGAAGTAAGTGGGGTGCTTGGTCTCGACGTGCAGCCAGACCTCGCGGCCCCGGCGGCGGCCCTCCTGCTCGGCCCAGCGCAGCACCTCCTCGAAGGTGGGCACGGTCCAGCGGCCGTCGTAGAGGGTGTTCTCCTGGCGGGTGCCGGGGATGCGCTCCTTGGCGCGCAGGGTCTTGAGCTCGGCGAGGGTGAAGTCCTCGGTGAACCAGCCGGTGAGGGCGACGCCGTCGACGGTCTTGGTGGTCTTGCGCCCGGCGAACTCGAGGCGGTCGGCGACGTCGGTGGTGCCGGTGATGTCGTTCTCGTGGCGGCAGACCAGGTGGCCGTCCTTGGTGGGGACGAGGTCCTGCTCGATGACGTGGGCGCCCATGTCGAGGGCGAGCTGGTAGGAGCCGAGGGTGTGTTCGGGGCGGTAGCCGCTGGCGCCGCGGTGGGCGATGACGGTGGGGACGGGCAGGGAGCGGTAGCCGTGGCCGTGGCCCTTGGTGCGGGGGCTGCGGTCGGTGCCGGCGGCGACGGCCGCCGACACGGCCTGCGCGGTGCCGCCGGCGAGGACGGTCGAGCCGCCCAGGACGGCGGCTCCGGCCGCTCCGAGGACGGCTCGCCGTGCCGGGGTCCGGCGCTCAGGCTGTGTCATGAACACTCCTTCGGTGTGATGTCCCGCACCTGTCAACTGATGGGACGACGCTAGGCAGTGCGGCCCTACGGGCGGCAGACCTCGGCGGAACATGGCGGAAACACACGTCAACACCGCGTATCCACTCCGTGAACCCGATGTGCGACGGGACGTGACCCGCGAGTATCGTCGCCACCTGCACGAGCGACTCCGCCGAGCCGCATCGCCCGCCCCCGCCCCGACACCGGAGGAACCGTTGTCCCGTCTCGCGATCATGAAGGCCTCCCTCGGTCCGGTCCTGCGCCTCATGTTCCGCCCACGCGTCGAGGGCGCCGAGAACGTCCCGGGGACGGGTCCGGTCATCCTGGCGGGCAACCACCTGACCTTCATCGACTCGATGATCATGCCGATCTGCCTGGACCGGCAGGTCTTCTTCATCGGCAAGGACGAGTACGTCACCGGCAAGGGCGTCAAGGGCCGCCTGATGGCCTGGTTCTTCACCAGCGTCGGCATGATCCCGGTGGACCGCGACGGCGGCCGCGGCGGGGTGGCGGCGCTGATGACGGGCCGCCGGGTCCTGGAGGAGGGCAAGATCTTCTCGATCTACCCCGAGGGCACCCGCTCCCCCGACGGCCGCCTCTACCGGGGCCGTACGGGCATCGCGCGACTGACCCTGATGACGGGTGCGCCGGTGGTCCCGTTCGCGATGATCGGCACCGACAAGATCCAGCCGGGCGGCTCGGGCTTCCCGCGGCCCGGCCGGGTGACGGTCCGCTTCGGCGAACCGATGGAGTTCTCCCGTTACGACGGGATGGACCGCGACCGGTACGTGCTGCGGGCGGTGACGGACTCGGTGATGGCGGAGGTCATGCGGCTTTCGGGCCAGGAATACGTGGACATCTACGCCACGAAGGCGAAGGCCGCGTAGCGAAGACGACGAAGGCGCCCCCGTACGGTCCGTTCCGTACGGGGGCGCCGTCTCGTGTCGTACGCGTCAGTGCTCGACGCCGTCCGCCAGCTTCTGGCCCTTCAGCAGGAACCAGGCCGCGACGGCCGTGGCGAGCAGGACCGCCGCGCCGGCGCCGGCCGCGATCCGCAGGCCGTCGACGAAGGCTTCCTGGGCGGCCGAGACGAGTGCACCCGCCTGGTCCGGGGCGAGGCCGGCGGAGACCTCGACCGCGCCGCCGAGCGAGTCGTGGGCCGCGGCGGCGGTGTCGGAGGGGATGCCGGCCGGGGTGGCGAAGCCCCGGTAGACGCCGGTCACGATCGAGCCGAGCACGGCGATGCCGAGGGCCGCGCCCAGTTCGTACGCCGTCTCGGAGACGGCGGAGGCGGCACCGGCCTGGTCCTTGGGCACGGTGGAGAGGATCACGTCGGCGGTGACGGTGAACGCGAAGCCCGCGCCCACGCCGACGACGAGCAGGCTCGCGCCGAGCAGCGGGTAGCCGGTGGACTGGCCGATGGCGGTGAGCGCCGCGAGGGCGAGACCGATGGCGGCGAGACCGGCCGTGACGACGGACCGCACGGAGAACCGCCGGGCGACCGTGCCGGCGATCAGACCGGCCGTCACCGCGCCGACCGCGGCGGGCAGTTCGGCGAGTCCGGCCTCCAGCGGCTGGCGGCCCTGGACCAGCTGGAAGAACTGGGACAGGAAGAACACCAGGCCCGACAGGCCCAGGATGGTGAGCAGGTCGGCGAGGACGGCGCCGGAGAAGCCTCGGTTGCGGAACAGGCGCATGTCCAGGAGCGGGGCCTCCAGGGTGAGCTGGCGGCGCACGAACCAGGCCAGCCCGCCGATGCCGACGAGGGCGGCGGCGACGACGCCCGGGGTGAGGCCCTCGGCGGCCAGCTCCTTGATCGCGTAGACGACGCCGATCATGCCGATGAGGGAGAGGCCGACGCTGGGCAGGTCCCAGGGGCCCGGGTTCGGGTTCTTCGACTCGGGGATCATCTTGGCGCCGACGAGGACGAGGACGGCCATGACGGGCAGGTTGATGAGGAAGACCGAGCCCCACCAGAAGTGCTCCAGGAGGAATCCGCCGACGACCGGTCCGACGGCGGCGCCGGCGGAGGCCATGGCGCCCCAGATGCCGATGGCGAGGCTGCGCTCGCGCGGGTCGTGGAACAGGTTGCGGATCAGGGCGAGCGTGGAGGGCATGAGGGTGGCGCCGGCGACACCGAGCAGGGCGCGGACCACGATCATCATCTCGGGGCTGGTGGCGTAGGCGTTGAGGACGGAGACGGCGCCGAAGGCGACGGCGCCGGTGAGCAGCAGCTTCTTGCGTCCGATGCGGTCGCCGAGGCTGCCCATGGAGACGAGGAGGCCGGCGATGACGAAGGAGTAGACGTCGCCGATCCACAGGAGCTGGGTGCCGGAGGGCTTGAGGTCCTCGGAGAGGAAGGGGGTCGCGAGGCCGAGCACCGTGGCGTCGACGGCCACGAGGAGCACGGCCAGGACGAGCACGGCGAGGGCGAGCCACCGGCCGGGGCGGCGGACGCCCTCGGTATGGCTCTCGTGCCGGATGGTCTGGGTGGTCACTTCTCCACGCTCCTGCGTGCTCCGCCGAGCAGCAGCTCGGCGATCATGTACGGGAAGTCCTTGGCGGCGAGTCGCCCGTCCTGTACGGACCAGGCGGCGGCTCCGACGAGCCCGTAGAGGGCCTCGGTGAGCCAGGCCGGGGTCAGGTCGATGCGGAAGACGCCCTGTTCCTGTCCGCGCCGGAACAGCGCGGCGACCCGGGCGTCGAGGCGGGCCCAGCCCTCGTTCTGCTGGTCGCCCTCGAAGAGCTGGTTCTCGGTGACGAGGAAGGCGATCAGCGGGGCGACGGGCTCCACGGCGCCGATCAGCCTGTGTACGGCCTCGTCGGCGGGCCCGTCGTCGAGCCGGGCCGCGTCGAGCGCGGCCTCGAACTCCTCGATGCCCATCTGCTCCAGCGCCCGCACGAGCGCGTCGCGCCCGGCGAAGTGCCGGTGCAGCGTGGCCCGCCCGATGCCCGCGGCCCGGGCGACCTCGTCCATGGTGGCGGTCGCCTTGCGGGTGAGCAGGGCGGCGGCGGCGCGGAGCACCTGGGTGCGGTCGACTGACATGAGACGACCATACACCAAGTGAGACATGAATGTCTCATTCGAAATTTCGACGCCTCAGAATGAGGGGAGAGGGATGCTGTGGACATGACGAAGCCGCTGCTGATGATCGACGTGGACGGCCCGCTGAATCCGTACGCGGCACAGCGGGAGCGCCGGCCGGAGGGGTACACGACGCACCGGATGCGGCCGGGCGGCTGGTTCGAGACCAAGCCGCTGCGGGTCTGGCTGAACCCCGGCCACGGGGAGGAGCTGCGCGCGCTGGCCGAGGCGTACGAGCTGGTGTGGGCGACCACCTGGAAGGGCGAGGCCAACGACTGGATCGGGCCGCGTCTGGGGCTGCCGGCGCTGCCGTTCATCGACTGGCCCCGGATGCACGGGAAGGCCCCTCGCGGGACCTTCTGGAAGACGCAGTACATTCTGGAGTACGCGGCCGGGCGGCCGTTCGCGTGGGTCGACGACGACATCACCGCGTACGACCACGAGTACGTGGAGCAGAACCACCTCGCCGCCGCCCTGCTGCTGCGCGTCGACCCCCGGCTCGGACTGCTCCGGCCGGATTTCGACGCGCTCGCGGACTGGGCGGCGGCGCTGTGACGTCGTGAGGGGCTATCGCTTGGCGGTGGCCCAGGCGTGCTGGATGACCAGGTCGGCCTTGACCTCGACGAGCTGGGCGGCGACGGCCGAGGGGGCCGTGCCGCCGCGGCCGTCGCGGGAGGCGAGGGCGCCGGGGACGTTGAGGACCGTGCGGACCTCGGGGGTCAGGTGCTCGGAGATCTTGGCGAACTGGTCGTCGGTCAGCTCGTCGAGCTCCTTGCCCTCCGCCTCGGCGACCTTGACGCACTCGCCGGCCACCTCGTGTGCCACACGGAAGGGCACGCCCTGCTTGACCAGCCACTCGGCGATGTCGGTGGCGAGCGAGAAGCCGGCCGGGGCGAGCTCCTCCATCCGCTCGCGGTTGACGGTGAGCGTGGCCATCATGCCGGTGAAGGCGGGGAGCAGGATCTCCAGCTGGTCGCAGGAGTCGAAGACCGGCTCCTTGTCCTCCTGGAGGTCCCGGTTGTAGGCGAGCGGCAGCGCCTTGAGGGTGGCCATCAGGCCGGACAGGTTGCCGATGAGGCGGCCGGACTTGCCGCGGGCGAGCTCGGCGATGTCGGGGTTCTTCTTCTGCGGCATGATCGACGAGCCGGTGGAGAAGGCGTCGTGCAGGGTCACGAAGGAGAACTCCTTCGTGTTCCAGATGATGATCTCCTCCGCGATCCGGGAGAGGTTCACCCCGATCATCGCCGTGATGAAGGCGAACTCGGCGACGAAGTCGCGCGAGGCCGTGCCGTCGATGGAGTTGCCGGCCGAGCCGCGCTCGAAGCCCAGGTCCTTGGCGACCGCCTCGGGGTCGAGCCCGAGCGAGGAGCCGGCGAGCGCGCCGGAGCCGTACGGGGAGACGGCGGTACGGGTGTCCCACTGCCGCAGCCGCTCCGCGTCCCGGGAGAGGGACTGGACGTGGGCGAGGACGTGGTGGGCGAAGAGCACCGGCTGGGCGTGCTGGAGGTGGGTCCGGCCCGGCATGGCGACGTCCGGGTGGGCCTCGGCGAGGCCGACGAGCGCGTCCTGGAGCTCGGCGATCAGGCCTCCGATGATCCGGGCGTGGTCGCGCAGGTACATCCGGAAGAGCGTGGCGACCTGGTCGTTGCGGGACCGGCCGGCCCGCAGCTTGCCGCCGAGCTCGGCGCCGAGCCGTTCCAGGAGGCCCCGCTCCAGGGCGGTGTGGACGTCCTCGTCGGCGATGGTGCCGACGAAGGAGCCGTCGGCGACGTCGGCCTCCAGCCGGTCGAGGCCGGCCAGCATGCGGGTCAGCTCGTCCTCGTCGAGCAGCCCGGCCTTGTGCAGCACGCGGGCGTGCGCGCGGGAGCCGGCGATGTCGTACGGCGCGAGGCGCCAGTCGAAGTGGACCGACGCGGACAGCTTGGCCAGGGCCTCGGCGGGGCCGTCGGCGAACCGGCCGCCCCAGAGCCGCACGTCACCGTTGTTGCTGCTCACTGCTGTTGCTCCTCAGGTGCAGGATGATGGTGATGGGTATAACTATGCAGACCTCCGTATGTTTTGTCAAAGGGTCGGGGCGGCCGGGCAGGGCGGGAAATAACCGCACGCGGCGAGGGGCGCACACGTCCTAGGCTCCGTGCATGTCGAGCGAGGAGAGGCCGCGGGACGCGGCGGTACGACGGCTCGGGCGGGGGCTCCCGCTCTACCGGGTCCTGGACGTGACGCGCGCGAGCGCGTGGACGGACCTGGACGAGGACGTGCGCGGCGCGATGGGGCGGGGCGCCTTCACGCCGCGCCCCGATCACTCATGGCTCACCGCCGACGGGCTCACCGCCGACGGGCTCACCGCCGAGGGGCTCACCGCCCAGCGCCAGGGCGGCTGGCGGGCGCTGCTCGGCAAGGCCCCCTTCGGCAAGACGCCCACCGAGGCGCAGCTGGCCCGCGCACTGTGCGCGCCGGACGGACGCATCCGGGAGGCCGCGCTCGCGCACGCCGCCCGGCAGCCCGCCGTCCTCCCGCTGGTCGCGATCCGCACCACGGACTGGGCCGGGCCGGTACGGGAGAAGGCGCGCGCCGTCCTGGCAGCCGCGCTGCCGACCGCGGACCCCGGCACGCTCGCCGTCACCGTCCCGGTGCTCCTGCGGATCCGGGACCGGCTGCGCGCCGGAGAAGGCACGGCCCTCCTGGACGAGCTGCTGCACAACACCCCCGCGGACACCCTCACCGCGCTGCTCACGGCCAGGGATCTGGCCACCCGCCGGCTCGCCATCGGCATCGCCACGCGGCGAGGGGTGCTCGGCCCGGACGAGCTCGCCCGGATCGCCGCCTCCGACGCCGACGTGGCCGTCCAGGACAGGGCCGCCACGGCCGTGGTGGCCTCGGACCCCTCGGGCCAGACGCTCGCCGTACTGCTCGGCGCGCCGTACGGCCGGGTGCGGGCCGCCGGTGTCACCGCCCTGCGGCGGGCCGGCCGGGCCGCCGACGCGGAACCGTTCCTGTACGACAGGTCGGGGCTCGTCCGGGCCTGCGCCCGCTGGGTGCTACGCCAGGACGGCACCGATCCGCTGGCGCTCTACCGTACGGCCTGCGCCGACCCCGGGGCCGTGCCCTGCTGGGCGCCGCTCGGGCTCGCGGAGTGCGGCGACCAGCGGGCCGACCTCCCTGCCCTGTGGGCGCTGACCGGCCACGAGCGGGCACTGGTGCGCAGCTCCGCCGTCGCGGGCCTGCGCGTCCTCGAGGTCGCCGACTTCGGCCGGCTGCTGCCGCTGCTCGACGACCCCGCGCCCGGTGTCGTCCGGGAGGCGGCGCGGGCCCTGCTGCCGTGGGCGGACCGGCTGCCGGAGCAGGAGCTCCTGCGGCGCACCGGTCCCGACCGGCCGGCGCACCTGCGGATCCGGGCGGTGCGGCTGCTCCGTGCGAACGGCACGCCCGCGTACGACGAGACGGCCCGGCGGCTCGCCGACGATCCCGATCCGGTGGTGCGCCGCCAGGTCCGCCGGGCGCTCGGCATGGAGGAGGCCCGGCCGGCAGGCACCCCCCGCCCGCGGCTGTGGCGAACCTGAACTCGCCCGTCCCGAGCGGCCGGTGGGCCGCCCGCCGTGGCACGCTCGTCGTCCTCGACGAACTGACGCTCGTCTACGTGGACTTCGGCGGTGGCGGCGCGGAGACCGTGGCGCATGTGCGCGAGCCGGGCAACGGGCGGACCACGCTCATGTGGACGGCGCTCTCGGGGCCGCCGACCGTGGTGCGGGTGCACGGCAGGGGTGAGGTGGTGTTC
Organism: Streptomyces sp. NPDC085481; assembly: GCF_044541845.1. Taxonomy (NCBI): domain Bacteria; kingdom Bacillati; phylum Actinomycetota; class Actinomycetes; order Kitasatosporales; family Streptomycetaceae; genus Streptomyces; species Streptomyces sp. NPDC085481. Next base: position 207,698 of record NZ_JBITTJ010000003.1, read on the forward strand.
CGGGACGACGTGCGCTCGGGCGAGCTGTTCGCGCGGTTCCCCGCCGAGGCGGACGAGGGGCAGGGCAGTGCGCGGGCGATCGTCGTGGTGCACGCGCGGCGGGTCAGCGACGCCTGCGGCTACGCCGTGCCCCTGATGGAGCACCAGGAGGACCGGCAGCCGCACGCGGACTACTTCAACCGTGCGACGGAGGGCGGGTTCAACGCGTACCGCGCACGCAGGGACCACATCGCCACCAGCCTCGACGGGCTGCCCGCGCTGCCGCTCCCGCTGCCTCCGCTCCCCCGGTCGGGTCACTGGGACGGGCTTCGCCTGGCAGGGGCCCCGTCCCGCGCCTAGCGTCGCGCCATGCGAACCCTTCTCGCGCTCGGCGCCCTGGCCGCGACGCTCGCCGCGCCCGGCCCCGTACCGCTGCCCGCGCGGATGGCGGACACCGGCGGCGGGGCTCAGCTGATCACCGCGGAGGCCGCCGGCGCAGACGCCACCACCGGCACCCTCACCTGGTGGGACCGGCGCGGCGGCCGGTGGGTGGCGGCGGGTGCCGCGCCCGCGCGGTTCGGGGCGAAGGGCCTCGCCGAGGGAAGCACACGGCGGCAGGGCACGAACACCACCCCTACCGGGCTGTACCGGCTGCCGTACGCCTTCGGGGTCAAGGCCGCGCCCGCCGGGACGGCGTACGGCTACGCCCGGGTGACGGACCGGTCCTGGTGGTGTCAGGACAACGCCTCGGACGCGTACAACCGCTGGGTGGAGGGGCTGCCCCGGGACTGCCGGGCCGCCGAGGCCGAGCACCTGGTGTCGTACGGGACGCAGTACGCACACGCGCTGGTCATCGGCTTCAACTACGACCGCCCGGTCCGCGGCCGCGGCGCCGGGATCTTCCTGCACGTGAACGGGCGCGGGGCGACGGCCGGCTGCGTCTCCGTGCCGGAGGAGGCGATGCGCAGGATCCTGGCCTGGGCGGATCCGGTCCGCCGGCCGCACATCGCCGTCGGCACGCGGGGCGGGCCGACGGCGATCACGCGCTACTGAGGGGCGCTCAGCGCTCCTTCTGCGCCAGGCGCAGCAGGTGGTCGGCGAGCGCCTGGCCGCCGGCCGGGTCGCGGGAGATGAGCAGCAGTGTGTCGTCGCCCGCGATCGTGCCGAGGATCGCGTGGAGTTCGGCCTGGTCGATGGCCGACGCGAGGAACTGGGCGGCGCCCGGCGGGGTGCGGAGCACCACCAGGTTGGCCGAGGCCTCGGCGGAGATCAGCAGTTCGCCGGAGAGGCGCCGCATGCGCTCCTCCTTGGCGGACTCGCCGAGCGGGGCCTGGGGGGTGCGGAAGCCGCCCTCGCTGGGCACCGCGTAGATGAGTTCGCCGCCCGTGTTGCGGATCTTCACCGCGCCGAGCTCGTCGAGGTCGCGGGAGAGCGTGGCCTGGGTGACGCTCAGCCCGTCGTCCGCGAGGAGCTTGGCGAGCTGGCTCTGCGACCGCACCGGCTGCCGGTTCAGGATGTCGACGATCCTGCGGTGGCGTGCGGTGCGGGTCTGCGGAACGGACGGCCCGCCGTGCTCGGTTTCCTGCGCGTCGGTCATCGTCGTCTCATTCTCCGGTTCGTCCTTCCCCGTACGCCTCGTCGAGGACGCCGGGCAGAGCCCGAAGGAGGGCGTCCGCTTCCGCGTCGCCGATGACGAGCGGCGGCATGAGCCGTACGACATCGGGGGCGGGCGCGTTCACCAGGAGGCCGGCGTCCTGAGCCGCCTGCTGCACCTGCGGCGCGACGGGCTCGGTGAGCACGATACCCAGCAGGAGGCCCGCCCCACGGACATGGGAGACCAACGGATGGCCGAGGGCCTCGATTCCGTCGCGCAGCTTCTCGCCGAGCCGCTTGACCTCGTCGAGGGCCGCGTCGGCGCCGAGGGTGTCGAGGACGGCGATTCCGGCGGCGCAGGCGACCGGGTTGCCGCCGAAGGTGGTGCCGTGGTGGCCGGGCTCGAACAGCTCCGCGGCCGCTCCGAAGGCGACGGTCGCGCCGATCGGCAGGCCGCCGCCGAGGCCCTTGGCGAGGGTCACGATGTCGGGGTCGACCCCGTCGTGGGCCTGGTGCTCGAACCAGTGGCCGGTCCGGCCGATGCCGGTCTGGACCTCGTCGAGGACGAGGAGGGTGCCGGTGGCGCGGGTGATCTCGCGGGCGGCCCGGAGGTAGCCGGCGGGCGGGACGACGACGCCGTTCTCGCCCTGGATCGGCTCGATGATCACGAGTGCGGTGTCCTCGGTGACCGCGGCGCGCAGGGCGTCGACGTCTCCGTACGGGACGTGCGTGACGTCGCCGGGCAGCGGCAGGAACGGGGTCTGCTTGCCGGGCTGGCCGGTGAGGGCGAGGGAGCCCATGGTCCGGCCGTGGAAGCCGCCGGTGGTGGCGACCATGTGGCGGCGGCCGGTGAGCCGGCCGATCTTGAAGGCGCCCTCGTTGGCCTCGGCGCCCGAGTTGCAGAAGAAGACCCGGCCGGGGCGGCCGAAGAGCTGGAGCAGCCGTTCGGCGAGGGTGACGGGGGGTTCGGCGACGAACAGGTTGGAGACGTGGCCGAGGGAGCCGATCTGGCGGGAGACGGCCTCGACGATCGCCGGGTGGGCGTGGCCGAGGGCGTTGACGGCGATGCCTCCGACGAAGTCGAGGTACTCCTTGCCGTCGGCGTCCCAGACCCTCGCACCCTCGCCGCGGACGAGCGGCAGCCGGGGCGTGCCGTAGTTGTCCATCAGCGAGTCCTGCCACCGCTGGGTCAGTTCGGCGTTGCTCATCACGACTCCCCCGTCGTCTCGTCGGGCACGACCATCGTGCCGATGCCCTCGTCCGTGAAGATCTCCAGCAGGATCGAGTGCTGGACCCGGCCGTCGATCACTCGGGCCGTGGTGACGCCGTTGCGTACGGCGTGCAGGCAGCCCTCCATCTTGGGGACCATGCCGCTGGACAGCTCGGGCAGCAGCTTCTCCAGCTGGGCGGCGGTGAGCCGGCTGATGACCTCGTCGCTGTTCGGCCAGTCCTCGTAGAGGCCCTCGACGTCGGTCAGGACCATCAGCGTTTCGGCGCCCAGCGCCGCAGCGAGTGCCGCAGCCGCCGTATCAGCATTGACGTTGTAGACATGGTGGTCGTCCTGGGAACGGGCGATGGAGGAGATGACGGGGATCCGGCCGTCGTCGAGAAGCGCCTGGATAGCGCCGGTGTCTATGGCGGTGATCTGGCCGACCCGGCCGATGTCGACCTGCTCGCCCGCGATGACGGGCTGGTGCTTGGTGGCGGTGATGGTGTGGGCGTCCTCGCCGGTCATGCCGACGGCGAAGGGGCCGTGCTGGTTGAGCAGGCCGACGAGCTCGCGCTGGACCTGTCCGGCGAGGACCATGCGGACGACGTCCATCGCCTCGGGGGTCGTGACGCGCAGGCCGGCCTTGAACTCGCTGACGAGTCCCGCCTGGTCGAGCGCGGCACTGATCTGGGGGCCGCCGCCGTGCACGACGACCGGCCGGAGGCCGGCGTGGCGCAGGAAGACGACGTCCTGGGCGAAGGCCGCCTTGAGCTCGTCGTCGATCATGGCGTTGCCGCCGAACTTGATGACGACGGTCTTGCCGTGGTGGCGGGTGAGCCAGGGCAGCGCCTCGATGAGGATCTCCGCCTTCGGGAGAGCCTTGTGCTTCCGGGTCGGGTTGTGGGAGGCGTCGGTCATGAGGAGTAGGCGCTGTTCTCGTGGACGTAGTCGGCGGTGAGGTCGTTGGCCCAGATGACGGCGGACTCGGACCCGGCGGCGAGGTCGGCGGTGATGACGACCTCCCGGTAGCGCATGTCGACGAGCTCGCGGTCCTCGCCGACGGAGCCGTTCTTGCAGACCCAGACGCCGTTGATGGCGACGTTCAGCTCGTCGGGCTCGAAGGCGGCGGAGGTGGTGCCGATGGCGGAGAGCACCCGGCCCCAGTTGGGGTCCTCGCCGTGGATGGCGCACTTGAGGAGGTTGTTACGGGCGATGGACCGGCCGACCTCGACGGCGTCGTCCTCGCTGGCCGCGTTGATCACCTCGATGCGGATGTCCTTGCTGGCACCCTCGGCGTCGCCGATGAGCTGGCGGGCGAGGTCGTCGCAGACCTCCCGTACGGCCGCGGCGAAGGCGTCCTGGGCGGGGGTGACGCCGGCGGCGCCGGAGGCGAGCAGGAGGACGGTGTCGTTGGTGGACATGCAGCCGTCGGAGTCGACCCGGTCGAAGGTGAGCCGGGTGGCCTGCCGCAGGGCGGCGTCGAGGTGCGGGGCGTCGACGTCGGCGTCGGTGGTGAGGACGACGAGCATGGTGGCGAGGCCGGGGGCGAGCATGCCCGCGCCCTTGGCCATGCCGCCGACGGTCCAGCCGTCCCGGGAGGCGACGGCGGTCTTGTGGACGGTGTCGGTGGTCTTGATGGCGATGGCGGCCTTCTCGCCGCCGTGCTCGGAGAGCTCGCCCGCGGCCTTCTCGACGCCCGGGAGCACCTTGTCCATGGGGAGCAGGAGGCCGATGAGACCGGTGGAGGCGACGGCGACCTCGCCGGCGCCGATGCCGAGGACCTCGGCGGCCTTCTCGGCGGTGGCGTGGGTGTCCTGGAAGCCCTGCGGGCCGGTGCAGGCGTTGGCGCCGCCGGAGTTGAGGACGACGGCGGTCAGCTCGCCGTCGGCGAGGACCTGCTGGGACCACAGGACGGGGGCGGCCTTGACGCGGTTGGAGGTGAAGACTCCCGCGGCGGCGCGGCGCGGCCCGGTGTTGACCACGAGGGCCAGGTCCGGGTTGCCGTTCTCCTTGATTCCGGCCGCGATGCCTGCGGCCGTGAATCCCTTCGCTGCGGTGACGCTCATGGAGCGACTCCAATCGTGGAAAGTCCGGTGTCCTCGGGGAGCCCGAGGGCGATGTTCATGCTCTGGACCGCGCCGCCGGCGGTGCCCTTGGTGAGGTTGTCGATGGCGCTGATGGCGATGATCCGGTTCGCGTCCGCGTCGTACGCGACCTGGATCTGAACGGCGTTGGAACCCTGGACGGACGCCGTGGACGGCCACCGGCCCTCGGGGAGCAGGTGGACGAAGGGCTCGTCCGCGTAGGCCTTGTCGTAGGCGGCGCGCACGCTCTCGGCGGTGACGCCGGGCTTGGCGGTGGCCGAGCAGGTGGCGAGGATGCCGCGGGACATGGGGGCGAGGGTCGGCGTGAAGGACACGCTCACCCGCTCGCCGGCCAGGGCGCTGAGGTTCTGGATCATCTCGGGGGTGTGCCGGTGGCCGCCGCCGACGCCGTACGGGGTGACGTTGCCCATGACCTCGCTGCCGAGCAGGTGCGGCTTGAGGGCCTTGCCGGCGCCGGAGGTGCCGGTGGCGGCGACGATCACGGCCTCGGGCTCGGCGAGGCCGTCGCCGTACGCGGGGAGGAGGGCGAGGGAGACGGCGGTGGGGAAGCAACCGGGCACCGCGACACGCTTGGACCCTTCCAGCGCCGCGCGGGCACCCGGCAGTTCGGGGAGCCCGTAGGGCCAGGTCCCGGCGTGCGGGGAGCCGTAGAACCGCTCCCAGTCGGCGGAGTCCGCGAGCCGGAAGTCGGCGCCCATGTCGATGACGAGGGTGTCCGGGCCGAGCTGCTCGGCGACGGCTGCGGACTGCCCGTGCGGGAGCGCGAGGAACACGACGTCGTGGCCGGCGAGGACCTCGGGGGTGGTCGGCTCCAGGACCCGGTCGGCGAGCGGCAGCAGGTGCGGCTGGAGACCGCCGAGGGTCTGGCCGGCGTTGGAGTGGCCGGTCAGGGCGCCGATCTCGACCTGGGGGTGGGCGAGGAGAAGACGCAGAAGCTCTCCGCCCGCGTATCCGCTCGCGCCCGCGACTGCTGCTCGTACCGTCATGGAAACCCTCCTCATGGATGGCATGACTATACGCACAGCCGCAGTTTTATGCAAAGCGGGACGCGTGTGCCGGTCCGCCCCGCTGTGACCGGGCGTTTCAGTCGGCCCCTGAGCGTTGTACTCGGCCCGGCCGAGCGTGATCGTCGGCCCAGGCCTTTTTCCTCGTTACTCCACAGCGCGGCCGATGAGTTTGTCACTCCCGGTCGGTCCAAGCTTGTGACCCCCAGGAAAGGACACCGCCATGTCGGAGCTTCTCGTCGACTTCATCACCTCCCTCGACGGCTATGCCTCGGGAGAGGGATGGCCCGGGTTCTGGGGCCTCGAGGGCCCGGAGTACCTCGCATGGCTCGGCAAGCAGCCCGAGGCCACCTACCTGATGGGAGCGAACACCTACCGCCTGATGTCGGGCTTCGCCGCAGGCGAGGTCCCGAATGGCCAGGACGAGTTCAGGCCCGAAGAAGAGGCGTCCGTCGACGAGCTCACGCGAGCGCCCAAGGTGGTGTTCTCCTCCTCACTCAAGGAGCCACTGACGTGGGCCAACTCCACGCTCGTCCGCGACGACGCCGTCGAGGCGGTCCGCGCCATGAAGTCGAGTGGTTCGGGGCTCCTCAGCACGATCGGCAGCCTAAGCCTGTGCCGGTCCCTTCTGCGAGCCGGACTCGTCGACCGCTTCCGGGTCGTGATGTTCCCGGTGATCACCGGGGCCACGGGCGAGGAACGCATCTACGACGGCTATCCGGACGTTGCCCTCGAGATGATCGAGCACCGCACCTTCGACGGCCGCATCCAGCTGGTCGAGTACAAGCCCCGCGTGCTCGAGCACCCGCCGCTCGGCGTCCCTGCGTGACATCGCCCGACCGCCGGTCTGGACGACTGCGAGGCCGGCGCCGACAGGCGCGGTCCACCTTCCGGATATGGCTGCGCCGCTGAACGCTTTCCCAGGGCTGAGCCTCGCTGAGCGCTCTACATGGCCGACGGGGCCAACTGAAGCGCTCAGTCGCACCCGCGCGGCCGGGCCCGCCCTTCGGGGGGGGCGGGCCCGGCGGTGGGTGGTCGGGTCAGCTGCGGACGTAGGACGCCAGGTGTTCGCCGGTGAGGGTGGAGCGGGCGGCGACGAGGGCTGCGGGGGTGCCCTCGAAGACGATCCTGCCGCCGTCGTGGCCGGCGCCCGGGCCGAGGTCGATGATCCAGTCGGCGTGCGCCATCACCGCCTGGTGGTGCTCGACGACGATCACCGACTTGCCGGAGTCCACCAGCCGGTCGAGAAGCCCCAGCAGCTGCTCCACGTCGGCCAGGTGAAGACCGGTGGTCGGCTCGTCCAGGACGTAGATGCCGCCCTTGTCGGCCATGTGCGTGGCCAGCTTGAGGCGCTGCCGCTCGCCGCCGGACAGGGTGGTGAGCGGCTGGCCGAGGCTGACGTAGCCGAGTCCGACGTCGGAAAGACGGGCGAGGACGCGCTGCGCGGCCGGGGTGTGGGCCTCGCCGGAGGCGAAGAACTCCTCGGCCTCGGTCACCGGCATCGCGAGCACCTCGCTGATGTCGCGGCCGCCCAGCCGGTACTCGAGCACCGCCGCCTGGAAGCGCCGCCCCTCGCAGTCCTCGCAGGTGCTGGTGACGCCGGCCATCATCGCCAGGTCGGTGTAGATGACGCCCGCGCCGTTGCAGGTGGGGCAGGCGCCCTCGGAGTTGGCGCTGAACAGGGCCGGCTTGACGCCGTTGGCCTTGGCGAAGGCCTTGCGGATCGGCTCGAGCAGCCCCGTGTACGTCGCCGGGTTGCTGCGCCGCGAGCCGCGGATCGGGCTCTGGTCGACCGACACCACGCCCAGGTCGCCGGGGACCGACCCGTGCACGAGCGAGCTCTTGCCGGAGCCGGCCACGCCCGTGACGACGGTGAGCACGCCGAGCGGGATGTCGACGTCGACCTTGCGCAGGTTGTTGGCCGTCGCGCCGCGGATCTGCAGGGCGCCGTTCGGCTCGCGTACGGAGTCCTTGACGGCGGAACGGTCGCCGAGGTGCCGGCCGGTGAGCGTGTCCCCGGCCCGCAGCTGGTCGACGGTGCCCTCGAAGCAGACGGCGCCGCCCGCCGTACCGGCACCGGGGCCGAGGTCGACGACATGGTCCGCGATCGCGATCATCTCCGGCTTGTGCTCCACGACCAGCACCGTGTTGCCCTTGTCGCGCAGCCGCAGCAGCAGCTCGTTCATCCGCTGGATGTCATGCGGGTGCAGACCCGCGGTCGGCTCGTCGAAGACGTACGTGACATCCGTGAGCGAGGATCCGAGGTGCCGGATCATCTTCACGCGCTGCGCCTCGCCGCCCGACAGCGTGCCCGCCGGCCGGTCGAGCGCGAGATAGCCGAGGCCGATCTCCACGAACGAGTCGAGGGTCTGCTGCAACGCGGTGAGCAGCGGCGCCACCGAGGGCTCCCTGAGCCCGCGCACCCACTCGGCCAGGTCGCTGATCTGCATGGCGCAGGCGTCGGCGATGCTGATCCGCTTGATCTTCGACGCCCTGGCCCCCTCGGCGAGCCGGGTGCCGTCGCACTCCGGGCAGGTGGTGAACGTGACCGCCCGGTCCACGAACTCCCGGATGTGCGGCTGCATCCCCTCCTTGTCCTTGGCGAGCATCGACTTCTGGATCCGCGGGATCAGACCCTCGTACGTCATGTTGATCCCGGCGATCTTCATCCGGGTCGGCTCGTGGTGCAGGAAGTCCTGGAGCTCCCGCTTGGTGAACCCGCGGATCGGCTTGTCCGGGTCGTAGAGGCCCGACTCGCTGTACAGCCGGTAGTTCCAGCCGCCCGCCTTGTAGCCGGGGATGGTCAGCGCGCCCTCGTTGAGGGACTTCGACTCGTCGTAGAGCTGGGTGAGGTCGAGATCGGTGACCGAGCCGCGGCCCTCGCAGCGCGGACACATGCCGCCCGTGCGGTTGAAGGTCGCCTTGACCGTCTTCTTGTCGCCGCGCTCGACGGTGATCGCACCGCTCGCCCGGACCGAGGGCACGTTGAAGGCGTACGCGCTGGGCGGGCCGATGTGCGGCTTGCCGAGCCGGCTGAAGAGGATGCGCAGCATCGCGTTGGCGTCGGTGGCGGTGCCGACCGTGGAGCGGGGGTCGGCGCCCATCCGCTGCTGGTCCACGATGATCGCGGTGGTGAGCCCTTCGAGGACGTCGACCTCGGGCCGCGACAGGTTCGGCATGAAGCCCTGGACGAAGGCGCTGTACGTCTCGTTGATGAGCCGCTGCGACTCCGCGGCGATCGTGTCGAACACCAGGGAGCTCTTGCCCGAGCCGGAGACCCCGGTGAACACCGTCAGCCGGCGCTTGGGGATCTCGATGCTGACGTCCTTGAGGTTGTTCTCGCGCGCTCCGTGCACGCGGATCAGTTCGTGGCTGTCGGCGGCGTGCGACGCGGACTGCTGCGCGCCCTTGCTCGTTGCCCTGCTCATCGTGGTGTCTCCATCTGTTCGGGCTGCCTTCACCGCCCAGCGGCCGCGGGAGGGCCCCGGCCTGGGGCCGGGGCCCTCCCGCGGGCGGTCCTTGCCGGGCGGGTCGTCTCTCGTGCTCCGCTACTTCTTCCGGGGCTGATTGAAGCGCAGCATGTTCCCGGCCGGGTCCCGGAACGCACAATCGCGCACGCCGTACGGCTGGTCGACCGGCTCCTGGAGCACTTCGCCGCCCGCCGCCCGGATGCGCTCGAAGGTGGCGTCGACGTCGTCGGTGGAGAAGATCACGCCGCGCAGCATGCCCTTGGCCAGCAGTTCCGCCATGGCCTGCCGGTCGGCCGCGGGGGCGTTGGGGTCGGCGAGCGGCGGTTCGAGGACGATCTCGACGTCCTGGTCGGGCGACCCGACGGTCACCCATCGCATCCCCTCGAAGCCGACGTCGTTGCGGACTTCGAGGCCGAGGACGTCGCGGTAGAAGGCGAGCGCCTTGTCGTGGTCGTCGACGGCGATGAAGCACTGTGCGAGGTTGATGTTGTTCATGTCCCCGACGCTACGAGGCGGGCGCGGAATCCGCTTCTCCGATCCTGACCGGCCCGCCGCCCGCCGCCGTCCGGCCGTTTCTGACCGGGCGGGTGGCGACCTTGGCGACGCACGCCGGGATCGGGGCGCCCGACTCGTGGTCGCGGGCCCGGTAGGCGCTGGGGCTCTCGCCGACCAGCTCCGTGAAGCGCGAGCTGAACGACCCGAGGGAGGTACATCCGACGGCGAAGCACACCTCGGTCACGCTCAGGTCTCCGCGGCGCAGCAGCGCTTTGGCGCGCTCGACCCGCCGGGTCATCAGGTAGTTGTACGGGGTGTCCCCGTAGGCGGCGCGGAAGCTGCGGGAGAAGTGCCCGGCCGACATGAGGGCGACGCGCGCGAGGGCCGGAACGTCCAGCGGCTCCGCGTAGTCCCGGTCGATCACGTCCTTCGCCCGGCGCAGCCGCACCAGGTCCTCGAGGTTCATGCCCACCAGGATGGCACGGCAGTCCGGGACGGGGCCGCTGTCACGTCGGCGGCTGTCACATCGGCGCCGGTCGGCGCGTCAACGCACTGACGGAACCGGCCCGGCCGCCCCGGCCCCGAAGAGGAGTGATGCCCGATGCACGAGGACAGCTATCTGACCGCGCAGTTCGACGCCCACGAAGCGCGGCTGCGGGCCGTGGCCGGGCGGATGCTCAGGGCGGGCGGGGAGGCGGAGGAGGTGCTGGCCCAGGCCCGGGAGGAGCTGACGGCCCGGGGCGGGGTGCGGGAGTGGCTGGTGGCGGCGGTCGGACAGGCCTGCGTACGACGCCTCCAGGGGCGGGCCGGGGTGCATCCGGCCGGGACGACGGGACGGGCAGGGCTCGCAGGCACCGAGGGGCCGACAGTCGCCACCGGAAGCACCGGGACCACGGGGACCACTGGAACCACCGGAACCACGGGAAGCACAAGGACCACCGAGACCACCGGGACCACCGGGACCACCGGCCCCGTGGACCCGGCCGGTGACCCGGACGATGTGGACGCCCTCTGGCTGGCCCTGCTCGTCGTCCTGGAGACGCTCGGCCCCGGGGAACGGCTCGCCTACGTGCTGCACGACCTGTTCGGGCTCCCCCTCGCGGACACCGCCCGGATCACCGGCGGCACGCCCGAAGAGGCCGGCCGCCGCGCCCGGGCGGCCAGGCGGCGGGTGCGCGGCGACGGGGCGGGCGGTCAGCCGACGCGACAGCGAGCGGTGGTGGAGCGCTTCCTCACCGCGGCCCGCGCCCGGGACGCCCGTACCCTCGCCGGCCTGCTCGCCCCGGACGTCGTCGCCTACTCCGAGCAGGGACCCGTGCACGGCGCGCCCGCCGTCGCCGAAGGCGTGGCCGCCTACGCGCGGCTCGGCCAGGCGACCCGCCCCGCCCTGGTGGACGGCTCGATCGGGGTCGTCGCGTTCGCGGACGGCCGGCCGGTGTCGGCGGTGGCGTTCACGCTGCGCGAGAACCGGATCGTGGCCCTGGAGATCACGACGGGCGAGGAGCGCGTACGGGCCCTGGAGCTGACCTTCCCGGAGCGCTGACCGCACCGGTCGGCCACGGCGCCGGAAAACGGAATGCGGCCGCCCCGCCCTCCCCCGTACCGTGGAGCACATGTCGACGCCCCGAATCTCCTAGCTCCAGGACCCGCCTCCACGCCACCCGTGTGTCCTTCAGCTTGTTCGGAGCGTCCTCCCATGATCACCCTTCGTGGTGTCGACGTGCGCGTCGGCGCCCGTCTCCTCCTGTCCCAGATCTCCTTCCACATCGCGCCCGGCGACCGGATCGGCCTGGTCGGCCGCAACGGCGCCGGGAAGTCCACCCTCCTCGACACCCTCGCCGGGGTGCGCGCCCCCGCCACCGGCAGCGTCCTGCGGACCGGCGCCGTCGCGCACCTGGCGCAGGACTCGCGCGCGGCCGACCCGGCCGCGACCGTGACCGACCGGATCCTTTCCGCCCGGGGCATGGACGTGGCCGTCCGCCGGCTGCGGGCGGCCGCCGACCGGCTCGCGGAGCGCGCGGACGAGCGCGCGATGGACGCGTACGCCCGCGCCGAAGCCGCGTTCGAGGCCCGCGGCGGGTACGCGGCCGAGGCCGAGGCGGCGCGGGTCGCCGCCGGGCTCGGGCTGCCCACCGCACTGATGGGGCGGCCCGTCGGCACCCTGTCCGGCGGCCAGAAGCGCCGGGTGGAGCTGGCCAGGATCCTCTTCGCCGGGCACGGCCGCGAGGGCACGCTGCTGCTCGACGAGCCGACCAACCACCTCGACGCCGACTCGGTCGGCTGGCTGCGCGGCTTCCTCGCGGCGCACCAGGGCGGCCTGGTCGTCATCAGCCACGACCTCGACCTGGTCGCCGAGACCGTCAACCGGGTGTTCCACCTCGATCCGCGGCGTCTGACGGTCGACGTCCACAACACCACGTGGTCCGCCTACCTCGCCCAGCGCGACGCGGACGAGCGGCGCAGGACCCGCGAGCGGGCCAACGCCGAGCGGAAGGCGGCCGCGCTGCACGCCCAGGCGGACCGGATGAAGGCCCGTTCGTCGACGGCGGTCACCGCGCGGAGCATGGCGCGCCGCGCCGACCGTCTGCTCGACGGCCTGGAGGCGGTCCGCCGCACCGAGAAGGTGGCGCGGATCCGGCTGCCGGAGCCCGCGCCGTGCGGCCGCACACCGCTGGGCGCGGTGTCGCTGACCAAGGGGTACGGGGGCGATCGCCCGGTCCTCGACGGGGTCGACCTCGCGGTGGACCGGGGCGCCCGGCTGGTCGTGCTCGGCCTCAACGGCGCGGGCAAGACCACGCTCCTGCGACTGCTCGCGGGGCGCGAGGCCCCGGACTCGGGCCGGGTGGTGCACGGGCACGGGCTGCGGCTCGGCTACTTCGCCCAGGAGCACGAGACGCTGGACCCGCGTCGCACGGTCCGGGAGAACCTGGCGGCGGCAGCCCCGCATCTGACCGACGGCGAGGTGCGGCGCGTGCTCGGCGCGTTCCTGTTCGCGGGCGCCGACGCCGACAAGCCGGCCGGGGTCCTCTCGGGCGGCGAGAAGACCCGGCTCGCGCTAGCGGGCCTGGTCCACTCGGGCGCGAACGTGCTCCTGCTCGACGAGCCGACGAACAACCTGGACCCGGCCTCCCGCGACGAGGTCCTGGCCGCCGTGGGCACGTATCCGGGCGCGATCGTGATGGTCACGCACGACGAGGGCGCGATCGACGCGCTGCGTCCGGAGCGGGTGCTGCTGCTTCCGGACGCGGACGAGGACCTGTGGAACGAGGACTACCGGGAGCTGGTGTCCCTGGCGTAGGCCGTGTCGTCCGGATCACCCCGCTCACCGCACCCCGGGGCACCCAGGCCGAGGGGCGGGCCGATCCGGAGGACACGGCCGAGGCCGCCGCCGCTACCTCTTGACGGCCCGAAGGACCACGAACTTCGGATCGCTCGCGACGAGTTCGCTGTTGCCGAAGATCCGGCGCAGGGTGACGTGGTAGCCGAGGTGCCGGTTGCCGATCACCCACAGCTCGCCGCCGGGCCGCAGGGCCCGGCGGGCGTCGGTGAACATGCGGCGGGCGGTGCGGTCGGTGGTGGCCTGGTGGCTGTGGAACGGCGGGTTGTTGAGCACGAGGTCCACCGTGCCGGGTGCGAGCCCGGCGAGCCCGTCACCCACGACGAACTCGGCCTTGCGACCGTCCCCGGCGTGGCTGCGGAAGTTCTCCTCGGCGGAGGCGACGGCCTGGTAGGACTCGTCGGTGAAGAGCAGCTCGGCCTCCGGCTCGGCGAGCGCGACGGCGAGGCCGACGACGCCGTTGCCGCAGCCCAGGTCGGCGACCCGGGAGCGGCCGAGGTCGTGCGGCAGGTGCTGGAGGAGGAAGCGGGTGCCGATGTCGAGGCGGTCGGCGCAGAAGACTCCGGCCTGGTTGACGACGGTGCGGCCCGCGAGGCCGGCCGGGGCGTCGGCGGGGAGCTCGTACCGGTACGGCCAGGGGTTCGCGCCCCGCGCGACGGTCGGGACGGGGGTGGTGTGGATGAGCCGGGCCTTCTTCACGGCGAGGGAGGTCCGGGTGGGCCCGAGGATCCGCTCGAAGAGCCGCAAGGTGGAGGTGTGGATCTCCTTCACCATGCCGGCGCCGACGATCACGGTGCCCTGGTGCACGGCCGGGGCGAGCCGGTGCAGCTGGTCCTCCAGGAGCGCGAGGCTCTTCGGCACCCGGACGAGCAGCACGTCGACCCGTTCGGGCGGCGGGTCCTGGGTGGTGAGCAGCCGTACGGCGCCGGCGGCGGCCCCCGAACGGGCCAGGTTGTCGTCGGTGGCCCGCCGCCCGAGGTACGAGTCGGAGATCTGGACCAGCTCGCCCGCCCCCGCGGCGGCGAGCGCGGTGACGAGCGCGCCCCAGCGGTCGCCGACGACGGCGACGGTGCCGGACAGGTCGGTGCGGTTCTCGGCGAGGTGCTGGAGCAGGTACTCGTCGGCCGCGTCCCAGGCACGCAGCGGATCGCGCGGGTCCGAAGGGAAGCGGGTGAGCGGGAAGGAACCCCATGACGTGGTGAGACGATTCATCGTGCCCCCAGGCTAGCCGGTCACGGCTCCGCCCTCCCCGGCCCCGCACTCCGCGGCCGCCACGGTGAGCCGGCCCCTCGGGGAGGTGGCGACCTGGGCATCCGCGCCGTGCAGCGTGCGGTCCCGAACCCGGCCCCCTGCGTGGCCCCCGCGCCATCCACCACCGAAGGGACCCGGCGGTCAGGACACGGCCGCCGCCAGCTGGAGGTGCCACAGTCCGGGCCGCCCGGTGAGAGTGACGGTGGACAGCGGCCGCACGTCGACGTTCCAGTACGTGGTCGGCGGGGCCTTCAGGGCGTAGACGAGGGCGGCCCGTACGACGGCGGGTTCGGCGACGGCGACGATGGCGCCGTCGTCGGCGGGCCGGGTGTCGAGCCAGCCCCCTATGCGGGTGATGAAGGAGAGCAGGGTCTCGCCGCCGTGCGGGGCGGTGCGCGGATCACCCAGCCAGGCGTCGACGGCCCCCGGTTCGACCGCGGCGACCTCGGCGAGGGTGAGGCCGCGCCAGCGGCCCATGTCGCAGTCGCGCAGGGCCGGCTGGGCGAGCGGGGCGTAGCCGAGGGCGGTGCCGGTGGCGCGGCTGCGGGGCGTCGGGGAGCAGTAGCGCAGTTCGGCGGCACCGAGCGGAACCAGCCGGGGCGCGGCGAGCTGCACCTCGTACCAGCCGGCCTCGTCGAGCGGCCGGTCGTCGTCGAAGCGTTCGGCGAGCAGGGAGGAGCTGCGTGCCGCGGCGACGAGCGTGACCCGAACACCCATGGCCGCGATCGTGAGGCCGGTGGCCCCGCAGGTCAAGGGGTCATTTCGCGGGCCGCGAGGGGCCCTGGCTCACTGCTGTCCGAGAGCCATCCACTTGTCCGGATTCTGCAGTGGCGTGAATCCGACTTTCTCGTACACGCCGTGCGCGTCGGCGGTGGCGAGCAGGACGCGGCGCAGCCCGTACGGCTCCAGGTGCTCGCGGACGGCGGTGACGAGCGCGGTGCCGAGGCCGGTGCCGCGGGCGGGGTGGTCGACGTAGACGTCGCAGAGCCAGGCGAAGGTGGCGTAGTCGGTGACGACCCGGGCGTAGGCGGCCATCGCGCCGCTCGCACGGTCGTAGGCACCGAAGTTGAGCGAGCCGGCGATGGCGGCGTCCTGCTTCTCCCGAGGTCGGCCGAGGGCCCAGTACGCGTCGGTGGAGAGCCAGTGGTGCACACGAACCGCGTCGATCCGTCCGGGATCGGCTGAGATCTCGTACGCCCCGTGCATGACGGTGCCGGCGGCGGCGCTGGTGTCGGTCATGGCCGCAGGTTGCCAAAGCCGCCGTCCGTTGTCAGGTGAATTTGCCCGGGGCGAAACCGCGGTGGGGGCGAGCGGGCGGGTGGCACCCGGGTCTCAGCGCGCGAGTTCGTCGATGGCGGCACGAAGCCGCCGCACCCCCTCGGCGATCTCCGCGGCCCCCGCGACACCCGCGAAACTCAGCCGGATGTGGCCGGCGGGCGGCTCGGCGCAGAAGTAGGGGCGGCCGGGCGCGACGGCGACGCCGGTGCGCAGGGCGGTCGGGAGCAGGGTCGCCTCGGGGAGGGTCTCGGGCAGCCTGAGCCAGAGGTGGTAACCGCCGGAGGGGATGTGGGGCAGGGCGAGTTCGGGCAGGTGATGGGCGACGGCTCCGGTCATGATGTCGCGGCGGCTCTTCAGCTCCTGGGAGACGGCACGCAGATGGCGGCTCCAGGCGGGGGACCCGACGAGTTCGAGGGCGGCCTCCTGGAGGGGCCGGGGAACGAAGAAGCTGTCGACGACCTGGATGGCCCGCAACCGCTCGAGGACGGGCCCGCGGGCGGCGAGCGCGCCGACGCGCAGGCTGGGCGAGGTCGGCTTGGTCAGCGAGCAGACGTGGACGACGACCCCGTCGGGGTCGTCGGCGGCGAGCGTCGGCGGCAGTGGCCCGGCGTCCTCGTGGACGAGCCGGCGCGCGAAGTCGTCCTCGACGACGAACGCACCGGCCGCCCGGGCGATCCGGACGACGGCGGCGCGGCGCTCCACGCTGAGCGCGGCGCCGGTGGGGTTCTGGAACAGCGGCTGGCAGACGACGACCCGCGCGCCGGTGGCCTGGAAGGCGGCTTCGAGGAGGTCGGGCCGGATTCCGTCGGCGTCGGCGGGGACGGGCACGGGGCGCAGTCCGGCGGCGCGCGCGATGGCGAGCATGCCCGGGTAGGTGGGCGATTCGACGAGGACGGGGGTGCCGGGCGGGGCGAGGGCGCGCAGGGCGGTGGTGATGGCGGGCTGGCCGCCCGCGGTGATGAGGACCTCGGCGGCGGTGACGCCGCCGCCGATCTCGCGGGCGAACCATGCGCGCAGTTCGGGCAGGCCGTCGGTGGGCGGGCGGCCCCAGGCGCCGGGGCGGCGGCCGGCCCGGGCGAGGGCGGCGGCGAGGGCGCGCTCGGGCTGGAGGGAGGGGTGGAGGTAGCCGCCGTTGAACTCGATGACGCCCGGCTGGGGCGGGGACAGGGTGACGAGGACGCCGGAGGCGTCGACGGCCCGGGGGACGAGTTCGGTGGCGGTGTCGGCGCTGAGGGCGAGCTGCTGCCAGGAGGTGTCGCCGACGGTGGGGGCGGTGCGCGGCTCGGCCCGGTAGGCGCCGGAGCCGGGGCGGGTGACGACCAGGCCTTCGGCGGCGAGCTGGGCGAGGGCGCGGGTGACGGTCACCGGGGAGACGTGGTAGCGCTCGACGAGCGCCCGACTCGATGGCAGCTTCTCACCGGGTGAGTAGCGGTTGAGCTCCGCTTTCAGGGATTTCGCCAGTTCGCTGACACTGCTACGCTCATGCATGACAGCACAGAATAGCGCTACTCTCCCGAACACGATAGCGGTCACGCAGCGCGACACCGGTCGCGGAACCCTGCTCGCCGGGCTCGGCGTAGTCGCCTTCTCGCTCACGTTCCCGTCGACCGTCTGGGGCCTGGAGAGCTTCGGCCCGTGGTCGCTGGTCGCCGTCCGCTCGGTGCTCGCGGCGCTGATAGCCGGTGCGTTCCTGCTCGCCGGGCGGGTGCCGCTGCCCGAGCGGCGCCACTGGGCCGGGCTCGCGGTCGTCGCGGGCGGTGTCGTGGTCGGCTTCCCGCTCCTGACCACCCTGGCCCTGCAGACCTCGACCACCTCGCACGCCGCCGTGGTCGTGGGCCTGCTGCCGCTCACCACGGCGACCTTCGCGGCGATCCGTACCGGCCGCCGCCCGTCGCGTACGTTCTGGTTCGCGGCCGTCGCCGGAGCCGTGGTGGTGCTCGTCTTCACGCTCCAGCAGAGCGGCGGGGCGCTCTCGACGGGCGACCTGTATCTGTTCGGGGCGCTCGTCGTGTGCGCCGCCGGATACACCGAGGGCGGCCGGCTGGCCCGGCTGATGCCCGGCTGGCAGGTCGTCGGCTGGGCGCTGGTGCTCTGTCTGCCGCTGATGGTGGTGGGCGCGGCCGTGGCCCTCGCGCACGAGCCGGTGCACCTGACCGCCCACGGTGTCGTCGGTCTGGTCTGGGTGGCGGCCGGGTCCACCTTCTTCGGCCTGTACGTCTGGTACCGGGGCATGGCCGCGATCGGCATCCCGCGGGCGAGCCAGCTCCAGCTCGCGCAGCCGCTGCTCACCCTGTTCTGGTCGGTGACCGTGCTGGGCGAGGAGCTGTCGCCCGCCGCCCCGGTCGCGGCGGGCGCGGTGCTCGTGTGCATCGCGGTGACACAGCGGGCGAAGAGCTGAGGGCCGGGGATCGGGCCTTCGGCCCCGCCCGGGGCCTGGTCCGCGGCCCCGCCCGGCACGTCTCGACGAGACGACCACCGTGACCCAGGTCACAATGGCAGACGTAGACTCCGAATAGGACAAGCCCGGCCGCGAGGAGGTCACCCGATGCGTGCGAGCGTGGGCGACAAACTGCTGGTGCACGGCCGGACCGTCGGTCAGCACGACCGTACGGCCGAGGTCCTTCAGGTACTGGGGGAGAACGGCACTCCCCCGTACCGCGTCAAGTTCGAGGACGACGGCCATGAGGCCCTGATGTCGCCGGGCCCCGACACCGTCGTACGTCACCACCTGGAGGGCGGGGCCGGCTGAGCCCCGGCCCTCCGGCCGCTCCGGCCCTCCCGGCCCTCCCGGCCCTTCCGGCCCTTCCAGCCTTCGGGCGTTTCCGGTCAGCGGCGTCGGCGCGCCCCGCGCGGGGTGTCGTCGGCCAGGACGGCGGTCAGCGCCCCGAGCGGGTCCGCCGCGGCTTCGCGCGCGGCGAAGTAGCAGTGGCCGCCGACCGTCGGATACCTCTTGGCGAGCGCCACATGGCGGGACAGTTCCTGCGGGTCCCGCCAGGCGGCGGGCTGCGCCGGGTCGCCGACCTTGTAGAGCGCCTCGCCCAGGTAGAGCCGTACGCCGGTGCCCCGGACCGTCTCGTCCCACCAGGGCACGAGCTTGGCGTAGTCGGCGGCGGCGAAGCCGATGTTCCAGTAGAGCTGCGGGATCACGTAGTCGATCCAGCGCTTCCTGATCCAGCCGCGGGTGTCGGCGAACTGATCGTCGTAGCTCTGTCCGGCGCGCGTGTCGGAGCCGGCGGGGTCGGTGGCGGCGTTGCGCCAGACACCGAACGGGCTGATCCCGAACGAGACCGAGCGCCGGACCTCCTTGATCCTGGCCGACATCTCGGAGACGAGCAGGTCGGTGTTGTGGCGCCGCCAGTCCGCCCGGCTCCCGAACCCCTGTCCGTAACGCCGGTAGGCGTCGTCGTCGGCGAAGACCTGGCCTGCCACCGGATAGGGGTAGAAGTAGTCGTCCCAGTGCAGGGCGTCGACGTCGTAGCGGCGCACGGCGTCCAGCATGGCGTCCTGGACGAAACGGCGGACCTCGGGGAGCCCCGGGTTGTAGTAGAGCCGCCCAGCGTAGGTCACCGCCCACTCGGGGTGCAGCCGCACCGGGTGGTTCGCGGCGAGGCGCGCCGGGTCGGCGTGGTTGGCGACCCGGTACGGGTTGCACCAGGCGTGCAGCTCCAGGCCGCGGGCGTGCGCCTCGGCGACGGCCGTGCCGAGCGGGTCCCAGCCGGGGTCGCGGCCCTGGACGCCGGTGAGGCACTCGGCCCACGGCTCGTGAGGGGAGGGCCACAGGGCGTCGGCGGAGGGGCGGACCTGGAGGACGACGGCGGTCATGCGGCGCCGTACCGCGAGGTCGAGGAGGGCGACGAGCTCGGCGCGCTGCGCGGCGGCGGTGAGGCCGGGTCGCGAGGGGAAGTCGCGATTGGTGATCGTCGCGATCCACAGGCCCCGGAACTCCCCCTCCCGGCGCCCGCCGTGCCGTACGCCTCCTCCGCTCGCCCCCACCGCCGGCCCCATGCCCGTCGCCCCCGTCCCCATGGCTCCCAGTACCGCCCCTGCCACAAACCCTCTTCTGCCGATCGGCGGCATTTGTCCCCCCTCGCTATCGGATACGTCACAGCTCATCCGAGAGCATGCCCAGTCCAGAACGATCGATCATCCGCTCCGTCGGGAGTAACGTCGTGGGGTCGAGGCGGACGCACCGGAATCACACGGGCCCGCCGCCAGAAAACAGCGAAAGGCACGAGGTGACGGACTCCATGGCCGACATTGAGCGCGTCGGAGTGGTGGGCTGCGGCCAGATGGGCGCGGGCATCGCGGAGGTGTGTGCCCGCAGCGGTCTCGAGGTGAAGGTCGCCGAGACCACCGGCGAGGCGCTGGAGATCGGCCGCACGCGGCTCTACAACTCGCTTACCAAGGCCGCCGAACGCGGCAAGATCAGCGAGGAGGAGCGCGACGCCACGCTGGCGCGGCTCAGCTTCACCACCGACCTGGGCGAGTTCGCCGACCGCGACCTCGTGATCGAGGCGGTCGTGGAGAACGAGCAGGTCAAGACCGAGATCTTCCAGGTGCTCGACCAGGTGATGACCCGGCCCGACGCCATCCTGGCCTCGAACACCTCCTCCATCCCGCTGGTGAAGCTGGCCGTGGCGACCTCCCGCCCCGACAACGTCATCGGCATCCACTTCTTCAACCCGGCGCCGGTGCAGAAGCTCGTCGAGCTGATCCCCGCCCTCACCACCTCCGAGGGCACGATCAGCCGGGCGCAGCTGTTCGCCGAGAAGACCCTCGGCAAGCACGCGATCCGCGCCCAGGACCGCTCGGGCTTCGTGGTCAACGCGCTGCTCGTGCCGTACCTGCTCTCCGCGATCCGGATGTTCGAGTCGGGCATCGCGAGCCGCGAGGACATCGACAACGGCATGGAGTTCGGCTGCGCCCACCCGATGGGGCCGCTGAAGCTCTCCGACCTGATCGGCCTGGACACGATCGCCTCGATCGCCGACTCGATGTACGCCGAGTACAAGGAGCCGCTGTACGCCGCGCCCCCGCTGCTGCAGCGGATGGTCGACGCGGGCCGCCTCGGCCGCAAGACGGGCTCGGGCTTCTACCCGTACGCCTGAGGCACGCACCACAGACCGCCCCGGACGGCCCGTACACCGCACAGGTACGGGCCGTCCGGCGCGTCCACAGGTCTACGGGCCCCCGGGTCCGCGGATCGGCTCGGCCGGCCCGGTCAGCCGAGCCGCAGGTGGTGCAGCATCAGCAGCCCCGCGGCCATGTTGGCGGCCGGGACCTCACCCCTGGTGATCATGTCGGGGACGAGTTTGAGCGGGACCCACTCCAGGCGCGAGGACTCGAAGGCGTCCTGGGGCGGCCCGGTGTAGGTGGCCTGCTCGCTCCAGAAGAGGTGGTGGCGGGCGTCGGTGAGGCCGTTGGACGGCTCCACGGTGAGCAGCGGGCGCAGCGGCCCGGGGCGCCAGCCGGTCTCCTCCTCCATCTCGCGGGCGGCGGCGGCCTCGATCGCCTCGCCGTCCTCGACGACGCCGGCGGCGAGCTCCCAGCCCCAGCTGTCGGTGATGAAGCGGTGGCGCCAGAGCAGCAGGACCTCGTCGGCGTCGTTCACGGCGGTCGCGGCGGCGACCGGGCGGAGCCGGATCAGATAGTGGTCGAGGTGACGGCCGTCGGGGAGTTCGACGTCCGCGAGGTTCACCCGGAACCAGCGGTTCTCATAGACGGGGTGTTCGCTTAATTTCGTCCACTGCACGTTTCTGCCACCTTCCGACTGGTCGGTGATTACTTGGTGGCAATATCGCAGCAGGGATCGGGTCGCAAGGAAAAGCTCACAGGGGTACGCGGAGCGCACCGTCGATGAGCTCGGCCGCCTCCCGCGCATCCCCTCCCCCACAGGCGAGCAGATGCTCCCGCACGAGCCGGAGCCGGTCCCGCAGCCGCTGGGACTCCATGCCGCGCGCCCGCTCCGTCATCTCGACCGCCGTGCGCGCCGCCCGGTCGGTCTCCCCCTGGCGCAGCTCGATCTGGCACAGCATGGCCAGCCGGTGCACCCGCCCCCGGTCGTGCGCCGGTGTCCCGACGGCCGCCGCCGCATGCTCGTGGGCCGCCGTCAGATCACCCAGACTGAGCAGCGCCTCCGCGACCTGCACGTTGACCAGGCCGGGCTGGACGTAGCCCGTCTCGGCGGGCTCGTGGCCCGGGCTGATCCGCGCGGCCTCCGCCTCCGCCCGCAGGACACAGGCCAGCGCCGCGGCCCGGTCGCCGAGATGCGCGTACGCCTTCGCCTGCATGGCCGTCAGATCGGCGGCGAGCGCGGGCGTGATCTCCCGCCCGGCCGAGCGCAGCGCGGCCTCGGCGAACGCCACCGCCTGCCGGAACTCCCCCATGAACAGCGACTGGTTGACGAGCAGCGCGACGACATAGGCGCCGAGCCCCCGGTCGCCGCTGGCCTTCGCGAGCCGCAGCGCCTGGTGGAAGTAGCGCTGGGCGAGCCCCTGGGCGTCGGAGTCGTACGCGCAGATCCCGGCCACCGCGACCAGACCGCCGGTCGCCCGGTGCAGCCGGCGGCCCAGCGCGTCACCGTAGGCGCCGCGCAGCAGCGGCGCGGTCTCGGCGTTGAGGAAGCCGACGATCCGGGAACGCGTGGCCATGCCGCCGGCCTTGCGGTACATCTGCTCGTAGTGCGCCCGGGCCGCGCTGAGCATGACGACGTCGGCCGCGGAGACACAGGTGCGGCCGTCGCGGGAGACGTCGACGTCCTCCGGCGGGTTCTCCCACTCCCACACCGGCATCACCGCCGGGGTGCCGGTGACCGCCTGGGCGCCCCGTATGTGCGGGCGCTGCTGCGCGTCGGAGCGCCACAGGGCGGTGGCCCGCTCGACGAAGCCGGAGAGCGGGGAGCCGGGCGCGGGCAGTCCGGCGCCGGGCACGCCGAGGCCGATGTCGTCGAGGGTGACGGCGCGGTGCAGCCGTCCGGCGAGCACCTCGCAGATCAGGTCGGGGACCTGGCCGCGCGGCCGCTGGCCCTTCAGCCACCGTGCCACGGCGGTGTGTTCGTAGCGCAGGGCGAGGCCCCGGGCCCGGCCGGCCTGGTTCACGCGCGAGGCGAGGCCGGCGTTCGAGACGCCCGCTTCGTCGAGCAGGGCGTCGAGGAGGGTGTTGGGCTGCATGGGACCGCTCCGTTGGTTCGGTGCGCTCAGACTAGTGAAGGGCGGTTTCGCACGGGGTGTGAACGAAGTGCGTGTTCTTCCCTTCCGCGTGCGCTGTCGAAGTCACCCCGGTACGGGTTGACTTGGCTCCCTCGCCGTCAAGGCGAAGACCGGGCCGCCGGCTCCCCCTCGTACAGTGCGGCCGCCCGGTGTGCGCCGTCCGCGCTGTTGATCTGCCCGACACTCCGTGGCAGCGCGGGCGGCGCCGGCCACCTGACCCTGTCCCATCTAATGAGGGGAGGGCGCGGGCCGGGTACGGCGCAGCCCGGGTTCGGCGGGCTGCGCCGGTACCCGCACCCGGTCGTTGCGTACGACGAGCAGGGCGACGTCGTCGGTGAGCCGGCCGCCGGTGTGGCGCAGCAGAGCGGTGTGGACCCGGCGGACGAGCGCGGCCGGGGTCTCGCGGGCCGCCGCCGCGAGGACGGCGTCGAGCGGGAAGAACCGGCCCCGGTGGTCGCGGGCCTCCTCCGCACCGTCCGTGTAGAGCACCAGCGTCTCGCCGGGCAGAAGCCGGGCCGCCGGGTACGGCACGAGGTCGGCGGGCAGCGGGAAGGCGCCGAGCGGCGGCAGCGGGTCGCCGACGGGCACGGCCTCCACACGGCGGCCGAGGCGGTACGGACCGGGGTGGCCGCAGTCGAGCACGTACATCTGGCCGTCGGCCCGGATCTCCAGAAGCAGCAGCGTCACGAACTCCTCCGCCGCCGGATGCTCCGGCGCCCGCCCGGCCCGGGCCGGATGCTCCTCGCGGGCCCGCTCGCACAGATGCCGCCCGAGCGCGCGGTCCAACCGGCGCAGCACACCGCCGAGTTCGGGCTCGTCGTGGGCGGCCTCCCGGAAACTGCCGAGGACGGCGACCACCGCACCGAGGGCCGCGAGCCCGTGCCCCCGAACGTCCCCGATCACGATCCGCACCCCGTACGGCGTCCCCACCGCCTCGTACAGATCCCCGCCGACGACGGCGCCCCGTGACGCGGACAGCTGCCCCGCGGCCACCGCGAGCCCTTCGAGCCGCGCCGGCGGCGGCCTCAGCAGCACCTGCTGCGTGGCATCGGCCACGGCCCGCACCCGCGCCAACTCCCGCATGAGCCCCCGCCGCACACCGAGCACGAGCCCGGCGCCGACGGTGAGGAAGACGACGCTGGTGGCGACCCGCATCGGCAGCCCCGGCTGCCGCGCGAGCGGACACCACACCCGCCACGCGACGGCGACGGCCCCCCACACGGCCGGAGCCACCAGCGGACCCGTCCGCCGGAGCCGGGAGCCTTCGGCACCCCATGACCTGTCACGGAACATCCACGGCCCTTCCCGAGGCCCGCCAGCGCCCGAAGACCCTGCGGCACACAGGCCCGCCCCTGTGACCGCGTCGATTCTCCCGACGGACGGGGACACGGGGGAACATCCACCGGAGATCCCACCCGAACGAGTGAGTAACCCCGTACGGGAGTACGGCGCTCCCGGGCTACGCGAAAGGGGCCCGCCCCGGGTTCGTCACCCGGGACAGGGCCCCTCTCATGCTGCCGCTCAGGCGCCGCGCAGCACGGCTCCCGTGTGCTCCGACGCCAGGGCGACCGCGGCGTCGCGGGCCGTGGTGGCCTCGTCGACGGTCAGCGTGCGGTCGGGGGCGCGGAACTTCAGGGCGTAGGCGAGGGACTTCTTGCCCTCGTCGATCTGGTCGCCGGTGTAGACGTCGAACAGCCGGATGGACTCCAGGAGTTCACCCGCGCCGGCGGCCAGGTACCGCTCCACCGTCGCCGACGGGACGTTCTTGTCGACGACCAGCGCCACGTCCTGGGTGGCGACCGGGAAGGAGGAGATGCGGGGGGCCTTCAGCGGGCCCTCGCATCCCTGCTCCAGGACGTCCAGGTCCAGCTCCATCGCGCAGGTGCGGGCCGGCAGGCCCAGCGCCTTGACGACGCGCGGGTGGAGCTCGCCGCCGTGGCCGGCGAGGGTCTTGACCCCGTCGATCACCACGTGGAACGCGGCGCACCGGCCCGGGTGCCACGGCGCGTGCTGGTCGGCCTCGATCAGCAGCTCGACACCGGACTCCGCGGCCACCGCCCGGGCGGCCTGGATGGCGTCCGCCCAGTCGGACGGGCGGCCCTTGCCCCACCAGCCGGCCTGCTCGCGCGCCCCGGCGAGGACGACGGCGGCGCGGCGCGGCTGCGCGGGCAGCGCGGCGTTGACGCGGGCGACCTCCTCGTCACCAGGGCGCCGGTCGACGGGCAGGCGGACGGCGACGCCCGGCTGCCCCTCGGCCGGCCGGAAGACCAGACCCGTCTCGAACAGGGCCAGATCGTGGCTGCCGCGCCCGTCGTTGCGGCGCAGCGCACCGAGCAGGCCCGGCAGCAGCGTCGTACGGAGCGCGGGCTCCTCGTCGGAGAGCGGGTTGACCAGCTTGACGACCCGGCGCCGGGCGTCGTCCGCGTCGAGGCCGAGCTGGTCGAAGACCTGCTCGCCGATGAACGGGTAGTTCAGCGCCTCGACGTAACCCGCGCCGGCCAGCGCGCGGCCCACCCGGCGGTGGGTGCGCTGGCGCTCGGTGAGGCCGCGGCCGGCGGGAGGCTTGGGCAGCGTGGAGGGCAGGTTCTCGTAGCCCTCGAGCCGGATGACCTCCTCGGCGAGGTCGTTCGGCTCGTTGAGGTCGGGGCGCCACGAGGGCACGGTGACCACGAGCTCGTCCTGGCCGTAGACGTCGCAGCCGATCTCCTGGAGGCGGCGGACGACGGTCTCGCGGCCGTAGTCGACGCCCGCGACCTGGTCCGGGTGGTTGGCCGGCATGGCGATCGTCCGGGGCGCGGAGGGGGCGATGACCTCGGTCACGCCCGCCTCGGCGGTGCCGCCCGCGAGGAGCACGAGCAGGTCGACCGTGCGCTGCGCGGCCGCCGCGGCGGCCAGCGGGTCGACGCCGCGCTCGAAGCGCTTGGACGCCTCGGAGGACAGCTTGTGGCGGCGGGCCGTGCGCGCGATCGAGATCGCGTCGAAGTGCGCGGCCTCGATGACGACCTCGGTCGTCGCACCGGCGAGATCCGCGTGATCGGCGATCTCGGTGTTGGCACCGCCCATGACGCCCGCGATGCCGATGGGGCCGCGGTTGTCGGTGATCACCAGGTCCGCGGCGTCCAGGACGCGCGCGGTGCCGTCGAGGGTGGTGATCTTCTCGCCGGCCTCGGCGCGGCGGACCCCGATGGGGCCGTCGAGCCGGGTGCGGTCGTAGGCGTGCAGCGGCTGGCCGAGCTCCAGCATCACGTAGTTGGTGACGTCCACCGCGAGCGAGATCGGGCGCATGCCGGCCTTCTGGAGGCGGCGCTGCAGCCAGATCGGGGAGCGGGCCTCGGGGTGGAGGCCGACGACGGTGCGGGCCGTGAAGCGGTCGCAGCCGATCGGGTCGGCGATCTGCACCGGGTAGCCGTACGAGTTCGGCGCGGGCACGTCGAGCAGCGCCGGGTCGCGCAGCGGCAGGCCGTAGGCGATGGCGAGCTCGCGGGCGACACCGCGCATCGACAGGCAGTAGCCGCGGTCCGGGGTGACGGCGATGTCGAGGACCTCGTCGTACAGCTCGAGCAGCACGGTGGCGTCGATGCCGGCCTCGTGCTCCGGCGGCAGCACGATGATGCCGTGCGAGCCGTCGTCGCCCATGCCGAGCTCGCCGCCCGAGCAGATCATGCCGCGGGAGACCCGGCCGTACGTCTTGCGCTCGGCGATCCGGAAGTCGCCGGGCAGCACGGCGCCGGGCAGCGCCACGACGACCTTGTCGCCCTCGGCGAAGTTCCGGGCGCCGCAGATGATCTCCTGCGGCTCGCCCGTGCCGTTGGCCTGGCCGACGTCGACGGTGCAGAAGCGGATCGGCTTCTTGAACTCCGTCAGCTCCTCGATGGTGAGGACCTTGCCGACCACCAGCGGGCCGGTCAGGCCGGCGCCGAGCTGCTCGACGGTCTCGACCTCGAGCCCTGCCGAAATGAGCTTGGCCTGCACGTCACGGCCGGTCTCCGTCGCCGGCAGGTCGACGTACTCCCGCAGCCAGGAAAGCGGGACCCGCATCAGATCTCCATCCCGAACGGCCGGGTGAACCGGACGTCACCCTCGACCATGTCTCGCATGTCTTCGACGTTGTGGCGGAACATCAGCATCCGCTCGATGCCGAACCCGAAGGCGAATCCGCTGTACTTCTCCGGGTCGACGCCGCAGGCGATGAGCACCTTGGGGTTGACCATGCCGCAGCCGCCCAGCTCGATCCAGCCCTCGCTGCCGCAGGTGCGGCAGGGCCGGTCGGGGTTGCCGACGGACTCGCCGCGGCAGACGTAGCAGAGCATGTCCATCTCGGCGGACGGCTCGGTGAAGGGGAAGAAGTTCGGGCGGAGCCGGGTCTTCATGTCCGGGCCGAAGAGCGCCTGGACCATGTGGTCCAGGGTGCCCTTGAGGTCGGCCATGGTCAGGCCCTCGTCGACGGCCAGCAGCTCGATCTGGTGGAAGACCGGGGTGTGCGTGGCGTCGAGCTCGTCGGTGCGGTAGACGCGGCCGGGGCACACCACGTATACCGGAGGCTCCCGGTCGATGAGGGTGCGGGCCTGGACCGGCGAGGTGTGGGTGCGCAGCACGACGCCGGACTCGTCGCCCGTGGTCCCCTCGGGGCCCTGGACGAAGAAGGTGTCCTGCATCTGCCGGGCCGGGTGGTCCGGCACGAAGTTGAGGGCGTCGAAGTTGAACCACTCGGCCTCGACCTCGGGGCCTTCGGCGACCTCGTAGCCCATGGAGACGAACACGTCGGAGACGCGCTCCATGAGGGTGGTCAGCGGGTGGCGGGCACCCGCCGGGACGCGGTCGTACGGCAGGGTGACGTCGACGGCCTCCTCGACGAGGACGCGGGCGTCGCGCTCGGCCTCCAGCTCGGTCTGGCGGGCCGCCAGCGCCTTGGAGACGACTCCGCGGGCCTGGCCCACGAGCTTGCCGGCCGCGGCCTTGGCCTGCGGGGGCAGGGCGCCGATCTCCCGGTTGGCGAGCGCCAGCGGCGAGGTGCCGCCGGTGTGCGCGGTCTTCGCGTGGGCGAGCGCGTCGAGGTCGCCTGCGGCCGCGAAGGCGGCGAGCGCCTCGTCCCGCATGCGCTCGATCTCTTCCGGTTTCAAGGCCTCGACCTCGACCGGGTCGTACGACTTATTGGGTGCCGACATCTCTTCCCGTGCTTCCGTTGGCTTGGCTGGGCGCCCCGAGCTCGACGTCAAGGGCGCAAACGTGCCAAAGGACGAGTCTAACGGGGTGCGGGGACGCGAATGAGCCCGTGGGCGGCCCGGGCGGCTCCTGATCTCGTACGGTCTCGCCTGGTGAGACCGGCGAAGGGGCTCAGAGGAGGTGGGCCGGGGTGCCGACGGGCAGGATAAATCGGAACTCGGCCCCGCCGCAGGGACCGCGTCCGACGGTGATCGTGCCGCCGTGGGCCTCGACGACGCCCTTGACGATGTAGAGGCCGAGTCCGGTGCCGCCGCGCTTGCTGCCCCGCCAGAAGCGGGTGAAGACACGGCCCATCGACTCCTCGGGGATGCCGGGGCCCTCGTCGCTCACGGTGACCTCCGTCCCCTTCTCTCCGTCGGTGGTGCACGTGGTGGGTGCCACCTCGATCGTGACGGTTCCCTCGCCGTGACGCACCGCATTTTCCAGGAGGTTGCCGAGGATCTGGTCGATCTTGTCGGGGTCGGCCCACAGCTCGGGCAGGTCGGGGCGGACCCGGACGAAGAAGCGGTCCGGGGACTGTCCGCCGGTGGTGTGGGCCTGGATGTGACGGCCGACGGCGGCGGCGATGTCAACGGGCTGGCGGCGCACCTCGAGGCGGCCGGAGTCGATCCGGGAGATGTCGAGGAGCTCGGCGATGAGCCGCTTGATGCGGCCCGCGTCGGCGTCGACGGTCTCCAGCATCAACCGCTTCTGGTCGTCGGTGAACCGCTCCCACTTGTCGAGGAGGGTGGCGGTGAAGCCCTTGACGGACGTGAGCGGCGAGCGGAGCTCGTGCGCGACGGTGGCGATGAGCTCGGCGTGGCTGCGCTCGGTGCGGCGGCGGGCCTCGGTGCCGCGCAGGGAGACGACGACCCGCTGGACGGGGCCGGTGGGGTGGGCGCGGACGTAGCGGGCGGAGACGAGGACCTCGCGGCCGCCGGGGAGCAGCAGGTTGCGCTCGGGCTGGCCGCGGCGGGTGGCGAGGCCGCCGTAGGGGTCGGTGAGGGTCCACCAGCGGCGGCCCTTGAGGTCTTCGAGGGGCAGCGCCTGGTCGAGGGGGCGGCCGATGGCCTCGGCGCCGGACAGGGCGGTGATGCGGCTCGCGGCGGCGTTGAAGCAGACGATCCGGCCGGTCGCGTCGGCGACGACGAGACCGTCGGGCAGGTCGTCGGGGTCGATGCCGAGTCCGGCGGCGCCCTCGGGGGCGCCGGGCGTCGCGGCGGGTTTCAGCGCGGGCGTGGGTGGCGTGCCGTGCGGCGCGGTGCTCCGTGCCTGTGCGGGACTGCCCGTGCCGACCGTCATCCCCGTAATCCCACCCCTCCGTGTACCGCAGTGGGCCCCGAGTGCGTCACCCTACTAGGCGAGGCGGGTTCGGTGGAGTCCTCAGGCGGTGGTTCGGGTGCGCTGGGCGCGCGCGGAGGCGTACAGGCACACGGCGGCGGCGGTCGCGAGGTTGAGGCTCTCGGCCTTGCCGTGGATCGGGACGCGGACGACGGCGTCGGCGAGCGCCCTGGTCTCCTCGGGCAGCCCCCAGGCCTCGTTGCCGAAGACCCAGGCGGTGGGGCCGCCCATGGTGCCGGCGTCGAGCTCGTCGTCGAGGTCGTCCTCGCCGGCCCCGTCGGCGGCCAGGATGCGTACGCCGGCGCTCTTCAGGCCCGCTACGGCCTGCTCGACCGGTACGCCGACGGCGACCGGGAGGTGGAAGAGGGAGCCGACGGAGGCGCGTACGGACTTGGGGTTGTACAGGTCGACGGACGCGTCGGTGAGGATCACCGCGTCGGCGCCGGCGGCGTCGGCGCAGCGCAGCACGGTGCCGGCGTTCCCGGGGTCGCGTACGTGGGCGAGGACGGCGACCAGCTTGGGCCGGGCGGCGATGATCTCGTCGAAGGGCGAGTCGAGGAAGCGGCAGACGCCGACGAGGCCCTGCGGGGTGACGGTCTGGGAGACCTCGGCGAGCACGGCGTCGGAGGCGTGGTGGACGCGGGCGCCGGCGGCGCGGGCGGCGTCGACGATCGGGGCGTAGCGCTCGGCTGCCTCGACGGTGGTGAAGAGCTCGACGAGGGTGGGGTCACCGGTGCTGCCGCGGTGCTCGACGGCCTCGCGGACGGCCTGCGGGCCCTCGGCGATGAAGAGGCGGTCCTTGCCCCGGAAGTTGCGCTTGGCGAGCCGGCGGGCGGCGATGACACGCGGCGAACGCGGGGAGATCAGCTCGGGGGTGGACATGTGCCTGCGGCTCTCTGACTCGGCTCGGGGGGCGACGGCGAAGGGACGACGGCCCGGGGGCGACGGCGAAGGGACGACGCCCGGGGGCGACGGCGAAGGGACGACGCCCGGGGGCGGCGGCGAAAGGGCGGTCAACGCGCCGGACCCGCAGGCGCGAGGCCTGCGGGTCCGGGCAGAAGACGTGCGACCTGGAAGATCAGGCGGCGGCCTTCGGGGCGTTGACGTCGGCCGGGAGGGCCTTCTGCGCGACCTCGACCAGCGCGGCGAACGCGTTGGCGTCGTTGACGGCCAGCTCGGCGAGGATCTTGCGGTCCACCTCGATGTTGGCGGCCTTCAGACCCTGGATGAGGCGGTTGTACGTCATGCCGTTCAGGCGGGCAGCGGCGTTGATGCGCTGGATCCACAGCTGACGGAAGTCGCCCTTGCGCTTCTTGCGGTCGTTGTAGTTGTAGACCAGCGAGTGGGTGACCTGCTCCTTGGCCTTGCGGTACAGGCGCGAACGCTGACCGCGGTAGCCGGAGGCCTGCTCGAGGATCGCCCGGCGCTTCTTGTGGGCGTTGACTGCCCGCTTGACGCGTGCCACTTCTTAACTCCTTGTAGCGGGGTCGTGGTGGTCCTCACACGACCCGGAAATCGGATGGGTCCCGGTCTCGACCGGAAGCCCTCGTCGCCGAGGGCGGGAGATCAGATCAGATGCCCAGCATCTTCTTGATCTTGGCGGAGTCACCCGGGGCCATCTCGGCGTTGCCGGTGAGGCGACGCGTCAGCTTGGACGACTTGTGCTCGAGCAGGTGGCGCTTGCCGGCGCGCTCGCGCAGGATCTTGCCGGAGCCGGTGACCTTGAAGCGCTTCTTGGCACCGGAGTGCGTCTTGTTCTTCGGCATAGCGCCGTTATCTCCTCGTCAGTGGCGCTCCCCCGGTGCGGGCACCGGACAACCGGGAGCGTCAATTCTTCGTTTGAGTGGTTCCGGGCGGAACCCTGGGGCCGCCGGAGCGGCAGCCCCGCGGGATCACGCCTCGGCGTTCTCGGCCGACGTGTCGGCCGAAGCCTGCTCCTCGGCCGGGGCCTCCTCGGCGGCGGGCGCCTCGGACGAACCGCCCTGGCGCTCGGCCTTGCGCGCGGCCTGGGCCTCACGGGCCTCGGCCATGGCCTCGGTCTTCTTCTTGTGCGGACCCAGAACCATGATCATGTTCCGGCCGTCCTGCTTCGGGTTGGACTCGATGAAGCCAAGCTCCTGAACGTCCTCCGCGAGGCGCTGCAGCAGCCGGTAGCCGAGCTCGGGTCGGGACTGCTCACGACCACGGAACATGATCGTGATCTTGACCTTGTCGCCCTGCTTGAGGAACCGGACGACGTGACCCTTCTTGGTGTCGTAGTCGTGCGGGTCGATCTTCGGCCGGAGCTTCATCTCCTTGATGACCGTGTGCGCCTGGTTCTTGCGCGCCTCACGGGCCTTCATGGCCGACTCGTACTTGAACTTCCCGTAGTCCATGAGCTTGCACACGGGCGGGCGGGCGTTCGCCGCGACCTCGACCAGGTCGAGGTCGTACTCCTGCGCGAGCTCCAGGGCCTTGGCAAGCGGCACAATGCCGACCTGCTCGCCACTGGGGCCGACAAGACGCACCTCGGGAACGCGAATCCGCTCGTTGATGCGGGGCTCGGCGCTGATGGATCCTCCTCGGTAGCACCACGCGACCGCCTGGCGGACGGACACGTACACGGTAGAACTGTCGAGACCAACCGAACCGGCGCAAGAAAAACGCCCCGGACGGGACACAGGCGGGGCTCCACGGAAAACCGGAGCACCGCCGCGGTCAACCGCGGGGCGCGCATCGGACGGCTCCATCGTCCGTACGGAACGATGGTCACCATCTGACCGGTGACCCGCCGCCCGTGAGGACGGCCAGGTGGGAAGTCGGAGCCTCCACTTGTGGGCCGGGCACGTAGGTGTCCGGCCGGTCGTTACACAAGGTTAGCAGGACCCGTCCGCATACGCGAACGGGGACGGGGCGACGGGCGGGTGTCCGGTCCGCTTATCGTGTGGGCATGAGCGAGACGCCCCAGAACGAGTCCACTGACTCCCCCGACTTCGAAGCCATGACCCGCGACATCGCCGAGGTCCCCGCAGTCGAGGTGATCGTCACGGTCGCCGTCAACCTGATGAGCGCCGCCGCGGTGAAGCTCGGGCTCACCGAGGAGGGCGAGGAGCACAAGGACCTGGACGAGGCCCGCAAGCTGATCCACGCGCTCGCCGGGCTGATGGACGCCGGCGCGACGGAGATCTCCTCCTTCCACGCGGCGCCGCTGCGGGACGGCCTGAAGTCCCTGCAGCTGGCCTTCCGCGAGGCCTCGATCATCCCCGACGAGCCGGGCCAGGGCCCGGGCGAGAAGTACACCGGGCCGGTGTACGGCTAGGGTCCGCGGTTCATCCCCACCACGCCCGGGACACCCCCAAGGGGGGTCCCGGGCGTCAGTTCTTCACGTAGAAGGGCTCGCCGGGCGGCGTCGCCGAGGCGGGCAGGAGTGCCAGGTCGAGGCCGCGCACCAGGCGGGCCCGCAGGGTCTCGTCGGCGGCCAGGCCGCGGGCGACGCGCTGGGCGGCCTCCGCGGGGGCGGCGCCCTCCGCGAGCACCAGGGCCAGGGTGCCGTCGGCGGTGCCGGGTCCCAGGTGGGCACGGACGACCGCGGGCTCGGCGGCGACCGCGGCCCGCACCGCGTCCCGCACCGCCGGGTCGTCGAGCGGGTCGGTGCTGCTGCGGCCCTCGGCGAGGGCGAGCAGCGCGGAGCCGGTCACCTGGTACGGCACCGGGCCCGCGAGGTCGAGGACCAGGGTGTCGGCCTTCTCGTGCGCGAGGGCCGCGAGCGCCTGGTGCAGGGGCACGGCGACGGGCCGGGCGGCGGGGTCCCAGCGGGCCAGCGAGGCGATCGAGGTGAACGCGGGCAGGGCGCGCCGGTCGCCGGCCGTCAGCGTGGGCACGGCCATGTCGCTGGTCTTCTCCTGGCGTAGCCCCGTCTCGGGGTCCACCTCGACCTCGCCGAGGACGGCGACGACGGGTACGAGCAGCCGGGCGTCCTTGAGGGCCGCCAGGACCGGGCCGTGGGCGGTCCGGTCCTCCGCCCAGGCCGCCAGGGCCGCGGCGAGCCGCGGGTCGGCGGTGCCGTCGTCTTCGGAGAAACCGGGGTCGGGGATGTTCTTGAGCGCCACCCCACGAGCCTAACCGCAGGCCGGTCAGCGGCTGCGGCTGCCCCGCCACAGGGCGACGGCCGCGGCCAGCAGCAGCACGCCGACGCCGCCGGCGAGGGGCGCGAGCAGGCCGATGGGGCGGGACTCCTCGGGGGCGGCCTGCGGGCCCGGGCCGAAGTAGCGGGCGGTGTAGCCGGCGACGGCGGCCTTGGGGTCGGCGGCCTCGAGGCGGCGTCCGGCCTTGATCGCGGCGGCGGGGTCGACCGTGCCGTAGCCCTTGTCGTCGCTGCGGCCGCCGTCGGGGCGGTTGCGGGCGGTGTCGATGAGGAGCCGCTTGACCTGGGCGGGGGTCAGACCGGGGTGGGCGGCGCGGACGAGGGCGACGCCGCCGGAGACGAACGCGGCGGCGGCGCTGGTGCCCCAGCCCTCGTAGTAGCGGCGGTCGGGGTCGGCGATGACGATGTCGTCGCCGGGGGCGCTGACGGTGGCGTACCAGCGGCTGGTGGAGAAGGAGGCATGGGTGCCGTAGCGGTCGACGGCGGTGACCGCGATGACGCCGGGGTAGGCCGCGGGGTAGGAGATGTGGTCGCCCTTCTCGCCGCCGTTGCCGGCGGAGGCGACGACGGAGACGCCCTTGGCGAGGGCGTACTGGACGGCGGCGTCCTCGCCGGCGTCGGGGTGGGCGGACTCGGAGTCGTCGCCGAGGGAGAGGTTGATGACGTCGGCGCCGTGGTCGGCGGCCCAGCGGATGCCCTCGGCGAGGGCGGTGCCGCGGGTCTTGCGGGCCTTGTCGCGGGCCTTGTCGGTGCCTTCGAGGATGACCCGCACGGGCAGGATCTTGACCTTCGGGGCGATGCCGAGGACGCCGTCCTGACCGTCGGGGCCGTGGCCGTGCCCGGCGATGATGCCGGCCATGGCGGTGCCGTGCCGGGCCCATGCGCGGTCGCCGCGGGAGGCGCCGAAGCCGACGAGGTCGGTGCCGGTGAGGACCGAGCCCTCGAGGTCGGGGTGGGTGGCGTCGACGCCGGTGTCGAGGACGGCGACGGTGACGCCCTCGCCGCGGGTGGTCTCCCAGGCGGTGGCGGTGTGCATGGCGTTCAGGCCCCACTGGCGGGCGCGGATGGTGTCGGCGTACGCGGGTGTGGTCGTCGCGGGGAGGACGGCGAAGGCGGCGGCGAGCAGGGCGGCTGCCGTGGCACGGCGCCGGTCGTGGCGGGTCACCGCTCGTCCTCCTCGAGGGTGGCGGTGAGGGTGCCGCGCAGGGTGCGTTCGACGGCCTCGCCGACGCCCTTGGCCTCGTGGCCGAGGCCCGCCTGGGCGACGGCGGTGGTGCGCTTGGCGGTCATGGCGCGCTCGGCGGGCTCCGGTTCGGCGATGGCGCGGCCGTCGGCGAAGCCGGACACGGAGGTGACGACGACCGGGAGGTCCGGCAGCACGTGCTGCCACCAGCTGGCCCGCTGCGGGTCGCCGAAGCGGGCGGCGACGGTGCCGGGGGCGGAGAGCGCGGGCGGCAGGTCCTCGCCGCCGCGGGAGCCGAGGGTGCGCATGGCGGCGGGGTCGGCCTGGGTGAAGACCAGGGCGACGGTGGTGACGTGGGAGGACGTGGCGTCGGTGTAGGTCGCGCGCAGCACCCGGTCGCAGCCGACCGTATGCAGCGCGGCGTTCAGCCCCTTGGGCAGGGCGGCGGCGGTGCAGGGCGCGTCCGGGGCGACGACGATCCGCGTCCAGGTACGGGTCGCGCCCCCGGGCCCCGCCGACGGGCCGGGCAGGGTGCGCGGGAAGAGGGCGTCCACGGGGGCGTCGTGCCAGAGCGCCCCGGCCTCGGCGTAACCCGGCGGCTCGTCGGGCTCGCCCGCACCGCTGCCGGCGAGCAGCGCCCCGGTGAGAGCCCCGCCGATGAGCCCGAGCCCGAGCACGCCACAGCCGACGACGGCCAGGACCCTGGCGGGGTTCCGGTCCTGGACGGGCCGCAGACGCGTGGTCGTCTCGGCGGGCGTCTCCTCGGGCAGGGCCGCCCAGCGATCGACGCCGGACGGGCGCGGGGACGCGACGGGCGGGAGGGGCGCGGCGGCGGGGAGGGCCGGGCCGGGCCGGGCGGGGGCGGGGCGCGTCTCACGGGCGGGGCGGGGGTCACGTGCGGGCGCGGCCTCGCGGCCAGGCGCGGGGCCGGCGTCGCGGGCAGGCGCGGGCCGGGGGTCGCGGACAGGCGCGGGGCGGGGGTCACGTGCGGGCGCGGCCTCGCGGCCAGGCGCGGGGCCGGCGTCGCGGGCAGGCGCGGGCCGGGCGTCGCGGACAGGCGCGGGGCGGGGGTCACGTGCGGGCGCGGCCTCGCGGATGGGCCGGAGACGGGTGGTGGTCTCGACGGCGGGCATCGGCTGGGCGGCGGGCAGCGGCTGTGCGGCGGCGGGGCGGTCCGGGGGGAGGAGTGCGTCGGTGATTCGGGACGTGGAGTGCTGCGACTCGGTGCTCATCCCCGTCCCCCTGGTCGATCTGGCAAAGCAATGGCCGCCACTCTACGGGCTGTTCCCCGTGGTGCGGGAACCCAGGGGCTACCCACGCGTAAACCTCTCTGGCAAGCTCGGGCCATGACTCCCCGTGCCGCCGACCGTGCCCGGTACGACCGGGCCACCGCCCACCTCGACGCGCCCGTCGCCATCGTCGATCTGGAGGCCTTCGACGCCAACGCCGACGATCTCGTGCGCAGGGCCGGCGGCAAGCCGGTCCGGGTGGCCAGCAAGTCGGTGCGCTGCCGTGCCCTGCTCGAGCGGGTGCTTGCGCGGGGCGGGTTCGCCGGGATCATGTCGTTCACGCTGGACGAGTCGCTGTGGCTGGCCAGGGCCGGGTTCGAGGACGTGCTGCTCGCCTACCCGTCCGCCGACCGGACCGGGTTCGGCGAGCTGGCGGGCGACGCGAAGCTGGCGGCCGCGGTGACCGTGATGGTCGACGACGTGGCCCAGCTCGATCTGATCGACGCCGCACGGGCCGGCGGGACCGAGGAGATCCGGGTCTGCCTGGAGCTGGACACCTCGCTCCGGCTGCTCGGCGGCCGGGTACGGGTCGGAGCGCTGCGCTCGCCGCTGCGGGAGCCGGCCCAGCTGGCCGAGCTCGCCCGCTCGGTGGTGCGCAGGCCCGGTTTCCGGCTCGTCGGCCTCATGGCGTACGAGGGTCACGTGGCGGGTGTCGGGGACGCGGTGGCCGGCCGGCCGCTGCGCTCCCGGGCGGTCCGGCTGATGCAGTCCGCGGCCCGCAAGGAGCTGGCGGCCCGCCGGGCGGCGGTGGTCCGGGCGGTGCGGGCGGTGGCGCCGGATCTCGAGTTCGTCAACGGCGGCGGCACGGGCAGTGTGCAGCACACGGCCGCCGAGGACGCGGTGACGGAGATAGCCGCGGGCTCGGGGCTCTACGTGCCGCGGCTCTTCGACAACTACACGTCCTTCTCCGGCCGCCCGGCGGCGCTGTTCGCCCAGCCGGTGGTGCGCCGCCCCGGCGTGGGCGTGGTGACGGTGCTCGGCGGCGGCTACCCCGCCTCGGGCGCCCCGGGCCCGGACCGGCTGCCGGTCCCGTACCTCCCGGAGGGCCTGCGCTACGACCCGCAGGAGGGTCCGGGCGAGGTGCAGACCCCGCTGCTCGGCTCGCCGGCCGATGACCTGCGGATCGGCGACAAGGTCTGGTTCCGGCACGCGAAGGCCGGCGAGCTGTGCGAGCGGTTCGACACCCTGCACCTGGTGGAGGGCGACCGGGTCACGGCCGCCGTCCCGACCTACCGGGGCGAGGGCCGGACCTTCCTCTGAGATCCGTCCCGGACCCGCGCCCTAGAAGACCGAGTCCGCCTGGTCCGGTACGACGCTGCCGTCGGGGCGGCGAACCGGCTGGGCGCTGCCGTCGGGGGCCGTGTAGCCGGTGGTGGCGCAGGGGTAGGTGCCGGGCTTCTGCTTCTTCGGCTCGATGAACATGGGGTTGACGATCCAGCGGCCGTCGCCGTTGTCGTAGGCGCGGCACATCAGCTCGTTCTTGTTGCGGTTGAGGACGAGCCGCAGGCCGGTGGCGTCGCGGAGGAAGGAGACGTCCGTGTCGGAGTCACCGGCGGCGAACACCTGGCGGCGGCCGGCGGGCTGGACGCGTTCGGCGGCGGGGCCGCGGACGCCGAAGATCTCCTGGTTGATCCAGCAGCGTTTGCCGTCGACGTAGGTGATCATCCGGTCCTCGCCGTCCCGGACGGAGCCGCAGCCCTTCAGGTGGGCGGTGAGGCGGCCGTGCTCGGTGGTGTTGCGGATGCCGACGGCGTGGGAGGGCGCGACGCCGGCACCCGCGGCCCAGACGTCGACGACGGGCTCGGGTGACGCGGAGACGATCCAGACGTCGAAGCCGGCGCCCTTCAGGGCGCGGATCAGGTCGCGCTGCTGCGGGTAGTACCGGGCCCAGCCGGTGACCTGCGAGGTGCCGACCTGCTGGGTGGCGCCCTGCGGGGCGGCGAGGTTCTCGGCGCGGGCGGCTCGGGCGAAGGACCGGACCTGGCCGGTGGTCCAGCCCCGCAGGAGCTGGGCGAGCCAGGCGTACTGCGGTTCCATGCGGCGGTGGTCGTAGCCGGCGAAGGCGGCCTTGCCGCCGGTCGTGGCGCCCTTGCCGTACACGGAGAGGAGCTCGTCGGCGCAGCGCGCGTCGGTGGCGGTGGGCAGGGTGCGGACGGCGGCGGGGCAGGCGGCGGCGAGGGCGTCGGCGGCCTCGGGGGTGAGGTAGCGGCTGGTGGTGGCCCAGTCGCCGTGCCGCGGGGGCCTGATGCGGTCGTTGCGCAGCAGCCAGAAGAACGTGGCGTCGCCCACGTCGTTCTTGATGACGGTGTTGTCCCAGTCGAAGACGGCGACCGGCTTGCGGCCCCTGTCCTGGCAGTGGTCGGCCATCAGGCGCTCGATGCGCGCCTTGTTGTCGCCGTACCAGCCGTCGGAGACGGTGAGGACGGGGCACTCGGCGGGCCCGGCCCCGGCCGCCTCGGCGGGCAGGAGTCCGGTGGCGGCGAGGACGAGGGCGGCCGCGGCGGCGAAGGTGCGGAGCCTGTTGTTCATGATCACTCTCCTGTCTGTACGCAGAACAGCCGGGCGCCTTGCGACGCCCGGCTGTCGGGGGGGTGGAGGCGGGGTGAACGCTTAGAGCGGGGTCACGTACGCGCCGGAGATGCCGCCGTCGACGAGGAAGTCGGTGGCGTTGATGAACGAGGAGTCGTCGCTGGCGAGGAACGCGACCGCGGCGGCGATCTCCTCGGCCTCGGCGAACCGGCCGACGGGGATGTGCACCAGGCGGCGCGCGGCGCGCTCGGGGTCCTTGGCGAACAGCTCCTGAAGGAGCGGGGTGTTGACCGGACCCGGGCAGAGCGCGTTGACGCGGATGCCCTCGCGGGCGAACTGGACGCCGAGTTCGCGGGACATGGCGAGCACGCCGCCCTTGGAGGCGGTGTACGAGATCTGGCTGGTGGCCGCGCCCATGATGGCGACGAAGGACGCGGTGTTGATGATGGAGCCCTTGCCCTGGCGCCGCATGTACGGCAGGGCTGCCTTGCAGCACAGGTAGACGGAGGTCAGGTTGACGTCCTGGACGCGCTTCCAGGCCTCCAGGCCGGTCTCCAGGATGGAGTCGTCGTCGGGGGGCGAGATGCCGGCGTTGTTGAAGGCGATGTCGACGGAGCCGTAGGTCTCGAAGGCGGTGCGGAAGAGCGCCTCGACCTCCTCCGGGTCGGTGACGTCGACCTTGACGAAGGTGCCGCCGACCTCCTCGGCGGCGGCCTTGCCGGCCCGCTCGTCGATGTCGCCGCAGACCACGTTGGCGCCCTCGGAGGCGAGGCGGCGCGCGGTGGCGAGGCCGATGCCGCTGCCGGCGCCGGTGATGACGGCGGTGCGGCCGGCGAGGCGGCGGCAGATGATGTCGGTGTCGGTCATGGTGCTCAGGCCTCCGTGCTGATGAAGACGTTCTTGGTTTCGGTGAAGGCGGTCAGGGCGTCGGGGCCCAGCTCACGGCCGAGGCCGGACTGGCCGAAGCCGCCGAACGGGGTCCAGTAGCGGACGCTGGAGTGGGAGTTGACGGAGAGGTTGCCGGCCCGGACGGCGCGCGAGGCGCGCAGGGCGCGGCCGACGTCGCGGGTCCAGAGGGAGCCTGCCAGGCCGTACGGGGTGGCGTTGGCGAGCCGGATCGCGTCGGCCTCGTCCTCGAACGGCAGGACGACGGCGACCGGGCCGAAGACCTCCTCGACGGCGCAGGGCGCGTCCTCGGCGACACCCGTGAGGAGGGTGGGCGGGAACCAGAAGCCGGGGCCTTCGGGGGCCTTGCCGCGGATGGCGTCAGCGTTCTCGGCGGCATCGGTGACGTACGAGCGGACCCGGTCGAGCTGGGCGCGGGAGATGAGCGGGCCCATCTGGGTGCGCTCGTCGAGGGGGTCGCCGACGACGATCTCCTCGATCCGGGGGGCGAGGAGCTCCAGGAAGCGGTCGTACACCTCGCGCTGGACGAGGATGCGGGTGCGGGCGCAGCAGTCCTGGCCGCTGTTGTCGAGGAAGGCCATCGGGGCGGCGGCCGCCGCGGCGTCGAGGTCGGCGTCGGCGAAGACGATGTTGGGGCTCTTGCCGCCGAGTTCGAGGGTGACGCGCTTCACCTGGTCCGCGGCCTTGGCCATGATCTGCTTGCCGACCCGGGTGGAGCCGGTGAACACGATCTTGGCGATGCCGGGGTGCTCGACGAGCGCGTTCCCGGCCACCGGGCCCTCGCCGGGCAGGACCTGGAAGAGCCCTTCGGGAAGCCCTGCCTCCAGCGCGAGTTCGGCGAGGCGCAGCGCGGTGAGCGGGGTGGTCTCGGCGGGCTTGAGGATGACGGCGTTGCCGGCGGCGAGGGCGGGGGCGGTGGCCCAGCCGGCGATCGGCATGGGGAAGTTCCAGGGCGCGATGACGCCGACGACCCCGAGGGGTTCGAGGATCGTGATGTCGAGGCCGCCGGGGACGGGGATCTGGCGGCCGTTGAGGCGTTCCGCTCCCCCGGCCGCGTAGTCGAGCAGGTCGCGGACGTTCCCGGCCTCCCAGCGGGCGTTGCCGATGGTGTGTCCGGCCTCGCGGACCTCGAGGAGGGCCAGTTCCTCGACGTGGGCGTCGACGACGGCGGCGAAGCGGCGGAGCACCCGGGCCCGGTCGGCGGGCGCGGCGGCGGCCCAGGAGCGCTGGGCCGCGGCGGCCCGTACGACGGCGGTGTCGACGTCCTCGCGGGTGGCGGCGGGGACGGTGGCGACGACCTCCTCGGTCGCCGGGTTCAGTACCTGGAGCAAGTCTTTCCTCACATGCGTTCGAAGGAGCGGCGCAGTTCCCAGTCGGTGACGGCGGCGTCGTACGCGTCGAGTTCGACGCGGGCCATGTTGCGGTAGTGGGCGACGACCTCGGGGCCGAAGGCGGCCTTGGCGATCTCGCTGTTCTCCCAGAGCTCGGCGGCCTCGCGCAGGGTGGTGGGGACGTGCTCGTAGCCGGCGGT
This sequence comes from Streptomyces sp. NPDC085481, assembly GCF_044541845.1. NCBI lineage: Bacteria > Bacillati > Actinomycetota > Actinomycetes > Kitasatosporales > Streptomycetaceae > Streptomyces > Streptomyces sp. NPDC085481. The sequence continues at coordinate 248,732 of NZ_JBITTJ010000003.1, forward strand.
GTACGCGTTGCCGGTACAGGCGGGCGGGAGTTCGAGGCCCTGTTCGATGCCGTACAGGCCGGCGGCGACGAGTCCGGCGACGGCGAGGTACGGGTTGACGTCGCCGCCCGGGAGGCGGTTCTCGAAGCGGGTGGAGCGGCCGTGGCCGACGACCCGCAGGGCGCAGGTGCGGTTGTCGTGGCCCCAGGCGACGGCGGTGGGGGCGAAGGAGCCGGGCTGGAACCGCTTGTAGGAGTTGATGTTCGGTGCGTAGAGGAGCGAGAAGTCCCTGAGGGCGGCGAGCTGTCCGGCGAGGAAGTGCCGCATGACGTCGGACATGCCGTCCGGGCCGCCGCCGGCCATCACGTTGACGCCCTCGGCGTCCTGGAGCGAGAGGTGGATGTGGCAGGAGTTGCCCTCGCGCTCGTTGTACTTCGCCATGAAGGTGAGCGAGCAGCCCTCCTGGGCGGCGATCTCCTTGGCGCCGGTCTTGTAGACGGCGTGCTGGTCGCAGGTGACCAGGGCCTCGTCGTACTTGAAGGCGATCTCGTGCTGGCCGGGGTTGCACTCGCCCTTGGCGGACTCGACGGTGAGTCCGGCGGCCGCCATCTCGTTGCGGATGCGGCGCAGGAGCGGCTCGATCCGCCCGGTCCCGAGCACCGAGTAGTCGATGTTGTACTGGTTGGCCGGGGTCAGCCCCCGGTAGTTCGCGTCCCAGGCCTGCTCGTAGGTGTCCTTGAAGACGATGAACTCCAGCTCCGTGCCGACGTGGGCGGTGAAGCCGTGGGCGGCGAGCCGGTCGAGCTGGCGGCGCAGGATCTGGCGGGGCGCGGCGACGACCGGGCTCCGGTCGTTCCAGGCGAGGTCGGCCATGACCATCGCGGTGGCCTCGTTCCAGGGCACGCGGCGCAGGGTGGAGAGGTCGGGGTGCATGGCGAAGTCGCCGTAGCCGCGGTCCCAGGAGGACATCTCGTAGCCGTCGACGGTGTTCATCTCGGTGTCGACGGCCAGAAGATAGTTGCAGCCCTCCGTGCCGTGGTCGAGGACCTCGTCCAGGAAGAACGGTGCGGCGAACCGCTTGCCCTGGAGCCGTCCCTGCATGTCGGGGAAGGCCAGGACGACGGTGTCGATCTCGCCGCTCGCGACGAGTGCTTTGAGCTCGTCCACGGCGAGCGGGGGTTTGCGGTCTGCCACGGGATTACTCCTCCTTCGGCCTGCCGGAAGCCATAAGGTATTGCTCAGGACCATTGCTTGGGAAGGGGAACCGACGAGGTGGCCAGTACGAGTGAATCGGCGGACCGGTTGACGCCGGTGCTGCGGCCGGTGCGCGCGGGCAACGGCTTCGAGGAGGCCCTGGAGCAGATCCTGCAGGTGGTCCGGCTCGGCCTGGTGCCCGGCGGCGAGCGCCTGCCGGCCGAGCGGGAGCTCGCGGACCGGATGGGGATCAGCAGGGTCACCCTCCGCGAGGTGCTGAAGGTGCTCCAGGAGCAGGGCCTGGTCGAGAGCCGGCGCGGGCGGTACGGCGGCACGTTCGTGCTGCAGCGCCCGCAGACCGCCGACGAGGCGGAGGTGCGCCGCCGGATCGCGGCCGTCGACATGGAGGACACGCTGCGCTTCCGCGAGGTCCTGGAGGTCGGCGCGGCGGGTCTCTGCGCGGCGCACGGCCTGACCGTCGAGGGCGCCGAGCGGCTGCGTACCGCCCTGGCGGCGACCCACGACGCGCCGCTCGGCGACTACCGGCGCCAGGACACCCTGCTCCATCTCACGCTCGCCGAGCTGTCCGGCTCGCCGACCCTGACCGCGCAGTACGCGGCGGTACGGGCGACCGTCAACGACCTGCTCGACGGCATCCCGCTGCTGGTGCGCAACCTGGAGCACTCTCAGCACCAGCACACGGCCCTGGTGGAGGCGGTGCTCGACGGGGACGCGGACGCGGCCCGCGAGGTGATGCGCGAACACTGTGCGGGCACGGCGGCGCTCCTGCGGGGATTCCTGACGTGAGGGTGTGAGGTCCCCGTCACCGGAAAGTAACGCACGGGGGTTGCGTTCCCCGACGCCCGACGCAAAGGTATGGCACCAATCCATTGGGCCCGACGCGGGAGCTCTGCTGCCATGACGCTCGAAGACACCTCCGGAAGCACCGCCCCACCGAACGACGACTACCTGGAGAAGCGGACCCTGCGCCGCGGCAGCGCCGGCTGGCTGCTGCTCACCGGGCTCGGCGTGGCGTACGTCGTCTCCGGCGACTTCTCCGGCTGGAACATCGGCCTGTCCAAAGGCGGCTTCGGCGGACTGGCCATCGCGACGGTGCTGATGGGCGCGATGTACGCGTGTCTCGTCTTCTCGCTCGCCGAGCTCTCCGCGATCCTGCCCACCGCGGGCGGCGGCTACGGCTTCGCCCGCCGTGCGCTCGGCACCTGGGGCGGCTTCCTCACCGGCACCGCGATCCTCATCGAGTACGTGCTCGCGCCCGCCGCGATCGCCATCTTCATCGGCGACTACGTCGAGTCCCTCGGCCTCTTCGGCCTGGAGTCGGGCTGGCCGGTCTACCTCGTCTGCTTCGCCCTCTTCATCGGCATCCACCTGTGGGGCGTGGGCGAGGCGCTGCGCTTCATCCTGATCGTCACCGCCGTCGCGGTCGCCGCGCTCCTGGTCTTCGCGCTCGGCGCGCTCGGCGACTTCCACATGTCCGGCCTGAACGACATCCCCGCCGACACCGGCGCGGCCGGGTCGAACTCCTGGCTGCCGTTCGGGCTCCTCGGCATCTGGGCCGCGTTCCCCTTCGGCATGTGGTTCTTCCTCGGTGTCGAGGGCGTGCCGCTCGCCGCCGAGGAGGCCAAGGACCCGGTGCGCTCCATGCCGAGGGCGCTCGCGCTGTCCATGGGCATCCTGGTGCTGCTCGCGGTGGTGACCTTCTTCGCGGCGACCGGGGCGCGCGGCTCGGCGGCCATCCAGGAGGCCGGCAACCCGCTGGTGGTCGCGCTGCAGGGCGACGGGGCGCCCACCGCGCTCAGCCGCTTCGTCAACTACGCGGGCCTCACCGGCCTGGTGGCCTCCTTCTTCTCCCTCATCTACGCGGGCTCGCGCCAGCTCTTCGCCCTGTCGCGGGCCGGCTACCTGCCCAAGTTCCTGTCCCTCACCAGCAGCCGCAAGTCCCCGTACCTGGGGCTGCTCATCCCCGGCGCCCTCGGCTTCGCGCTCGCCGCGGGGACCGGGAACGGGGCGCGGATGCTGAACATCGCGGTGTTCGGCGCCACCATCTCGTACGCCCTGATGGCGCTGTCCCACATCGTGCTGCGCCGCCGCGAGCCGGGTCTCGCCCGGCCGTACCGGACCCCGGGCGGGGTGCTGACCTCGTCCGTCGCCTTCGTCCTCGCCCTGTCGGCGCTGGTGGCGACCTTCCTGGTCGACAAGGACGCGGCGTTCATCGCGCTGGGGGTCTACGTGATCGCGCTCGCCTACTTCGCCTTCTACAGTCGCCACCACCTGGTCGCGAAGGCGCCCGAGGAGGAGTTCGCGGCGCTCGCCGCGGCCGAGGCGGAACTGGAACGCTGAAAACCGACCCCTTCCCGAGGAGGAACTCCCGTGCCCAAGCCGCTCATCGGCGTGACGACCTATCTGGACCAGGCCCGTTGGGGGGTGTGGGACCTGCCTGCCGCCCTGCTGCCGGCCGCCTACCCGCGCCTCGTGCAGGCGAGCGGCGGCATCGCCGTGATGCTGCCGCCGGACGAGCCGGCCGCGGCGGTGGAGACGGTGGCCAGGCTCGACGGTCTGGTGGTCGCGGGCGGCGCGGACGTCGAGCCGGTACGGTACGGGGCCGAGCCCGACCCCCGTACCGGCCCGCCCGCCCGGGCCCGGGACACCTGGGAACTGGCCCTGATCGACGCGGCCCTGGCCGCCGGCACCCCGTTGCTCGGCATCTGCCGGGGCATGCAGCTCCTCAACGTGGCACTCGGCGGCACGCTGGTCCAGCACCTGGACGGCCACACGGGGCCGGTCGGCGTGATGGGCCGCCACCCGGTCGAGCCGGTCCCCGGTACCCGCTACGCCGCCCTCGTCCCGGAGCGGTCGGAGGTGCCGACGTACCACCACCAGTGCGTCGACGTCCTCGGCAAGGGCCTGACGGCCTCGGCCCACGCGGCCGACGGCACGATCGAGGCGATCGAGCTGACGCCCGACTGGGCCCTCGGAGTGCAGTGGCATCCGGAGATGGGCGAGGACCTGCGGGTGATGCGGGGCCTGGTGAAGGCGGCGACCTCCGGACACTGACGGAAGGCCAGAACAACAACTTCCAGCTCAGCCGCGTAAGACGGCGGACGACCGGATGACCCACGGCCACCCGGAGACCTGACCCGCAGACGACGACGGACGGGAGCGGGGGACGTGCAGGGGGCCGCGTTCGGGACGTAAAGCGTGATGTGTGGCGCGGGAAAAGAGGGCTCGCCACCAACGGAACCAGGTCCGCGCCGTACATCATGCAGTCCCGAACGCGGCCCCCTGCACGTCCCACGCGCCCACCCGTCTACCCCAGCCCTACCCCCAGCGCTACCCCCCAGCCCTACGCCCCGGGCCGCACCCGGGTAAGCGACAGCAGATCCCGCGCAGGCCCCGTAGGCCGGTGCCCCGTAGGCCACACCGCCCGCAGGTCCCGCCGCAGGAGAACGCCCGCGACCGGAATGGCGACCAGCCGGCGGGAGGCCAGCTCGTCGGCGATGGCCAGCTCGCTCAGGACCGCAGGCCCCGCCCCGCTCACCGCCGCGGCCTTGACCGCCGTAGTGGAGGCGAGCTCCATCAGGGGCTCGGCCAAGCCCCCGTGGCCGGCGAGGGCCGCGTCCAGGACCTGACGCGTACCGGACCCCCGCTCGCGCAGGACGAGCGGCGTCGCGGCCAGCTCCGCCGGGTCGAGGGGCTTGCGGCGACGGGCCCAGGGATGGGAGGGCGCGGCGACGACGGCCAGCCGGTCGTGCGCGACGACCGCCCCGTCAAGCCCGTCCGGAACGGCCAGGCCCTCCACGAAGCCCAGGTCCGCCTCCCCCGCGAGCAGCCGCTCGGCGACGGCCATGGAGTTGCCGGCCTGGAGGGACACGGCCGTGTCGGGCCGGTCGGCGCGCAGGGCGATCAGCCAGCCGGGCAGCAGGTACTCGGCGATGGTCATCGAGGCGGCGACCCGCAGCCGGGAGTCCCGGCGCCCGCGCAGCGCCTGCACGCCCGCGTCGAAGGCCTCCGCCGTCTCGACGATCCGCCGCGCCCAGTCCGTGACGAGCGCCCCCGCGTCGGTGAGCCGCGAGCCGCGCGGCGAACGGTCCACCAGGGCGACGCCGAGCTGCCGCTCCATGGAGCGGATGCGGCTGCTGGCCGCGGGCTGGGTGATGCCCACCTCGCGGGCGGCCCGGCCGAGGCTGCCGTGCCGGGCGACGGCGATCAGCAGCTCGAGCGCACCGAGATCGGGAACCCGGTGGGACAGCGGGTGGGTGACATCAGAAGACTCGGCGCTCATAAAGGCAGCTTATGACCTCATAGTCGCGATGTCCCTGGTGGGGGCCTTGTCCGGGCGCGAGAGTCGACGCATGGCAACACTTGCTCCCTCTCGGCCCGTCCCCGTCGCCACCACCCCCGGCGCACGGTGGACCCCGGTCCGTCACCTCGGACCCCACTGGTACGCCCCGGTCATGGGCACCGCCATCGTCGCCAACGCCGGCGCGACCCTCCCCGTCCACGTGCCGGGACTGCGTACCGCCTGCACCTTCGTGTGGGCGCTTTCCTCCGCCATGCTCCTGGCGCTGCTAGGCGCCCGCGCCCTGCACTGGGTGCACCACCGCGACCAGGCCCGCGCCCATCTGCTCGACCCGGCGATGGCGCCGTTCTACGGCTGCCTCTCGATGGCCCTGCTGGCCGTCGGCGGCGGCACGATGCTCGTCGGGCGGGACTGGATCGGAACCCAGGCGGCCGTCACCGTGGACGTCGCACTCTTCACGTCCGGGACGGTCATCGGCCTGGCGGCCGCGGTCGCCATCCCGTACCTGATGATCACCCGTCACCGGATCGAGGGCGCCTCCCCCACCTGGCTCCTGCCCGTGGTCGCCCCCATGGTCTCCGCCGCGCTGGGGCCCCTCCTCATCCCCCATCTGCCCACGGGCCAGGCCCAGCAGACCCTGCTGATCCTCTGTCACGCGATGTTCGGCGTCAGCCTGCTCGCGACGCTCGTGATGCTGCCGCTGGTCTTCGGACGCCTCGTCATCGACGGTCCCCTGCCCCTGGCGCTCACCCCCACCCTGTTCCTCGTCCTCGGCCCGCTCGGCCAGTCGACGACCGCCGCGAACAAGTTCGCCGACGCCGCGCAGGGCGTGCTGCCCGCCCCGTACGACCACGGTTTCACCGTCTTCGCGGTGCTGTTCGGCGTGCCGGTGACGGGCTTCGCGCTGCTGTGGCTGGCACTGGCCGGGGCGCTGGTGGTGCGGGCCCGGCGCCGGGGCATGGGCTTCGCGATGACCTTCTGGGCCTTCACCTTCCCGGTCGGCACCTGTGTGACCGGCGCCGAGGGTCTCGCCCAGCACACCGGGCTCGCGGTGTTCCGCTGGCTGGCGATCGGGCTGTACGTGCTCCTGGTCGCGGCCTGGCTGGTGGCCGGCGCACACACCCTGCGCGGGCTGCTCAGCGGAGCGCTGCTCGCAGGTCCCGGGCGAGCGAGCGAGGCGCCTCGGCCAGTGACGGCCCGTACCAGGTGAGGTGCCGTCCGTCGACGAGCGCCGCGGCGACCCCGGGGAAGGCCTCGGGGCCGTCGTCGCGCGTGAAGCGGTACGGCTCGTCGGGCAGGACGACGAGCTCGGGCGATGCGCCGGTCAGCTCGTCGAGCGCGACGCGCGGATAGCGCTCGGAATGCTCGGCGTAGAGGTTTCGCACACCGAGCCGACCCAGCAGATCACCGGCGAAGGTGTCACGACCGAGCACCATCCAGGGGCGGCGCCACACGGGGACCACAGCCGTACGGGGCGGATCCCAGGCCCCGGCCCCGACCTCCGCCCAGGCGGCCCGAGCCTCGTCCAGCCACCGCGGCGCGCCGCGGACCCCGCACGCGTCCAGGACCCGCTCCAGTTCGGCGAAGGCCTGGTCGAGGCCGCGGATCTCGGTGACGAGGACGTCGAGCCCGGCGGCCCGCAGGGCGTCGAGGTCGGGCGCCCGGTTCTCCTCCTCGTTGGCGATGACGAGGTCGGGGCGGAGGGCGGCGACGGCGGCCGTGTCCGGGTTCTTGGTGCCGCCGATCCGCACCGCGCCGCCGAGGTCCGCCGGGTGCGTGCACCAGTCGGTGACGCCGACCAGCGTGCCGGGCGCGGAGACGGCGACGGCCTCGGTGAGGGAGGGCACCAGGGAGACGACCCTCATGCCTCGGCGGCCTCGATGTGGTCGGCGACGGAGACGAACACCAGCCGGGTGCCGGGCAGTGTGGCCCGCCAGCGGTGGCGTACCCCGCCGGAGAGGTAGAGCGTGTCTCCGCGTTCCAGGCGGTACGCGCGGCCTTCGGCCTCGATCTCGGCGGCGCCGTCGGCCACGTACAGCAACTCGTCGTTGCGGTGCAGGAATTCACGGCCGGCGTCCTGCTCGCCGGTGAACTCGAGGGCCTGCAGCTGGTGCCGGCCGCGGACCAGCGGCCGTACGCCGGGCGGCATCTGCCACAGTTCCTCGTCGGAGCGTACGACGTCCACGGTGCGGGCCGCCTCTGCGGCGGCGAGCAGTTCGGCGGCGGTGGTCTCCAGGGCCTCGGCGACGCGCTGGAGGGAGCGGTCGCTGGGGCGGGCCCGCTCGTTCTCGACCTGGCTCAGGAAGGGCACGGACAGGCCGCTGCGCTGGGCGACGACGGCCAGCGTCAGCTGGAGCGCCCTGCGGCGCCTCTTGACGGCCGCGCCCACCCGCAGCGACTCCTTGTCGTCCATGTCGGCCCCCTCCCTCGTGTCTCGTGCCTCACGCGTACTGGTCGGTTATCTGAACCTTACGCAGCTTTGGGGCGGGGTTTCGCGTCGTGGCGAAAAGGGGTGGTCGCCGAACACTTTCGGCGACCACCCCTTCTCGGAGCGAAGTCGACTCGTCCCCTGCCGGGGCACGAGCCCTGTCGGGGGCGAGCCCGAGGAGGAGGGGCGAGCCCTACTGGGGCGCGAGGCGCTCCGCGACGCCCGGGTTCCGGTCGAGCCAGGTGCGGACGGCGTCCTGCTCCTTGCCCTTGCCGGTCTCCTGGATGACGGCTTCCAGGCCGGTCAGCTCCTTCTCGCTGAGCTTGAAGTTCTTCAGCCAGGTGCCGACCTCGGGGTTGTCCTGGGCGAAGCCCTTACGGGCGAGGGTGTGCACGCCGTCGCCCTTGCCCCAGCTGCCCTTGGGGTCCTTCAGCTTCTTGAGGTCGTACGTGGAGTAGGCCCAGTGCGGCGACCAGAGGGTGACCGCGATCGGCTCCTTCTTGTCGTACGCGCGCTTGAGTTCGGCCAGCATGCCGGGCGTGGAGCCGTCGACGACCTTGTACTCGCCCTCGAGGCCGTACTCCTTCAGGACCTTGTCCTTGAGGATGCCCATCATTCCGGCGCTGGGCTCGATGCCGACGATCCGGCCCTTGTACGCCCCGGCCTTGCCCTTGAGGTCGGCGAGGGTGTTCACGTCCTTCATGTACGAGGGGACGCTGAGCTCCAGGGAAGTGGGGCCATACCAGGAGCCGAGGTCCTCGAGCTTGTTCCGGTACTTCTCCCAGTACTGGGCGTGGGTGACGGGCAGCCAGGAGTCGGTCTGGAAGTCGATCTGGCCGCCGGCGAGGCCGGTATAGAGAGCGCCGGCCTCCAGCTGCCGGGTCTCGACCTCGTAACCGCGCCGCTCCAGGAGCTCCTTCCACAGGAACGTGGAGGCGATGCCTTCGTCCCACGGGATGTAGCCGAGGCTGATCTTCTTGCCGTGGCCGGTGTTGGGCCCGGACGCGGTGGTGGAGGAGGCGCCGCCGGAGCCGCCGAGGAAGCCCATGCCGCCGGCGACGAGCGCGAGGACGACGACGCCGACGAGGGCGGTGACGGGCTGGGGGCGGTGGCCCCAGATGCGCGCGCCGGCGCGCGCGGCGCTCGCTGCGCGCGCCTTGGCGGCGGCGCGGCGGCCGAGCGGGGAGACCTGGCGGCCGAGGGCGCCGGTCATCCGGTCGAGGTACATGGCGAGGATGACGATGGAGATGCCGGCCTCGAAGCCGAGGCCGATGTCGACGTTGCCGATGGCGCGGTAGACGGCGCCGCCGAGTCCGCCGCCGCCGACCATGCCGGCGATGACGACCATGGACAGGCCGAGCATGATCACCTGGTTGACGCCGGCCATGATCGTGGGCAGCGCGAGCGGCAGCTGGACCCGCAGCAGCGTGTTGCGCGGGGTGGTGCCGAAGGCCTCGGCGGCCTCGACGAGTTCGCCGTCGACCTGCCGGATGCCGAGCTCGGTCATGCGGACGCCGGGCGGCAGGGCGAAGACGATGGTGGCGATGATGCCGGGGACCACGCCGACGCCGAAGAAGATGATGCCGGGGATGAGGTAGACCATCGCGGGCATCGTCTGCATGAAGTCCAGGACCGGGCGCAGCACGGCGCTGACGGTCTTGGAACGGGCCGCCCAGATGCCGAGCGGCACGGCGATGACCAGGGTGACGAGGGTGGCGACGAGCACGAGCGAGAGCGTCGCCATCGCCTCGTCCCACAGCTCGATCGAGTCGACGAGCGCGAGGCCGGCGAAGGCGAGCGCGCCGGCGGTCAGGCCGCGCAGCCACCAGGCGACGACGGCGAGCATGCCGGCGAAGAGCAGCGGCTGGGGCGCGGACAGGACGGCGTCGATGCCGTCGTAGAGGCCGGTGACGGCGGTGCTGATCGCGTCGAAGAGCCAGGACAGCTGGGCCTGGAGCCAGTCGACGGTGCTGTCGACCCACTGGCCGAGGGGAAGCCTAGGCATGTGCGGTCACCTCCTGACCGGTGAGACCGCCCATGGCGGCGAGCAGCCGCTCCTGCGGTACGACTCCGAGGACGGTGCCGTCCTCGTCCTTGACGGGCACGGGGTGCGCGGCGCGCGCGGAGACGGCGCACAGCTCGGCGAGGGGCGTGTCCGGGCCGACGGAGGGCCGGTCCGCGGGGACGGGGGCCCCGGCGGGCTCCATCACGGCGGCGGCGGTGAGCACGCGGGTGCGGTCGACGTCCTGGATGAAGGAGGCGACGTAGTCGTTGGCGGGGCGGACCAGGATGTCCTCGGCGGTGCCGAGCTGGACGATCCGGCCGTCGCGCATGACGGCGATGCGGTCGCCGAGGCGCATGGCCTCGTTGAGGTCGTGGGTGATGAAGACGATGGTCTTCTTCAGCTTCTGCTGGAGCACGAGGAGCTGGTCCTGCATGTCGCGGCGGATCAGCGGGTCGAGCGCGCTGAACGACTCGTCCATGAGGAGCAGGTCTGCGTCGGTGGCGAGGGCGCGGGCGAGGCCCACGCGCTGCTGCATGCCGCCGGACAGCTCGTCGGGCCAGGACTTCTCCCAGCCGGCGAGTCCGCACAGCTCGAGGGCCTCGGCGGCGCGCCGCTCGCGCTCGTCGCGCGGGACGCCCTGGACCTCGAGGCCGTAGCCGGCGTTCTCGAGGACGCTGCGGTGCGGGAAGAGGGCGAAGTGCTGGAAGACCATGCTGATCTTCGTGGACCGCACGGTGCGCAGCTCGCGGGGGGCGAGCGCGGTGAGGTCGCGGCCGTCGAAGAGGACACGGCCCGCGGTGGGGGTGAGCAGGCCGTTCAGCATGCGCAGGAGGGTGGACTTGCCGGACCCCGACAGACCCATGACGACGAAGATCTGGCCGGGTTCGACGGTGAAGGACGCGTCGATCACGGCCGCCGTCGTGCCGTCGGCGCGCAGGGCGTCGCGGTCGGCAGCTGCCTCGTCGGTGGCAGCGAGTTTGCGGACGGCTTCGTCGGGTCGTCTGCCGAACACCTTGTACAGGTGGTCGGCCTGGAGCCTGGACACATACACCTCACGGGTTGCAACGAAAAACGGCCCGCCACCCCCGCAGCCGGGCCGTGGAGCGGGACGGGATCTGCCCGCGTCACCCGTCGTGTACAGGGAATCCTTCGTTGAATCCCGTACCGGGTCCGCTCCGGGCTCGCGCCTGCCCCCGCTTTCCCCGGGCAAACGCGAAGGTGACCGGCGTCACGCCTGATGGGGGGTGTTGTCGGTGGGGTGCGGCATGATCGGGGTGTGACGCGACGCCTGATGCTCCTCGACACCGCCAGCCTCTACTTCCGCGCGTACTTCGGCGTGCCGGACTCGGTCCGCGCGCCGGACGGGACCCCGGTCAACGCCGTGCGCGGCCTGCTCGACTTCATCGCCCGGCTCGTCCAGGACCACCGGCCGGACGAGCTGGTGGCCTGCTGGGACGCGGACTGGCGGCCGCAGTGGCGGGTGGACCTCATCCCCTCGTACAAGGCGCACCGGGTGGCCGAGCTGACGGAGGTCGGGCCGGACGAGGAGGAGATCCCGGACACGCTGGCGCCGCAGGTGCCGGTGATCGAGGAGGTGCTCGACGCGCTGGGGATCGCCCGGGTCGGCTCTGCGGGCTTCGAGGCGGACGACGTGATCGGCACGCTGACCGCCCGCGCCGGCGGCCCGGTGGACATCGTCACCGGCGACCGTGACCTGTTCCAGCTGGTGGACGACGGGCGCGGGGTGCGGGTGCTGTATCCGCGCAAGGGCGTCGGCGACTGCGATCTGGTGGACGACGAGCTGATCCTGACGAAGTACGGGGTGCGGGCCGACCAGTACGCGGACTTCGCGGCGCTGCGCGGCGACGCGAGCGACGGGCTGCCGGGGGTCAGGGGCATCGGCGAGAAGACGGCGGCGCAGCTGATCACGGAGTACGGGGATCTGGCGGGCGTGCGGGCGGCGGCGGTCGACCGGACGTCGAAGCTGACGCCGGCGAAGCGGCGGGGCATCGTGGAGGCGGCGGAGTATCTCGACGTGGCACCGACGGTGGTGCGGGTGGCCAAGGACGTGCCGCTGCCGGAGTTCTCCCCTGCCCTGCCGTCGGCGCCCCGGGACCCGGAGGCACTGTCCGCGCTGGTGACGCGGTGGGGACTCGGCGGGGCGGTGGGACGACTGCTTCCGGTGCTTGAGCGCTGAGAGGTGCGCCTGACGTGCTGAGGCGTGCCCCTGAGGTGCAGAGGGCACCCGTGAGGTGCTGCGGGGTGCCCGTGAGGCGCTGAAGGGCCGCCCCCGGGGCCCCGAGGCGGGCAGCGCGCTGCCAGGGCCCCTGGGCTCGCCCCACCCCGGGGTGCTAACTTAGGCAAACCTAAGTTTTCAGACCGGGAACGGGGAGACCGACGTGGCAGAACAGCCCGCACGCAAGGCACCGAGGGCCCACGAGGCACAGGTGGTACGCACGGAGCGGATCACCCCGCACATGGTGCGCCTGGTGCTCGGCGGCCCGGGACTCGATGCCTTCGAGCTCGGTGACTACACCGACCACTACGTGAAGCTGCTGTTCGCGCCGGAGGGGGTGAGCTACCCGGAGCCCTTCGACATGGAGCGGATCCGGGCGGAGTTCCCGCGCGAGCAGTGGCCGACGACGCGGACGTACACGGTACGGGCCTGGGATGCGGTCCACCGTGAGCTGACCATCGACTTCGTGGTCCACGGCGACGAGGGCCTGGCCGGCCCGTGGGCGGCGCGGGCGCAGGCGGGCGACACGGTGCGCATGCTCGGCCCTGGCGGCGGCTACGCCCCGGACGCGACGGCGGACTGGCACCTCCTGGTCGGCGACGAGAGCGCCCTGCCGGCCGTTGCGGTCGCCCTGGAGCGGCTGCCGGAGGGCTCGACGGTGCGCGCCTTCCTGGAGGTCGCGGACGCCGCCGAGGAGCAGAAGTTCACGACCGCGGCGGGCGTGGAGGTCACCTGGCTGCACCGCGGCTCCCGCCCGGCGGGCGAGGCGCTGCTCGCCGCCGTCCGCACCCTGGACTTCCCGGCCGGCGACGTCCACGCCTTCGTGCACGGCGAGGCCGGCTTCGTGAAGGAGCTGCGCCGTCACCTCCGCCTGGAGCGCGAGGTGCCGCGCGAGCGCCTGTCGATCTCGGGCTACTGGCGGCTGGGCAAGACGGACGAGGCCTGGCGCGCGATCAAGCGCGATTGGAACGAGCAGGTGGAGCGCGAGCAGGAGAACTGACGCGCCACTGAACACACCGAAGGGGCGGGAGCCTTGAGCTCCCGCCCCTTCGGCGTGCCCACGCGGTCGTGCCCACGCGGTCGTGCCTACGGGCTCGCGCCTACGCGGTCGCGCCTACAGGCTCACGCTTCGCCGCCGAACAGGCGGCGCGAGGCGTCGATATGGGCGAGTCGGCGCAGGGCCGCGAAGATCGCGTCGCCCAGGACCGTGCCGACGATCACGCTTTCCACCAGTTCCTCGCGCACCACGTTGCGGGCCACGTAGTCGAGGTCGGCTTCGGCCACGCGTTCCGCCGCGTCGGCGTAGGTGTCCAGGACCTCGGCGAACGAGCCGTGGCCGACGTTCTCGAGCGCGGCGAGGGCGACCGCGAGGGCCTCGGCGGCGGGGGCCTTGGGGTGGGTGTCCCAGCCGCGGCGGTCGACCAGCTCGGCCACGGCCGAGCGGGCGGCGACGATACCGCCCCCCTGCTCGCCCTCGTATCGCGGCACCACGCGGTCGGCCGCCGCGCCCAGCAGCTTGTGCACCGACCGGTCCGGATCGTCGACGGCCTCGATGACCTCACGGACACCCGCCACCGACAGGCCGCCGACGTCGAGCAGCGCGCGGATGAGGCGGAGGCGCTGGACGTGCGCCTCCTCGTACGAGGCCTGGTTCGGGCTCGTCAACCGCCCGGCGGGCAACAGCCCTTCCCGTACGTAGTACTTGATCGTCGGCACGGACACTCCGGTCCTGCGACTCAACTCTCCGATGCGCACCGCGTGTTCACCTTCCCGGTCTCGCTCCGGTCTTGCCGACCGGCCCCTCCATCATAGATAGTGGCGCTATCAGATAGCGGCAAGTGCCGCTATCTATTCTGGGTCTCACGCATCCCACGGGGGGAATTCCCATGTCCTCGGCACCACAGCTCCGCACACTCCACCGGCCCCTGGTCTGGTTCGCCGCGTCGATGGTCGTCCTCGCCCTCGTCTCCGCAGGCGGGTTGCTCCTCGACGACCGGATCCTGGTCGGCGCGCCGATCTGGGCCAAGCCGTTCAAGTTCTCGGTCTCGTTCATCGCGTACGCGCTCTCGCTCGCATGGATGCTCTCCCTCCTGCCCGGCGGCTCTCGCGCCCGCCGGGTCGGCTGGTGGGCCGGCACCGTCCTCACCGCGGCCAGCCTCCTCGAGATGGCGCTCATCACCCTGCAGGTCGTCCGCGGCAAGCAGAGCCACTTCAACCAGGCGACCCCGTTCGACGCGGCCCTCTTCCAGACGATGGGGATGACCGTCGTCGTCCTCTGGCTCGCCGCACTCGTCATCGCCGTCCTGCTGCTGCGCGCCCGCATCCTGGACCGCGCCACCGCCTGGGCCGTGCGGCTCTCCTCGCTCATCGCACTGGCGGGCGCGTCCATCGGCTTCGTGATGGTCCCCCCGACCCCGGACCAGCTCGCCCAGGACGACCCCGCGATCGTCGGCGCCCACAGCGTCGGCGTCCCCGACGGCGGCCCCGGCATGCCCCTCACCGGCTGGTCCACCACCGGCGGCGACCTGCGCATCGCGCACTTCTTCGGCATGCACGCCCTCCAGCTGATCCCCCTGCTCCTCCTCGCCCTCTCCGCGCTGGCCCCGCGCTTCGCCCGCCTGGCCGACGCCCAGATCCGCCTCCGCCTGACCCTCGTCGCCTCCGCCGCCTACGCCGCGGCCTTCCTCCTCCTCACCTGGCAGGCCCTGCGCGGCCAGCCCCTCCTCTCCCCCGACGCCCCGACCCTCACCGCGGCCGCCACCGTCACGATCCTCACCGCGGCGGCCACCGCACTCTCCCTGCGCACCCGGCACCTGGAGCTCGCGGCATGACCGGCCTCCTCTTCGAACTGACCTTCCTCCTCGCCGCCCCGATCTGGCTCCTGATGATCCTGGCGCCGGGCCGCCCCCTGACCGACCGCATCGCCGCGTCCCCGCTGACCGTCCTCCCGGTCCTGGCCGTCTACCTGGTCCTCGTGGCTCCCGTTCTCCCCGAACTGTGGACCGCCGTCAGCAGCCCGGACCTCGACACCTTCCGCGACCTCACCGCCCTCGCGAACGGCGCGGGCGCGATCTGGGCCCAGGTCATCGCCTGGGACCTCCTCCTCGGCCAGTGGATCTACCGCGAGTCCCGCCGCCTCGCCCTCTCCCCCTTCCTGACGGGCCCGCTCCTCCTCCTGACGATCCTCCTCTCCCCCTTCGCCCTCCTCGTCTTCCTCGCGATCCGCGCAGCCCGCTCGGCAAAGGCACGCGCACCACAGACGAGCGACGCCCTAGGCTGAGCCACGACATGCTGACCGTGGAACGGGCCGTCGGGGCCATATGGGGATCCGCTGCCGGGGACGCGCTGGGCGCGCCGTTCGAGTTCGGGCTGCCGGGGGTGTTCAGCGACCGCTTCCCGGACGGCATCGGCGAGATGTGCGGGGGCGGGGGCTGGGACCCCGGAGAGGCCACGGACGACACGCAGATGGGCGTACTCATCGCGGAGTCGCTGCTCGAACGCAACGGCCTCGACCTTCCGGACCTCTTCAGCCGCTTCCAGCGCTGGGCCGCGGCCGACCCCAAGGACATCGGGCTCCAGACCGAAGCCGTCCTCCTCGGTGGCGACCCCTGGGACACCGCGGCCGCCCTGCACTACCAGCTCAACGGCCGTGCGGCGGGCAACGGTTCGCTGATGCGGGCCGCCACCCCGGCGGTCTACTTCGCCTCCGCCGGCCGAGCCGCCACCATGGCCGCGGCCCGGCGGATCGCGGCCCTCACGCACGGCGACCGCGCCGCCTGGGAGGGCACGGCAGTCCTCCATGAGCTGGTACGCGTCGCCCTGCTCGGCGACGACCCCCTCGCCGCCGTACCCGGAGCCCTGGCCGAGGTGGTGGAAGCACATCGGGCGCGGTGGGCCGTGGTCCTCGCTCCCGACTGGCACCCCGACGACGCCACGGAGTTCAACGGCGCCGTCTGGCCCTGCCTCGGTTCCGCGCTGTGGGCGCTGCGTACGACCACGTCGTACGAGGCGGCCATCGCCGCGGCCGTCGACCTCGGCGGCGACACCGATACGGTCGCCGCCGTCACCGGCACCCTGGCGGGCGCGGTGTACGGCCCGGACGCCATCCCCGCCCGCTGGACGGCCGCGCTGTACGTCCCCCTACCGGGCTTCGGCGACCGGGTGCTCCGGGCACCGGACCTCCGCGCAGTCGCAGTGGCGCTCGCCACCTGACGCCGGACAGGCCCTACACCGCAAGGGCCTCGACCCCGCCCAGCGCCCCGCCCCGCCGCTACCGTGCGCGCACCGTGGCGAGGACGTCGCGGTCCGGCTGCAGGGTGAGGCCCGGCACCGGATGAATCTCGCCGGGGTCGAGGTCGAGCCGGAAGCGGCGGGCCAGGACGGCCAGGATCAGTACGGCTTCGACCATGGCGAAGCGGGTGCCGAGGCAGACGCGGGGGCCGCCCCCGAAGGGATACCAGGCGTACTCCGGTATCTCCTCGGAGTCGGCGGCGGCACCTTCGCCATCGCCGCCGATCCAGCGCTCGGGGCGGAACTCCAGCGGGTCCCGGTACCACCGCCCGTCCCGGTGCGTGGCCCACTGGCTGCTCCAGACTCGCGTGCCGGCCGCCACGGGGGCGCCGCCGAGGGTGGCGCCCTCCTTGGCTATGGCGGTGATGAGCCAGATGGTGGGGAACAGGCGCAGGGTCTCCTTCACCACGGCCTGGGTGTAGGCGAGTTCGGCGTAGTCGTCGAAATCCGGGTCGCGGTCGCCGAGCACCCGGTCGAGCTCCGAGCCGAGGGCCTCGGCGACTCTCGGGTTACGGGAGAGGAGGTACCAGGCCCAGACGAGGGTGGAGCTGGTCGTCTCGTGACCGCCGATGTAGAGCGTGACGGTCTCGTCGCGGATCTCCCGGTCGGAGAGGTGCGCGCCAGTCTCGTCCTGGGCGGTGAGGAGGCGGCTGAGCAGGTCGGGTCGATCGCCGTCGCCGTCCCGGTGGCGGGCGACGACCCGGGAGACCTCGGCGTCGATGACGGCCGTGGCCCGCTTCACGCGGGCCCGCCCCGGGGTGGGCACCCAGTCGGGCAGCAGGGCGCCGATGCCGCTGAACTCGGCGCCGATCTCCTTCTGGGCGACGTCCATGGCCTGCCCGATGGCCTCGGCGTCGGCGGCGGTGTCGACGCCGAAGATGGTGCGGACGGCGATGAGCTGGGTGAGGGCGGCCATCTCCTTCTTGATGTCGACCCGCTGGCCGTCGCTCCACCGCTCGGCGAGGCCGACGGCGCATTCGGCCATGGTGGCCGCGTAGGACTTGACCTGCCGGGGCCGGACGGAGGGCTGGACGAGGGAGCGCTTGCGCCGCCAGTCGGCTCCCTTGGAGACCACGACCCCTTCGCCGAGCAGGGTACGGAAGGCGATCCCGAGGTCGGGCTGGTCGAAGGTCCGCTCGACCTGGGTGAGGAGTTCGCCGATGGTCTCCGGGTGGGCGATGAACAGGGCGGGGGTCCGGCCGAAGCGCCAGCGGACGAAGTCCCCGCGCTCACGCAGCCGTTCGAAGAAGGCGAGCGGGTTCTTGCCGAACTCCGGCAGGTTCCCCAGCCCGGGTACGCCGCGCGGTCCCGGTACGGTCTTCCGCCCGTCCGCCGTCGTGGTGGCGACGGCGGACGGACCGGCTTGCGTGGTCAAGTGCGTTTCCTTCCGCAGGAGTTGCGTGGTGGCCCCTGTGCCCCATGGCCCCGATCAGCTGTACGACTCGCTGTACGACTGCTGTACGGGTTCATGGAAGCGGAAGGGACCGACCCTCCGCCACCCCTGTGGAAAACGCCCTGTGGAGAACCTCCGTCAGTTCACCGTCAGCCGACCGAGCTGTAGGCGACGACACCCCTCAGCAGGCTGTCCACCGCCTTCCGCGCGTTCTTCGCGACCGTGCTGTTCTCCCTGGGCGCCGCGGCCGCGATCTGGCCGAGGACGTCGATGACCTGCTTGCACCAGCGGACGAAGTCGCCGGCGGGCATCTCGGCCTCGCGCAGCACCTCGTCGAGCCCCTTGTCGGAGGCCCACTGGTAGGCGGCCCAGGCGAAGCCGAGGTCGGGCTCGCGCTGACCGACGCCTTCGGCCTGGTGGAGCTTGAACTCCTCCTCCAGTGCGTCGAGCCGGCCCCAGATCCGCACCATCTCGCCGAGCGCCGCCTTGGCGTTGCCGGTCGGCAGCTTGGGCGGGACCGCGTCGTCGGACTGCCGGGCCTCGAAGACCAGCGCCGAGACGCAGGCGGCGAGTTCGGCCGGAGAGAGCCCCTCCCACACGCCCTCGCGCAGGCATTCGCTGGCCAGCAGGTCGAGTTCGCCGTAGAGCCGGGCGAGCCGCTTGCCGTTGTCCGTGACGTCGTCGGCGCGCAGGTAGTCGAGCTCGGTCAGGAGCGCGACGATCCGGTCGAAGGTGCGGGCGATGGTGTTGGTGCGGCCCTCGATGCGCCGCTCCAGCTGCTTGGTGTCGCGCTGCAGCCGGTGGTAGCGCTCGGCCCAGCGGGCGTGGTCCTCGCGCTCGTCGCAACCGTGGCAGGGGTGGGCACGGATCTCGGTGCGCAGCCGCGCGATCTCGCGGTCGTCGGCGGCGGCCGAACGCTGCTTGCGGTGCCGCTCGGGGTTGACGTGCCCGGCCTTGGTGCGCAGCGCGGAGGCGAGGTCGCGCCGGGACTGCGGGGACTTCGGGTTGAAGGACCGCGGGATCCGCATCCGCTCCAGCGGCTCGACGGGGACGGGGAAGTCCATCGAGGCGAGCCGCTTGACCTGCCGCTCGGCGGTGAGCACCAGCGGACGGGGCCCGTCGTGGTGCTCGAAGCCGCGGTGGCCGTTGGTCCGGCCGGCCGGGATGCCGGGGTCGAGGACGAGGGCGAGACCGGCGAACTTGCCGGTCGGGACGTAGATGACGTCACCGGCCTTGAGCCGCTCCAGGGAGGCGGCCGCCTGGGCCCGGCGCTGGGCGGCGCCCTGCCGGGCCAGATCGGTCTCGCGGTCCTTGAGTTCGCGGCGCAGCCGCGCGTACTCCTCGAAGTCGCCGAGGTGACAGGTCATGCCCTCGCGGTAGCCCTGCAGGCCCTCTTCGTTCTTCTGCACCTGCCGGGAGATCCCGACGACCGAGCGGTCGGCCTGGAACTGGGCGAAGGAGGTCTCCAGGAGCTCGCGGGAGCGGTGCCGCCCGAACTGGTCGACGAGGTTGACCGCCATGTTGTACGAGGGCTTGAAGCTGGAGCGCAGCGGGTACGTGCGGGTGCCGGCCAGGCCGGCGAGGTGGCCGGGGTCCATGCCGCGCTGCCACAGGACCACGGCGTGGCCCTCGATGTCGATGCCGCGGCGGCCGGCGCGGCCGGTGAGCTGGGTGTACTCGCCGGGGGTGATGTCGGCGTGCTGCTCGCCGTTCCACTTGACGAGCTTCTCCAGGACCACGGAGCGGGCGGGCATGTTGATGCCGAGCGCCAGGGTCTCGGTGGCGAAGACGGCCTTGACGAGGCCGCGTACGAACAGCTCCTCGACGACTTCCTTGAAGGTGGGGAGCATGCCCGCGTGGTGGGCGGCGATGCCCCGCTCCAGGCCCTCGAGCCACTCGTAGTAGCCGAGGACGTGGAGGTCCTCGCCGGGGATGGCGGCGGTGCGCTCCTCGACGATCTCGCGGACGCGGCGGCGCCCCTCGTCGTCGTTGAGCCGGAGCCCGGCGTAGAGGCACTGCTGGACGGCGGACTCGCAGCCGGCCCGGCTGAAGATGAAGGTGATGGCGGGCAGCAGGCCCTCGGCGTCGAGCCGTTCGATGACCTCGGGGCGGCCGGGCGTCCAGATCCGGGAGCGCTGGCGGCGCTCGCGCTCGCGGTCGGCCTCGCGGATCATCTTGCCGCGGCGCCGGTCGCGCGGGTTGTACGTGCGCGAGTTCTCGGTGCGGGCAAGGCGGAGCAGGTCGGGGTTGACCTCGCGGCGGGAGGCGCCGCGGCCGCCGTGGTCGGTCTCCTCCTCGAAGAGGTCGTACATCCGCCGGCCGGCCAGGACGTGCTGCCACAGCGGCACGGGGCGGCTCTCGGAGACGATGACCTCGGTGTCGCCGCGGACCGTGTCGAGCCAGTCGCCGAACTCCTCGGCGTTGGAGACGGTCGCGGAGAGTGACACGAGGGTCACGGACTCGGGGAGGTGGATGATCACTTCCTCCCAGACGGCGCCGCGGAAGCGGTCGGAGAGGTAGTGCACCTCGTCCATGACGACGTAGCCGAGGCCGGAGAGCGCCTGGGACCCCGCGTAGAGCATGTTGCGGAGGACCTCGGTGGTCATGACGACGATCGGGGCGTCCCCGTTGACACTGTTGTCGCCGGTGAGCAGGCCGACCTTGTCGTTCCCGTACCGCCTGACGAGATCGGCGTACTTCTGGTTGGACAACGCCTTGATGGGCGTCGTGTAGAAGCACTTGCGCCCCTGGAGCAGGGCGAGGTGGACGGCGAACTCGCCGACGATGGTCTTGCCGGAGCCCGTGGGTGCCGCGACGAGCACGCCCTTGCCCGCTTCCAGTGCCTGGCACGCCTCGATCTGGAAGGGGTCGAGACCGAAGTCGTACATCTCGCGGAAGGGGGCCAGCGCGGTGGCCTGCTCGGCGTTGCGGGCGCGGGCAGCTGCGTACGCTTCGGCTGGTGTGAGGTCCTCTGTCATCTTGTTGTCGAGCCTACCCGTCACCTCTGACAGTGACGCGATCTTTATCGACGCGGAAGCCGGCGTCCCGGAACGCACGAGCGGCCGGCTGCGCGGCGTGCGCGCCCCGGCCGCGTCCCACGGCGGGAAAGACGATGAAGAGTGATCTCGCTGGTCATCGCGGGTCCCCCGGACGGGCGCTGGGGGGACCCCGCAAGATCAGGTGATGTCGTCGAATCCGTTCAGCCGCTGCGACCTCGCGCCGTCCGCCTCGCCGGTGGCCTGCTCGGGCAGGGCCCGGGTGGCGCCGACGGGCTCGGTCTGACCGACGGTCTCGGGGGTGAGGTCGAGCTGGGAGGCCTCGTCGTCGTCGAGTTCGGCGTCGGGGTTGTTGCGCCGGCGCCGCTTGTCGTTGAGGAGCGAGAACCCGACGGCCGCCAGGTAGAGGACGGTGATCGGTCCCGCGAGGGCGAGCATGCCGACGGGGTCGGTGGTGGGGGTGATCACGGCGCCGAAGATGAAGACGCCCATGATCACGCCTCGCCACCAGCGGGCCATGCGGCGGCCGCTGAGGACTCCGGTGAGGTTGAGCATCACCAGGACGAGCGGGAGCTCGAAGGCGATGCCGAAGACGAGCACCATGCGCAGGGTGAAGTCGAGGACGTCACCGAGCGAGAGGATGTTGGCGGAGCCGCCCGGCGTGAGGCTGATGAGCACCTTCACGCTGATGGGGAGGATGAGGTACGCGAGGTAGGCGCCGGCCGCGAAGAGCGGGACCGCGGCGCCGACGAACGCGTACGTGTACTTCTTCTCGTTCCTGTGCAGTCCGGGCGCGACGAACGCCCAGAGCTGGTACAGCCAGACGGGGCTCGCGATGACGAGACCCGTCGTGAGGCTGAGCTGGATCGTCGTGCTGAACGGCGCCATCAACGTGTTGAAGGACACGATCGCGCAGTTTCCGCCGTCGCTCGTGACGCCGGGGCCGCACTTGGGCACCGACTTCGTCAGGAACTGCATCAGGTCCTCGCTGTACACGAGGGCCACGACGGTGACCGCCGCGATGGCCAGCAGGCCCTTCGCGAGGCGGTTGCGGAGTTCACGCAGGTGCTCCACGAGGGGCATCCGGCCCTCGGGATCCTTCTCCTGCTTGCGGGCAGACTTGAGCAACCCACGTCCTCATCTCGTGCGGCAGCCGCCGCCCTGTGCGACGGCCGCGGCGGACCGGGTCAGCGCTTGGTGGTGTCCGTGGGCTCGGTCACGGGACGCGAGCTGGTCACGTCGCCGGGGGCGGCCTGGATGGTGCGCGGCGCGGGCTGCTGCTGGTCCTGGGTGCCGGCGTGGGGCGGGTCGGCGGGCGCGCTCTGCTGGTCGTCGGACTTCATCGCCTTGGCCTCGCTCTTGAGGATGCGGGCCGACTTGCCCAGCGAACGGGCCATGTCCGGGAGCTTCTTGGCACCGAACAGCAGGATGATCACGACGAGAATGAGAATGATCTCGGTGGGGCCGAGCCTACCCATAGCTGTTTACCTTCTTCACCGAGGCGACAATAGGAGTGCGGTGCCCGGCGGGTCGGACATGCGTCCGGCCACCGCGCTGCAAGCGATCGTAACCCGCAGGAGTAAACGGGCGGCAATGCCTGTGCATACTCCCGCCGGCGTCCCGCGAACCCGGGCCGCGGGGGCTCCTCGCAGCGTACGGCAAGCATTCGGCGCGCGGCCTCGCCCGTACGCCCCGGGTTCAGCGCAGGGCCTCGCCCGTTCGGGCAAGTCCCGTCGCGGCCCGCTCCAGGTCCTCGGCGGCCTGGTTGATGCGCTGTGTGGTGTGGGCCACCTGACGGCCGAGGCGCTGGGCCTCCAGGAAGACCTTGATACCGAGGACGCCGAGGACGGCGATGCCGAGGAAGCCGAGGGCGATGGCGAGCATGGGCCAGAACATGTGCCGAGCCTAGACGCCCCGCGGCCGCCGGGCGTCAGCCGGTGGTGTGCAGGCGCAGGGTGTTCACGCCGCCGCCGGTGAGGAGTTCGACGATCCGCTCCCCGGCCGGTTTGCGTACGGAGCTGCCGCACTCGGGGCAGGTGAAGGAGTAGAAGGTGGTGCGGTGGCTGGCCCCGATGGCGAGCCTGAGGGCGCCCGCGGAGAGTTCGAAGCGGGAACGGCAGTCGGGGCAGGCGGCCTTGAAGCAGACCGGGGCGACCGACGCCACAGTACCGGGCATCACGGACATTTCCCTCAACTCTCCCCACTGTGGTGCGTGCGTGCCTCTCACCTGGAACAGCGTCCGGACCCCCCGGAACGTCACGTCCCCCCTGTTACTCAGCCCTCGTACGCGGCCAGCGCGGCGGTCGCCGCCTCCCGCGCGCTGTCCGCGAGGTCCTGCGGGGCGACGATCCGCCCGTCGCTGCCGAGCCGCAGCGCGAGCCGCCGCAGCGAGGCGGGCGCCGGCGTGCGCAGGGTGATCCGCAGACCCCCGTCGGGCAGCTCGTCGGCCCGGTCGTGCGGGTAGTACTCGGCGACCCAGCGGCCACCGGGGCCGACCTCGACGACGACCTCCGGGTCCTCAGCGGACGGCTGCACGAGCCCCTCAGACAGGTCCCGCAGCTCGATCTCCGGCGGCGCCGCCGGATCCTGAAGGATCCGGATCTCGGCGACCCGGTCGAGCCGGAAGGTACGGCGCGCCTCCGAGAGCCGGCACCACGCCTCCATATACGTGTGGCCGACGGCGAAGAGCCGGATCGGGTCCACCTCGCGCTCGGTCAGCTCGTCCCGCGCGGGCGAGTAGTAGCGCAGCCACAGCCGCCGCCGCTCGGAGATCGCCCGGTCCACCTCGGCGAACACCCCGCCCTCGGACTCGAAGGTCACCGACAGCCGGGAGCTCGCCCCGGCCGCCTCGCCGGCCGCCGCCTCCAGCTTGGCGGTGGCCCGCAGCAGCGCCTCGCGGTCGCTCTCGCGCAGCCCCGGCAGGGTCGCCACCGCGCGCGCCGCCACCAGCAGGGCGGTCGCCTCGTCGGCAGCGAGCCGCAGCGGCGCCGCGACGTCGTCGGGGTTGTGCCACCAGATCCGGTCACCGTCGGTGTCGATGTCCAGCAGGTCACCGCCGCGGAAACTGGTCCCGCACATGGGCAGCACGTCGAGGTCCGAGATCAGCTCGTCCTCGGTGATCCCGAAGGCGCGCGCGACGTCGGCGACATGCGCGCCGGGACGCTCGCGGAGATAGGTGACGAGGGAGAGCATCCGCCTCGTCTGGTCGATCGCGTTCGCCGCCATGGTTCCTCTCCCCCTCAGCCCTTGGCCACGGCGCGCAGCCGCTCCACGACATCCGCCCGCAGGTCGGCGGGCTCCAGCACCACCACATCGGGGCCGAACTCCACGAGCCAGGCGTCGAGGCCGTGCCCGTACGGAATCTCCAGCTCGTCCCAGCCGTCCCCGCCCTCCCGCACGGACTGGGCACGGGCGCGCAGCGGATAGCCGGAGCCGGACCGCAGCCGGATCCGGGCCGAGCGGGTGGCGGTCTCCCCCGCCCAGCTCTCCACGGTCTCCCGGACCGTGACGACATCGGGCACGGGCGCCGTGAAGGCGCCGGCCCGGGAGCGGACCCTGCCGGTGATACGGGACAGCCGGAAGACCCGCTCGGCGCCCCGGTCCCGGTCCCAGCCCGCCAGGTACCAGTGGCCGCGCCAGCACTCCAGCGTCCACGGCTCGACCTGCCGGGTCTCGGGACGGGCGGCGTTGGCCTTGCGGTAGTCGAAGACAACCGGCCGGCGGTCGCGACAGGCCAGCATCAGCGGCTCGAAGGCGGCCTCGTGGACCGGGATGCGCGGCTCCAGAGCGCTGTGCTGCACGTCGTACGAATCCTCCGCCTCCGGCATGCCGGCGGCGCGCAGCTTCTGCAGGGCGCCGCTCGCGGCCCCGGCCAGCCGGGCCTGCTGCCACACCTTGGCGGCCAGACCGAGCGCGGCGGCCTCCTCGGCGTCCAGGGTGATGGCCGGCAGACGGTTGGAGTCACGGCGGGCGAGGTAGCCGATCTCGCCGTCCAGGTTCTCCACGGTCTCGATGACCAGGCCGAGCTCGCGCAGATCGTCCTTGTCGCGCTCGAACATCCGGTTGAAAGCGTCCTCGCCGGTCGCTTCCAGATAGGCCTCGATGGAGCCGCGGAGCTCCCGCTTGCTCAGCGGACGGCGGGTTCCGAGCAGGCACAGCGCAAGATTCATCAGCCGCTCGGCCTTGGCAATCGCCATCGACGCCCCGCACCCTCTTCTGCCGGATTGACTTCTGGACGTCGACCGTACCGCCCCGGGGTGTCCCGGCAAAAGCCGAGGACCCCCGCCGTGGAGGCAGGGGCCCTCGGGACCGGAACCGCGCGAGCGCGGCCGGTCGGGTACGCGCGGGTCAGCGCTTGGTGACGCCCACGAGGTCGCAGACGAAGATCAGCGTCTCGCCGGGGCCGATCTTGCCACCGGCGCCGCGGTCGCCGTACGCGAGGTGCGCGGGAATGACCAGCTGGCGGCGGCCACCGACCTTCATGCCCTGCACGCCCTTGTCCCAGCCCTGGATGACCATGCCGACACCCAGCTGGAAGTCCAGCGGCCCGCCACGGTTCCAGGAGGCGTCGAACTCCTCGCCGGAGTCGAAGGACACACCCACGTAGTGGACCTGGACGAGGTCGCCGGCCTCGGCCACCTCGCCGTCGCCCTCCCAGATGTCCTTGATCTCCAGGTCGGCCGGCGGCTCGCCGCCCGGGAAGTCGACCTCGGGCTTCTCGATGCTCACTGCAGTGTGCTCCTCAACAACTATGAACCGCACAGACGGTCGATCTGCGCGACCAGGACAGTCTTACATCTTCGCCAGGATGTCGACGGCGAAGACCAGGGTCGAGTTCTTCGGGATGCCCTGCTTCTCCTGGTCACCGAAGGCCTCGGACGGCGGGGCGACGATCAGGACGCGGCTGCCGACCTTCTTGCCGACGATGCCGTCCTTCAGACCCTTCAGGGTCAGCTGGGGCAGCGGGAAGTTGGCCGGACGGCCCGTGGTGTACGTCGAGTCGAAGACCTTGCCGTCCTTCCACAGGGCGGCGACGTAGTTCACGACGACCGTGTCGCTGTCCTTGACGACCTCGCCCTTGGACTCCAGGACGTAGTTCGCGACCAGCTTCGTCGGCGGGTTCACCTTCGGGACGGTCAGCGTGGGGGCCTTGCCGTCCGTGTTGGTGCCGACCTTCGGCAGGTCCTTGTTGTCCTGGGCGACCTCGGTGCCCGTGGCGGACTTCGGAATGGTGACGGCCTTCAGGATGTCGACCACGAACACCAGGGTCGCGTTGGGCTTGATGTCGCCCTGGCCCTGCGCTCCGTAACCGAGCTCCGGCGGAATGCCGATCTCGACGCGGCTGCCGACCTTCTGACCCTCAAGGCCCTGGTCCCAGCCCTTGATGACCTGGCCGGCGCCCAGCGTCAGATCGAAGGGCTGCTTCCGGTCGAAGCTGTTGTCGAAGGGGGTGGTCGAGTCCCAGGCCTGACCCAGGTAGTTCACCTGGATCGCGTCGCCCTTCTTCGTCACCGCGCCGTCACCCTCGCTGATGACGTTGACCTTGAGGGACTTCGGCGGGTCGCCGACGCCCTTGGCGAGAGTCGGCTTCTCCCCGAACTTCTCACCCGCCGTGATGGCGGGCAGCCCGTTCTTCATCGAACCGGAATCGGAGCCCTTGTCATCGCTGCCGCAGGCCGCTGTGGTGAGCAGCAGCAGCGGGACGACGAGCAGGCCGGCAAGTCGGCGCACTAGTTCCTCAGATCTCAGACGGCACAGTAGTTGTCCCGACACTCTAGGGGACCACCCTGTGATGCCGTCGGCCCCGCACGTGAAACGTGCGGGGCCGACACCCTCGTCCGCAATCCGTCCTACATACCGGCGATCAGCTTTTCCACCCGGTCGTCGACCGAACGGAACGGGTCCTTGCACAACACGGTGCGCTGGGCCTGGTCGTTGAGCTTCAGGTGGACCCAGTCGACCGTGAAGTCCCGGCGCTGCTCCTGGGCACGGCGGATGAAGTCGCCGCGCAGCCGCGCCCTGGTGGTCTGCGGGGGCACCGACTTGCCCTCGAAGATCTTCACGTCGTTGCAGATCCGGGCCGCCTGCCCGTTCTTCTGCAGCAGGTAGTACAGCCCGCGGCGGCGGTGGATGTCGTGGTACGCGAGGTCTATCTGGGCGACCCGCGGGTGCGACATCGTCATGTTGTGCTTGGCCCGGTACCGCTCGATGAGCTTGTACTTCATGACCCAGTCGATCTCGGTCTCGATGCGGTCGAGCTGCTCCTGCTCGATGGCGTCGAGCGTACGGCCCCACAGCTCGAGGACCTGGGCGACGACGCCGGTGCGGATGCCGCGCCGGTCGACGAAGTCGGCGGCCTTCTCGTAGTACTCCCGCTGGACCTCCAGGGCGGAGGCCTCACGGCCGCTGGCGAGCCGGACCTTGCGCTGGCCGGTGATGTCGTGGCTGACCTCGCGGATGGCCCGGATCGGGTTCTCCAGGGTGAGGTCGCGCATCACCGTGCCCGCCTCGATCATGCGCAGGACGAGGTCGGTGGCACCGACCTTGAGCAGCATGGTCGTCTCGGACATGTTGGAGTCGCCGACGATGACATGGAGCCTGCGGTAGCGCTCGGCGTCGGCGTGCGGCTCGTCGCGGGTGTTGATGATCGGGCGGGAACGGGTCGTGGCGGAACTGACACCCTCCCAGATGTGCTCGGCCCGCTGGGAGACGCAGTAGACGGCGCCGCGCGGGGTCTGCAACACCTTTCCCGCGCCGCAGATGAGCTGGCGGGTCACGAGGAAGGGAATGAGGATGTCCGCGAGCCGGGAGAACTCACCGTGCCGGGCGACCAGATAGTTCTCGTGGCAGCCGTAGGAGTTTCCCGCAGAGTCCGTGTTGTTCTTGAAGAGATAGACGTCGCCCGCGATTCCCTCCTCGTGCAGGCGGCGTTCCGCGTCGACGAGCAGTCCTTCGAGAATGCGCTCGCCTGCCTTGTCGTGCGTGACCAGTTCGACCACGTTGTCGCATTCGGGAGTTGCGTATTCCGGATGCGAACCCACGTCCAGGTACAGGCGGGCGCCGTTCCGCAGGAAGACATTGCTGCTGCGGCCCCATGACACGACACGGCGGAAGAGGTAGCGCGCCACTTCGTCAGGAGACAGTCGGCGCTGTCCCCTGAACGTGCACGTGACGCCGTACTCGTTCTCCAGCCCGAAAATGCGGCGGTCCATGTCTGAACATTACGCCTGAAGGCGTGTGCTGAAACCGGGTTCGACAGCCCCGTTTCGATCATTTTCCGATGAGTGCGGGTTGTTTTCGGCCTGCCTCTGCGCGGGTACGGCGCTCCCGGCGCCCCCGCTGACGGCGTGTCGCACCCCCGGCGGCGGACCCAGCACCCGGCCCGTGGCCAGCAGGACCAGGAAGGCGACGAAGCCGCCGGCGCCGGCCACGGCGAAACCCGCCGGGGTCCCCCAGAGTTCGACGGCGGGGCCGGATACGGCCGAACCCAGGGCCGCACCGACACCGAAGGTCGTGACGAGCCAGGAGAACGCCTCGGTGACCGTCCCGCCCGGCGCGTGGCGGTCCACCACGATGAAGGCACAGGCGAGAGCGGGCGCCAGGAACACACCCGCCAGCGCCGACAGCGCGGTCATCGCCACCGGCCCCGGCACCAGCATCAGCGGCAGATAGCCGAGCGCGAGCAGCAGCACCAGGACCCGCAGCCGCCGCTCGGGCGCCCCCGCCCACTGGCGGGCACCGTAGGCCACGCCGCCGATGAGAGCCCCGAGGCCCAGGGCCGCCATCAGCCAGCCGTACACGGCCGCGTCGCCACGATCGTCGGCGTAGGCGACACCGGCGACCGTGATGGAGCCCAGAGCCAGGCCGACGAAGAAGAACGAGCCCAGCAGGGCCAGCAGCCCCGGCGAACGCAGCGCTCCCAGCCAGTGCGCCTCGCGCGGCGCGGAGCGCCAGGCGCGCGAGGGCTCGGACACGACCACCGACAGGGCGCCCAGGACCCCGAGCAGGTTGAGCACGACCAGCGCCGCGGCAGGCGACCAGAGCGAGACGAGCAGGGTCAGCAGCAGCGGCCCGACCGTGAACATGACCTCCTGGGCGACGGCGTCCAGGGCGTACGCCCGGTGGACCCGCTCCTCCCGGCCCAGCACGCTCGGCCACAGCGCCCGCAGACCGCCCTCCAGAGGCGGCGTGAACAGCCCGGCCACCAGGACGGCGGCGTACGCGAGGAACAGGTTGCCGATGCCCGTGACGGCCAGGGCGGCCATACCGAGGGCCGATATCAGGGCGGCGGGAAGCTGCACCCGCGGCTGGCCCTTGAGGTCGACCGCGCGGCCCAGCAGGGGCTGGCCGACCGCGGTGGCGAGGCCGTACGCGGCGATGAGGCCGCCGGCCAGGCTGTAGCTGCCGCCTTCGGCCCGGGTGAAGACCGTGATCGCGATCGGCCCGGTGCCGTTGGGGAGCCGGCCGACGAGGGTGCCCGCCAACAGGCGCGCCGCATGAGGCGCGCGCAGGATGTCGAGATAGCCGCCGTTCGCCTTGGCCTCGGTGGCCATGTCGTCTCCCCTCTCGGGGCACCGCCCGAGGTGTTACGTATAACGCGTCCCGTCATACGTACCATGACGGCAGCGCGGCGGTCCACCCCGCGCACGGGAACCGCCCTCGACCCGGAGGCACCAGTGCACACCCCGGAACAACCCGCCGCCACCCGGCCCACCAGCCGCGACGTCGCCCGGGCCGCCGGCGTCTCCCAGGCCACGGTCTCCCTCGTCCTCGGACAGAAATGGCGCGGTCGCGTCTCCGAGCGCACCGCCGAAGCCGTACGCGCCGCCGCCCGCGAACTCGGCTACCGACCCAACCTCGCCGCACGCAACCTGCGCCTCGGCCACACCCGCACCGCACTCCTCGTGGTGCCCGCACTCACCAACGAGTTCTTCGCCCACGTCTACACCGGCGCCGCCACCGAAGCCGCCCGACACGGCTTCGCCGTCGTGCTCTACCCCTCCCCCGACGGCGTAGGCCCCGCCAAAGACCCCTTCGCCTCCGCCCAGGCCGCCCTCGACGGCGTACTCGCCTCCTCCATGGCCACCGGCGCCCTCGAAGCCTTCCAGGGCACCGAACTCCCCCTCGTCATGCTCGACAGCGACCCCGCCGACACCGGCGCCGCCGCCCACGTCAACCTCGACGTCGCCGACGGCATGCACCGCATGACCCGCCACCTCCTCGCACTCGGCCACCGCCGCTTCCTGCACGTGGCCTCCGCCGTACCCTCCTGGACCTTCGACGTACGAGCCACCGCCCTCACCGACGCACTCCACGGCACAGAACTGCGCACCGTACGAGCCCCGCTCAACGTCGCCGCCGCATGGGAAGCCGCGAACCTGGCCCTCACCGCCCCCGGCCCCCGGCCCACCGCCGTGATCTGCGACGACGACATCCTCGCCGCAGGCGTCTACAAGGCAGCCCGCCGGCTCGGCCTGCGCATCCCCGAAGACCTCTCCGTCACCGGCTTCGACGACATGGCCCTCGCGACCGCCCTCGAACCCGAACTCACCACCGTCCGGCTACCCGCACAGGAATTCGGCGGACGCGGCATGGCCGCCCTCCTCGCCGTCCTCAACGGCGAACGACCCCAGCCCACCGACCTCCCCGTCCGACTGATCGTCCGCGGCTCGACGGGCCCCGCACCGACCACCTGACACGACCCGGACACGCCGATCCGGACACATCGCTCCGGACACGCCAAAGGGGCCCCGGAACCGTCCTCACGACTCCAGGGCCCCTCACAGGATCACCGCGCCACTACTCCTCGGCGGCCTCGTCCGACGGATCATCCGTCTTCGCGAGCGCCGCGTCGTCCGCCTGGATCAGCCGCGCCAACTGCCGGCCCACGATCCGCTTGAACTTGCGCTGCTGCGGGCGCGTACGGTCCAGAACCGCCACCTCGAGCCGCTCCGCCGGAATCTCCCGCTCACTGCCGTTGGTGTCCCGCGACAGCGCCTGCACAGCCAGCTTCAGCGCCTCGGCGAGCGACATCCCATCGCGATGCCGCTGATCCAGGAACGAACTGATCTGCTCCGCGTTGCCACCGACCGCGACCGAACCGTGCTCGTCCACGATCGAACCGTCGTGCGGCAGCCGGTAGATCTGGTCACCCTCCGGCTCCGCACCGACCTCGGCCACCACCAGCTCGACCTCGTACGGCTTCTCCCCCGCACTGGAGAAGATGGTGCCCAGGGTCTGGGCGTAGACGTTGGCCAGACCGCGGGCCGTCACGTCGTCGCGGTCATAGGTGTAACCCCGCAGATCGGCATAGCGCACGCCACCGATCCGCAGGTTCTCGTACTCGTTGTACTTGCCGGCGGCCGCGAAGCCGATCCGGTCGTAGATCTCGCTGAACTTGTGCAGAGCGCGAGACGGGTTCTCGCCGACGAACACGATGCCGTCGGCGTACTGGAGGACGACCAGGCTGCGGCCGCGCGCGATGCCTTTACGGGCGTACTCCGCCCGGTCGGCCATGGCCTGCTGGGGTGAGACATAGAACGGCGTAGACACCGGCTATCCGTTCCTTTCTTCTGGGCTTCTACAGGTAGGCGACGAGCGGGCGGATCAGAGCAGAGCGGCGCGCGGCCCGTCGGGCTGCTCCAGACGCCGCTCGGTGATCGACCGGGCCAGCTCGGAGGACTCTGCCTCGCTCAGCCTGCGGAAGCCCTCGTCGGTGATGACGGTGACGATCGGGAAGATCCTGCGGGCCATGTCCGGCCCGCCGGTCGCCGAGTCGTCGTCCGCCGCGTCGTAGAGCGCCTGGACCACGAGCGTGGTCGCCTGCTGCTCGGTCAGGTCGTCCCGGTACAGCTTCTTCATCGACCCGCGCGCGAAGATCGAGCCCGAGCCGGTGGCGGCGAACCCGTGCTCCTCGGAGCGGCCGCCGGTGACGTCGTACGAGAAGATCCGGCCCTTCTCCTTGCCCTCGTCCCAGCCGGCGAAGAGCGGGACGACGGCGAGGCCCTGCATGGCCATGCCGAGGTTGCTGCGGATCATCGTGGACAGGCGGTTGGCCTTGCCCTCCAGGGAGAGCGTCGCGCCCTCCACCTTCTCGAAGTGCTCAAGCTCCAGCTGGAACAGCTTCACCATCTCCACCGCGAGACCCGCCGTGCCGGCGATGCCGACCGCGGAGTACTCGTCGGCCGGGAACACCTTCTCGATGTCCCGCTGCGCGATCATGTTCCCCATGGTCGCCCGCCGGTCACCGGCGAGCACGACGCCACCGGGGAAGGTCGCCGCGACGATGGTCGTGCCGTGCGGCGCCTCGACGATCCCGTCGGGGAGCTTCCGGTTGCCCGGGAGCATCTGCGGCGAGTGATCGGCGAGGAAGTCCATGAACGAGGACGAGCCCGGCGTCAGGAAGGCAGCTGGTAGACGCCCGGTGCTACGAGTGTTGGCTTCCACGCGTGTCCCTCCAAAGATGAGATGGCCCGACGCAGCGTGTCGGGATCGTCTCCCAACTTGCCGATGGCCGAATTGCAGTTGAAGCACAGTACGCCACGGACCCTACCCGTCTCGTGACAGTGATCCACATGGATCGCCGGGGCAGCAGGGCAGATGCAGCAGGTGCCCATCTGCGAGGCGATCATCTCGTCGCGTTCGGCTTCGGTGATGCCGTACGAGCGCTTGAGATGAGCCGCACGACCCTCAATGGCCCGGCACGCCTTGCAACGCGTGGAGAGGCCGTCCGAGGCCCTTCTCTTACGGTCCCACTCCGAATGGGACTTGATCTCACCGCAGCGGCGGCAGTACTCGTGCCCATCAGGCGCCTCGGCCCTCGGCCGTACGTTCTTTCCCTTGGCCTTCTGGCGCCGCTGGTGATACTCGGCCGCGCACGGCCTGCAGTAGCACTGCAGGCCGTCCCGCATGGCCCGGTTGCTCGCGAAAGCCTCTCGCGGCTTCGTCTCTGCACAGCGACTACACCGCTTGAAACCCTCAGACATCGATCCCCCCGGAGCTACTTCACCTTCGAGTCAAAGGCGAAATCACTCTCCACCCTTCTGAACGAAGGAGCGCACGAAGTCCTCGGCGTTCTCCTCGAGCACATCATCGATTTCGTCGAGTACGGAGTCCACGTCGTCGCTCAGCTTCTCCTGGCGTTCCTTGAGGTCGGAGCTCGCCTCCGCCGTGGTCTCCTCGACCTCCTCGGTGGAACGCGTCGCCTTCTGCTGTCCGCCGCCGGTGTCCTTGGTCGCCATAAACCTCACCCCGCTCGAATCGGCCCGCTCGATTGGATCTGTACAAGATCAGACCCTACAAGCCGGGACTGACATCGGCCCCGCAGTTTCAGTAACGTCCGGGCACTGCTCCCATGATTCCCAGTGCCCGGGCATTTCAGCCGCTTCAGCCGCCGGAAAGGACGCGGACCAGTTCCTCCGCGGTCCTGCACCGGTCCAGAAGTTCCTTCACGTGGTTCCGGGTACCCCGCAGGGGTTCCAGGGTCGGTACCCGCTGGAGCGAGTCGCGCCCCGGCAGGTCGAAGATGACCGAGTCCCAGGAGGCCGCGGCCACGTCGTCCGCGTACTGCTCCAGGCAGCGGCCGCGGAAGTAGGCCCTGGTGTCCTCCGGAGGGCTCGTCTCGGCCCGTTCCACCGCCTGCTCGTCCAGGAGGCGCTTCATGCGCCCCCGGGCCACCAGGCGGTTGTACAGGCCCTTCTCGGGGCGCACGTCCGCGTACTGCAGGTCGACGAGGTGGAGCCGGGCGGCGTCCCAGTCGAGGCCGTCGCGGCGGCGGTAGCCCTCCATGAGTTCGCGCTTGGCGATCCAGTCCAGTTCGCCGGCGAGGCTCATGGGGTCGTTCTCGAGCCGGTTGAGCGTGTCCTCCCAGCGGACGAGGACGTCCTTGGTCTGTTCGTCGGCGTCGGCTCCGTAGCGCTCGTCCACGTACTTGCGTGCCAGTTCGAAGTACTCCATCTGAAGCTGGACGGCGGTGAGTGTCCGGCCGCTGCGCAGGGTGACGAGGTACTGGAGGGTGGGGTCGTGGGAGACCTGGTGGAGGGTGCGTACGGGCTGGTCGACGGCGAGGTCGACGGTGATGAAGGCGTCCTCGATCATGGAGAGGACGAGTGCCGTGGTGCCGAGTTTGAGGTAGGTGGAGATCTCGGAGAGGTTGGCGTCACCGATGATCACGTGGAGCCGGCGGTATTTCTCGGCGTCGGCGTGCGGCTCGTCGCGGGTGTTGATGATGGGGCGCTTGAGGGTGGTCTCGAGGCCGACCTCGACCTCGAAGTAGTCGGCTCGCTGGCTGATCTGGAAGCCGTGGTCGCGGCCGTCCTGGCCGATGCCGACGCGGCCGGCGCCGGTGACGACCTGCCGGGAGACGAAGAAGGGGGTGAGGTGGCGCACGATGTCCGAGAAGGGGGTCTCCCGCTTCATCAGGTAGTTCTCGTGCGTGCCGTAGGACGCGCCCTTGTTGTCGGTGTTGTTCTTGTAGAGGTGGATGGGCTGGGCGCCGGGGAGCTGGGCGGCTCGTTCGGCGGCTTCGGCCATGATGCGCTCGCCGGCTTTGTCCCAGAGGACGGCGTCGCGGGGGTTGGTGACTTCGGGTGCGCTGTATTCGGGGTGGGCGTGGTCGACGTAGAGTCGCGCGCCGTTGGTGAGGATGACGTTGGCGAGGCCGATGTCCTCGTCGGTGAGCTGGCTGGAGTCGGCGGCCTCGCGGGCGAGGTCGAAGCCGCGGGCGTCCCGCAGCGGGTTCTCTTCCTCGAAGTCCCAGCGGGCGCGGCGCGCCCGGTGCATCGCCGCCGCGTAGGCGTTGACGATCTGGGACGAGGTGAGCATGGCATTGGCGTTCGGGTGCCCCGGAACGGAGATCCCGTACTCCGTTTCGATGCCCATTACTCGCCGTACGGTCATGCGGCCCTCCTTGCCCGGCGCCGCTCCCCGCAATGTGCGTGATTCGGCGGTACCCACGAGCCTAGAGCGGCCGCGGGTGTACGGGGAGATCAGATGCGATTCGGTGAGTGGAAAGCGTCGGCTGCGGGTGCCCGTTTCCGGACATCCGCAGCCGGTGCGTGTCACTACAGGTACTGACCGGTGTTCGCCACCGTGTCGATGGAGCGGCCGGTGTCGGCGCCCTGCTTTCCGGTGACGAGGGTGCGGATGAAGACGATCCGCTCGCCCTTCTTTCCGGAGATGCGGGCCCAGTCGTCCGGGTTGGTGGTGTTGGGAAGGTCTTCGTTCTCCTTGAACTCGTCCACGCAGGCCTGGAGGAGGTGGGAGACGCGAATGCCCTTCTGGTCGTGGTCGAGGAAGGCCTTGATGGCCATTTTCTTGGCTCGGTCGACGATGTTCTGGATCATCGCGCCGGAGTTGAAGTCCTTGAAGTAGAGGACTTCCTTGTCGCCGTTGGCGTAGGTGACCTCGAGGAAGCGGTTCTCCTCGGATTCGGCGTACATCTGCTCGACCACGGACTGGATCATTCCGTGGGCGGCCGCTTCCTTGGATCCGCTGTGTTCGGCGAGGTCGTCGGCGTGCAGCGGGAGGGAGGCGGTGAGGTACTTGGCGAAGATGTCCTTGGCGGCTTCGGCGTCGGGGCGCTCGATCTTGATCTTGACGTCGAGCCGGCCGGGTCGCAGGATCGCGGGGTCGATCATGTCCTCGCGGTTGGAGGCGCCGATGACGATGACGTTCTCCAGGCCTTCCACGCCGTCGATCTCGGCGAGCAGCTGGGGGACGATGGTGTTCTCCACGTCCGAGCTGACTCCGGATCCGCGGGTGCGGAAGAGGGATTCCATCTCGTCGAAGAAGACGATGACGGGGGTGCCTTCGCTCGCCTTCTCGCGGGCACGCTGGAAGACGAGGCGGATGTGCCGCTCGGTCTCGCCGACGTACTTGTTGAGGAGTTCGGGGCCCTTGATGTTGAGGAAGTAGGACTTTCCGGCGGGCTGGCCGGTGACCTCGGCGACCTTCTTGGCAAGGGAGTTGGCGACGGCTTTGGCGATGAGGGTTTTGCCGCAGCCGGGCGGGCCGTAGAGCAGGATGCCCTTGGGGGGCCGCAGTTCGTGCTCTTTGAAGAGGTCGGGGTAGAGGTAGGGGAGCTCGACGGCGTCGCGGATGAGCTCGATCTGGTTGCCGAGGCCGCCGATCTTGTCGTAGTCGACGTCGGGGACCTCTTCGAGGACGAGTTCTTCGACCTCGCTCTTGGGGACCACTTCGTAGACGTAGCCGGACCTGGGTTCGAGGAGCAGGGCGTCGCCGGGGCGGATGGTGATGTCCAGGAGGGGCTCGGCGAGCCGCACCACCCGTTCCTCGTCGGTGTGCCCGATGACCAGGGCGCGCTCGCCGTCCTCGAGGATCTCCTTGAGGGTGACGATGTCCCCGGCGCGCTCGAATTCCATGGCTTCGACCACGTTGAGCGCTTCGTTGAGCATGACTTCCTGGCCGCGCCTGAGCTCGTCGAGCTCGACGCTGGGGCTGACGTTCACCCGGAGCTTGCGGCCCCCGGTGAAGATGTCGCAGGTGCCGTCCTCGTTGGCCTGCAGGAAGACACCGAAGCCGGCCGGTGGCTGGGCGAGCCGGTCGACCTCCTCCTTGAGGGCCACGATCTGGTCGCGGGCCTCACGGAGCGTGTTGGCGAGCCGCTCGTTCTGTGCGGACACGCCGGCCAGGTTCGTCTGCAGCTCGACGATCCGCTCCTCGAGAATCCTCGTGTGTCGCGGAGAGTCGGCGAGCTTGCGGCGCAGGACGGCGATTTCCTGCTCGAGATAGGCAACCTGGCCGGCGGGGTCCTCAGACCCCCGCCCCGGCCGGATGCCGCGGTTGATGTCGTCGTCGTGGGCTGCCACGGTCCTCACCTCCTCCAAGGGGAGCTGGACGCTTCCTGACCCTACCTGGGTGGGTGGTGATTGAAACCCCTAGATCAAAAAGACTCCGAGGTGTGTCCGATCTTCACCCTTGCGCTTCCCCTCACGCCAGGGAAATACCCACCGGCGGACGTTGCAAAAGCGGTCGGAGGTATCGTCATGGGTGGTCAACACCCGTCAGGCTTTGGCCGACTTACCCGTGCGAATCAGGAACGGCAGGAGATATGACCGTGCAGAACGAGGCCCCGGCCACGGGCGCCGAAGAGGCGCTGGAGGTCTGGATCGACCAGGACCTGTGCACGGGGGACGGGATCTGTGCGCAGTACGCTCCCGAGGTCTTCGAGCTGGACATCGACGGGCTCGCTTATGTGAAGAGCGCGGACGACGAGCTGCTCCAGGCTGTGGGGGCGACGACCCCTGTGCCGCTGCCGCTGTTGCAGGACGTGGTGGACTCCGCGAAGGAGTGCCCGGGTGACTGCATTCATGTGCGGCGGGTGACCGACGGTGTCGAGGTGTACGGCCCCGACGCCGGGTGACGGGCCGGTGACGGGTCGTTGAGGGCCCGCCGGGTCAGACCGCGCGGGCCTGGCTCTGGGCGGTGCGGACGAAGGTTCCGCCTCGCCAGCGCCAGCTGACCTGCTCTCGCTGGTCGGGGCAGCAGCTGGGGACGTCGGGGGACGAGTAGCCGAGCAGGGTGGCGCGTACGGCTCCGTCGCGTACGGCGAAGGTGGTCACGTTCTTCTGCTGTGAGGGTTCGACGAGGGTGGCCACGACGCGGGCGGCGGGGGTGCCGCTTCCCTTGCCGTCCCCCTTGCCGTGGGTGAGGACGTAGATGCCGCTGGGGGGTGTTCCGGAGCCGGCTTCGCAGTGTACGACTGCGACGGTCTCGGGGTTTCCGTCGCCGTCGAGGTCTCCGGTGGCCCGCTGGGCGATCTTGCTGGGGGCCCCTCCGCAGTCCAGGGGGTAGTGGGCCGTGGCGGCGTCGGGGGCGGGCCGGGGGGCGGGTGCGGCGGTGGCTCCGGCGGGGTCGGGCTGGAGCAGGCCCGCGAGGGCGACGACTCCGGCCATCGCGGTGGCGGTGGCGAGCCAGTGCACGGGATGTGCGTGGGTGTGCGCGAGGTCCGTGACGGCGGAGGTCTGCACGCGAGAATTCTCCTGTGAGGGTGGCGCGGAAGGAGTTGCGGGCATCGTGCCACACGTCACAGGTGCGCGGAACAGGTGGGTCGCCTCTCGCCGTGGGGGCGGGGGGGCTCGCGGCGGTGTGGTCCGGCGCCCTTCGAGGGTATGCGCGGGGGTTTCTTGGCGGTACACGCGGGGCGTCTTGGCCGTACGGGCTGGGGCGCGGTCCCCGAACATGAGGGTGCCGCCGTCGACTTCCGCGCCCTGGGGCGGGAACTCGGCGGCGGCACGCGTGCGTTGTGGGGGCGTCAGCCCTTGTTGGGGCCCTCGTAGTCCTCGCCGTAGGCGCCCTTGGCTGGCCGGCGGCGGCGCATGGGGGGCTCGACGCCGTCCGCGAGGCGGCGGGCGGTGACGAGGAAGCCGGTGTGGCCGATCATCCGGTGGTCGGGTCGTACGGCCAGGCCCTCGACGTGCCAGTTGCGGATCATGGACTCCCACGGCTGCGGTTCGGCGTAGCAGCCGAATTCGCGGATGGACTCCACGGTGCGGGCGAGCTGCGTGGTGGTGGCCACGTAGCAGCAGAGGATGCCGCCGGGGACGAGCGCCTTCGAGACGGCCTCGAGGCACTCCCAGGGGGCGAGCATGTCGAGAATGACGCGGTCGACGTCGGTGTCGGACAGGTTGTCCTGGAGGTCGCCGACGGTCAGCTGCCAGGCGGGGTGCGGGCCGCCGAAGTAGCGCTCGACGTTGCCCTTGGCGATCTCGGCGAAGTCCTCGCGGCGCTCGTAGGAGTGCAGCATGCCGCTGTCGCCGATGGCGCGCAGCAGGAAGGAGCTGAGCGAGCCGGAGCCCACACCTGCCTCGACGACGCGTGCGCCGGGGAAGATGTCGGCGAAGGCCAGGATCTGCCCCGCGTCCTTGGGGTAGACCACGGCGGCGCCGCGGGGCATGGACAGGACGTAGTCGGGGAGCAGGGGGCGCAGCGCGAGGTAGGCGACGTTTCCGGTGGTGCGGACAACGCTGCCCTCGGGGGCGCCGATCAGTTCGTCGTGCGGGAAAGAACCCTTGTGGGTGTGGAAGTTCTTTCCCTCTTCGAGCGTGAACGTGTAGTGACGGCCCTTGGGGTCGGTCAGCTGAACCTGGTCCCCGACCTTGAAGGGCCCGCGTCGGCGGGCGGCACCGGTCGGTTCGGACATGTGAACAGAGTACCGGGGTTACGAGGAGGGTCGTGCCATGGCCTTGACGAAGGCCTTCTCGACGTCGGCGGTGGAGAGTACGCCGTAGATCTCGCCGCTGTCCTCGAGGACGAGGTATTCGGTGGCGGGGCTGGCGCGCAGGTGGTCCAGGAGGGGTTGGCCGGTGAGGTCGGCGGGGACCTTCATGCCGTCGGCGAGGTCCTGGGAGAGGGTGCTGACGGCGACCCAGGGGCGGCGGTGCTGGGGGATGCCGGCGATGGCGCTTTCACGGACGATGCCGGTGGGGGCGCCGAGTCCGTCGACGACGACGAGGGCGCGGGCGCCGGCTTCGTTGGCGCGGCGCAGGGCTTCGGAGAGGGGGGTGGCCGATTCGACGGGGATGGCGCGTCGGGTGAGGCTGCGGGCGGCGAGTTCGGGGAGGTGTTCGCGCAGCCGGGCCATGCGGAGGCTGTTGCCGGCGCCGGTCCAGATGATGGCGGCGAGGATGGCGGCGAGCAGGGCGTCGGTGACGGTCGTGAAGCCGTCGATGTCGGCGGTGGAGTTGCCGAGGAGCCCGGTGCGGGTGAGCAGGGGGAGTCCGATGAGGACGGTGACGGCGAGTGCGCGGCCGACCCAGGCGGCGGCGACGGTGCCGTTCATGGGGTTGCCGGTGAGCTTCCAGACGACGGCGCGGAGCATGCGGCCGCCGTCGAGCGGCAGGCCGGGGAGGAGGTTGAAGACGGCGACGATCAGGTTGGAGATCATCAGGCCGCCGAGGAGGACGCCGGGGACCGTTCCGGGTTCGACGGCGTAGAGGGTGAGGTAGAAGATTCCGGCGAGGACGAGGGAGAGCAGGGGGCCGACGAAGGCGAGGACGAACTCGCGGCCGGGGGTCTCGGTCTCCTTGTCGATCTCGGAGACGCCGCCGAAGAACTGGAGCTGGATGCGGCGTACGGGGAGTTTGAAGCGGAGGGCGGCGAGGGTGTGGGCGAGTTCGTGGACGAGTACGGAGGCGTAGAAGGCGATGGCGAAGAACAGCGAGACGAGGTAGCGGGCAGCGCCGAGCTCGGGCAGGACGCGGTCGATCTGGTCGCCGAAGACCCAGGTGATGAGGGCGGCGACGAGGAACCAGCTGGGTGCGACGTAGACGGGCACGCCGAAGGGCCGGCCCATGAGGATGCCGCCGCCGGGGTCCTGGGTCCGCTTCGGCTTGGACTCGTCCTGGTTCACGGGTTCCTTTCGTCGCCGAGCCGTTCGGTCCGCGCGCTCGGTCACGGTTCGATCATGCAGCGCGACGGGGTCCTGCGTCGATGGTATTCCGCTTGCTGTCGGTGGCGGGCCGTAGGGTCTGTGTCATGAGTACGAGCGAGCAGCCGCCGGCGGAGGCCCGGACGCCCACGTCGTTGTCGCCGTCGCGGGCGAGCGACTTCATGCAGTGTCCGTTGCTGTACCGGTTCCGGGTGATCGACCGGCTGCCGGAG
This sequence comes from Streptomyces sp. NPDC085481, assembly GCF_044541845.1. Taxonomy (NCBI): domain Bacteria; kingdom Bacillati; phylum Actinomycetota; class Actinomycetes; order Kitasatosporales; family Streptomycetaceae; genus Streptomyces; species Streptomyces sp. NPDC085481. The sequence goes on from NZ_JBITTJ010000003.1 coordinate 289,194, forward strand.
AAGCCGAGTGCGGCGGCGACGCGGGGCACGCTGGTGCACGCGGTTCTTGAGCGGCTGTTCGACGCTCCGGCGGTGGAGCGGACGGCGCCGCGGGCGAAGTCGCTGATCCCCGGCCAGTGGGACCGGCTGCTCGAGTCGCGTCCTGAGCTGGGCGAGCTGTTCACGGAGGATCCGGAGGGCGAGCGGCTGGGGCAGTGGCTTTCGGAGGCGGAGGCGCTGGTCGAGCGGTGGTTCACGCTGGAGGATCCGACGCGTCTGGAGCCGGCGGAGCGTGAGCTGTTCGTGGAGACGGAGCTGGCGTCGGGGCTGCGGTTGCGCGGGGTGATCGACCGGGTGGACGTGGCGCCGACGGGCGAGGTGCGGATCGTCGACTACAAGACGGGCAAGGCGCCGCGGCCGGAGTACAGCGAGGGTGCGTTGTTCCAGATGACGTTCTACGCGCTGGTGGTGTGGCGGCTGAAGAACGTGGTGCCGCGCCGGCTTCAGCTGGTGTATCTGGGCAGTGGGGACGTGCTGACGTACGACCCGGTGGAGGCTGACCTGCTGCGGGTGGAGCGCAAGCTGCACGCGTTGTGGGAGGCGATCCGGCTGGCGACGGAGACGGGTGACTGGCGGCCGCGGCCGACGAAGCTGTGCGGCTGGTGCGATCACCAGGCGGTGTGCCCGGAGTTCGGGGGCACTCCCCCGGTGTACCCGCTGCCGGTGGTGCCCGCGCGCCCGCCGGAGGCGGGGCTGAGCGGCCAGGGCAGAATGGATGCGGCCCCGCCCGCCCCATGAAGGAGTCATCCGTGGCTGTCCGCGTTCTTCTGGTCGATGACCAGCCCCTGCTGCGTACCGGTTTCCGGATGATCCTGGAGGCCGAGCAGGACATCGCGGTGGTGGGTGAGGCCGGTGACGGTCTGCAGGCCCTGGAGCAGGTGCGGGCTTTGCAGCCGGATGTGGTGTTGATGGACATCCGGATGCCGCGGATGGACGGGGTGGAGGCGACCCGGCAGATCACGGGGCCTGGCCGGGACGGCCCGGCGAAGGTGCTGGTGCTGACCACGTTCGACCTGGACGAGTACGTGGTGGAGGCGCTGAAGGCGGGGGCCAGCGGCTTCCTGCTGAAGGACGCGCCGGCGCATGAGCTGGTGCAGGCGATCCGGGTGGTGGCGGCGGGCGAGGCGATGCTGGCTCCGTCGATCACGCGCCGGTTGCTGGACAAGTACTCGGCGCATCTGCCGTCGGGTGAGGAGCAGGTGCCGGACACGCTGAACACGCTGACGGACCGCGAGGTCGAGGTGTTGAAGCTGGTGGCGCGGGGGCTTTCGAACGCGGAGATCGCGGCGGATCTGTTCGTCAGCGAGACGACGGTCAAGACGCATGTGGGCCATGTGCTGACGAAGCTGGGCCTGCGCGACCGGGTGCAGGCGGCGGTGTACGCGTACGAGAGCGGTCTGGTGCGCCCGGGGGCCCAGTAAGGCCCTGCGGTGGTGCCCTAAGGGACGTCGAGGGCCCGGTACGCGGGGCGCTTTCCAGGGGTCTGGAAAACGCCCGGTGCATACCGGGCCCTTCGTGCTGTGGCGGGGGTCAGCCCTTCTTGATCTCCCAGAAGCGGAAGACGGTGGAGGCGTCCAGGGTCCACTCCAGGCCGGTGACGCCGTCGCGGGCGACGGCGTACTGCTTGCCCTGCCAGAGCGGGAGGAGCGGCAATTCCTCGGCGACGAGGTCCTGGACCTTGTTGTAGGTGGACCCGGTCTCGGAGCGGTCGGGGGACGCGGCGACGGCCGGCAGCAGTTCGCCGGTGATCTGGGCGTTGTCGTAGCGGTTGCCGAGGACGTTGTCGTCGCCGAAGAACGGGGTGGTGAAGTTGTCCGCGTCGGGGTAGTCGGGGACCCAGCCCTTGACGTAGACGCCGTACTTTCCGGCGGCGATGTCCTTCTCGTACTGCTCGTAGGCGACGGACTTGGCGTCGGCGTCGAACAGGCCGCTGGCGTTGAGCTGCTCGGCTATCGCCTTGACTTCCTGGTCGGTGGAGGGGCCGTAGCGGCTGGGGGTGGACCAGAGGGTGAGCTTGACCTTGCCGGTGATGCCGGCGGAGCGGAGCGCCTTTTCGGCCTTGCCCTTGTCGGGGCTGCCGTAGGTGTCGAAGAAGGCCGTGTTGTGGCCGGGGATGCCCGCCGGGACGATGGAGTAGAGCGGGGTGGCGGTCGACTTGTGGATGTCCTGGACGAGCGCCTCGCGGTCGACGAGGTGGGCGATGGCCTTGCGGACGCCGAGCTTGCCGACGACGGGGTCCTTGACGTTGAAGACGAGGTGCTGGACCTCGGCGCTGGTGCCCTGGACGACCTCGATGCCCTTGTCGGCGCTGGTGGAGGCTTCGAGGGTGGCGATCTCGTCGGCGGACAGGCCTCGGTAGGCGACGTCGATCTCGTCGGCGGACAGGGCCTTGGAGAGGGCCTCGCGGTCGCCGTCGTAGAGCTTGAGGGTGACGCCGCTGTTCCTGCGCTTGGCGTTGCCGTGGTAGGCGTCGTTGGCGGTGAAGACGGCCTCGGTCTTGCTGATCGAGTCGAGCTTGTACGGGCCGGAGCCGGCCGTCTTGCCGTCGGTGCGCAGCGCGTCGGCCGGGTACTCGCGGTGGTCGACGATGGAGCCGGCACCGGAGGCGATCTTGCTGGGGAAGGTGGCGTCGGGGACCTTCAGCCTGAAGACGACGGTCTTCTCGTCGGGGGTCTCGATGCGGTCGATGGTCGACAGCAGCGGCGCGGGGCCGGAGGGGTCGGCGATCTTCAGCGCGCGTTCGAAGGAGAACTTGACGTCCTCGGAGGTGAGCGGGTTGCCGTTGGAGAACTTCAGGCCGTCGCGGAGCGTGCAGGTGTAGACCTTGCTGCCGGACTGGAAGCCGCACTTGTCGGCGGCCTCGGGCTCGGGCTCCGAGGTGCCCTTCGGGAAGCTGAGCAGGGACTGGAAGACGTTGTTGAACAGCAGCCAGGAGCCGGGGTCGTAGCCGGCCGCGGGGTCGGTCGCCATGATGTCGTCCGACATGCCGACCCGGACGGTGTCACCGGAGTCTCCGGAGCCGCCGCCCTGTTCGGTGCCGCAGCCGCTGAGCATCGCGGCCGCCAGGCCCGCCGCGAGCGGGGCGGTCAGCCACTTGTTGTGTGCCTTCACAGAACTTGCCTCTTGATCTCTTGCCAGGCCGGCCGCGCAACGGCTGCGCGGCCGGTACAACGAAGGGGTCAGGCGGTGCCGCGGCCGAGCTCCCACAGGAGCAGGTCGGAGGACGTGTTCAGCGCCCACTCGACTCCGGTGACGTCGTCGCGGGCGGCGACGTACTGCTTGCCCTGCCACAGCGGCAGGATGGGCACGTCCTTGGCGACGATCTTCTGGATCTGCTCGAAGACGGGGGTCGCGGCGGTGCGGTCGGCCTCGCGGCGCGAGGCCGGGATCAGCCGGTCACGGACGGACTGGTTGACGTAGGGGGTGTTGAGGAAGTTGTCGCTGTCGAGGAACGGAGCGATGTAGTTGTCCGGGTCCGGGTAGTCGGGGAACCAGCCGAGGCCGTAGACGGCGTAGTCGCCGCGCTTCTGGGCCGGGCGGAACTTGGACCATTCGGTGCCCTGGATCCGGGCGTCGAAGAGCTTGGTGGCGTTGAGCTGGCCGCGCAGGGCCTCGAACTCCTTCGCCGTCTCGGCGCCGTAGTGGTCGGTGGTGTAGTTCAGGGTGATCTTGACGGGCGTCTTGACCCCGGCGTTGCGCAGGATCCGGGCGGCCTTGGAGGTGTCCGGCTCTCCGTAGGTGTCGATGAACGACGTGGAGTGGCCGGTGACGCTGGAGGGGATCAGCGAGTAGAGCGGCTGCGCGGTGGGGCCGTAGACCTCGCTGACGAGGGCGCCGCGGTCGACGACGGAGGCCATGGCCTGTCGTACGGCCTTGTCGTCGACGGAGGCGGCCTTGGTGTTGAAGGCGAGGTAGCGGATCTCCAGGCCGGGGACCTCGGTGAGCTCGATGCCGTCCTTGGGCTGCTCGGTGAGCTCCTTGATCTGCGGCTGCGACATGCTGCGGGCCATCATGTCGATCTCGTCGTTCTCGAGCGCCGCGTCCATGCCGGCGGAGTCGTCGAAGGGGCGCAGTTCGACCCGGTCGTTGCGCAGGGTGATGTCGCCCTTGTACCGGTCGTTCTTGGTGAAGACGAACTTCTTGACCCGGTCGCCGTCGAGCTCGGTCTTCATCGTGTACGGGCCGGAGCCGTCGATGGCGAAGCCGTCGCGGAGCTCCTTGGCGCCGTACTTGTCCTTGCTGAGGATGCCGGCGACGGGGGTGGAGAGCTTGTACGGGAAGGTCGCGTCGGGTGTCTTGAGGTGGAAGACCACTTCGCGGTCGCCCTGGGTCTCGACGGTGTCGATGTTGGCCAGGAGGGCGGCGGTGCCGTTGTCGGACTTGATGGCGAGGACGCGCTCGACGGAGAACTTGACGTCGTCGGCGGTGACCGGGGTGCCGTCGGCGAAGGTGAGGCCCTCGCGGAGCTTGCAGCGGTAGCTCTCGCTCACCTTGTCGGAGAAGCCGCAGCTCTCGGCGGCCTCGGGGACCGGCTGGCCGCTGCCGCGCGGGACGTGCATGAGCGTCTGCACGGTCTGCCGCAGGACGTTCCAGGCGCCGGTGTCGTAGGCGTAGGCCGGGTCGAGCGGGGCGGGGGCGTCCTCGGTGGCGACGAACTGGTCCGTGGTGCCGACGACGATGGCTCTGCTCTCCCCGGATCCGCCGCAGGCGGCGAGCAGGGGCGCGAGCAGTGCGGCCGTCAGGGGCAGCACCAGGGTCTTGCGCTTCATCAGGGACGTTCTCCTCATCCGGCACGGGGTGACGCCGGCGTATGTACAGCGGCTTCGGTCACTCCGCCGGCCGCCCGGTCGGGGCGGGGCGATCGGGCCGGGATGGGGTGCGATCGGTCCTGTGTACGCGGCGAGTCGGGTGGTCGCCGGGGCACTCGGAGGTGCGGCGGAGTACTCGCGAAAAGATTAGTGGGCGGCGCTGCGGTCGCCGCACGGGGAGGGGCGGCGTGATGAGCACAGAGCGATCATGAATACACGGAGTTCGATAGTCATGCACGGGAATGATTCGTACGTGACTGATCGAATCGGGACACATGGGCAGGGGGTAAAGGTCATGTTCCGGACACCGCACGCAGACAGGCCACCCGCCGGTCGGCACTCTGCGTGAGCAAGCTCACTCAGGGTTCTTTTCGGCGGATGGCCTGAAGGATGCAGGTCTCAGGGGGCTGAGGCGGGGCGGAGGGTCAGCTTCCGTTGGGCGAGGCGATGAGCGTCCGCAGGAACGGGACGTCGACCTCCTCCAGGGAGCGCACCACGACCCGGCCGGCGGAGGGCGCGATCGGCGCGACGGAGGGCACCGCCACGACCCGGCAGCCGGCCGCCTCGGCCGCGGCGACCCCGGTCGCGGTGTCCTCGACGACGGCGCACAGGGCGGGCTCCGCGCCCACCCCGCGCGCGGCGGTCAGGTACGGCTCGGGGTGCGGCTTGGTACGGGTCACCTCGTCGCCGGCGATGGTGAGGGCGAAGCGGTCGGGGCCGAGCGAGGCGAGCACGCGGTCGATGATCCTGCGGTGCGAGGCCGAGACCAGGGCGGTCGGGATGTTGTGCCGCACCAGCTCCGTGAGCAGCCGCTCGGCGCCCGGCATCAGGGGCACGCCCCGGTCGATGCGCTGCTCGAACTTCTCGTTGAGCAGCACGGTGAGCTCTTCGAGGGTGATGTCGGCCCCCGTGGCCTCGATGAGGTAGCCGGCGCTGCGCGTCATCGGGCCGCCGACGACGATGTCGCGCCAGGACTCGTCGAGCCGGTGGCCGAGGTCGGCGAAGACCTCCGCCTCCGCGTCCCACCAGAAGCCCTCGGTGTCGACGAGGGTGCCGTCCATGTCGAGGAAGACCGCCTGCAGGGCGGAGCTCCCGTCGGCACGGAACAAGGACGCGGGGACCGTACTGGTCATCCGGCACACCTCCATCGAGGGACGAGAAGGCCGGTCGCCCACCCCGGTACGGGGGTGGGCGACCGGCCTCAGCACTGGACCGACAAGTGTACGTCCGGATCACACGCGGCGCAGGGATTTACCCCCGTACCGGTTACCGAGCGTTGAAGTACTTCGCCTCGGGGTGATGGATGACGATGGCGTCCGTGGACTGCTCGGGGTGCAGCTGGAACTCCTCCGAGAGGTGGACGCCGATCCGCTCCGGCTCCAGGAGCTCGGCGATCTTGGCCCGGTCCTCCAGGTTCGGGCAGGCGCCGTAGCCGAGGGAGAAGCGCGCGCCGCGGTACTTGAGCGCGAACATGTCCTCGACGTCCTCGGGGTCCTCGGCGCCGAAGCCGAGCTCGGCGCGGACCCGGGCGTGCCAGTACTCGGCCAGGGCCTCGGCCAGCTGGACCGAGAGGCCGTGCAGCTCGAGATAGTCGCGGTAGGAGTCGGACTCGAAGAGCTTGGCGGTGGCCTCGCCGATCCGGTTGCCGACGGTGACGACCTGCAGGCCGACGACGTCGGTCTCGCCGGACTCCTCTGGGCGGAAGAAGTCCGCGAGGCACAGTCGCTTGCCGCGCCGCTGGCGCGGGAAGGTGAAGCGGGTGCGCTCGTTGCCGGCGTCGTCGAGGATGATCAGGTCGTCGCCCTTGGAGACGCAGGGGAAGTAGCCGTGGACGACGGCCGCCTCCAGGAGGTTCTCCGTGTGCAGGCGCTCCAGCCAGCCGCGCAACCGCGGCCGGCCCTCGGTCTCCACCAGCTCCTCGTACGTCGGTCCGTCGCCGGCCCGGTTCTGCTTGAGGCCCCACTGGCCCTTGAAGAGGGCGCCCTCGTCGAGCCAGCTCGCGTACTCCTTGAGCTGGATGCCCTTGACGACCCGGGTGCCCCAGAACGGCGGGGTGGGAACGGGGTTGTCGACGGCGACGTCGGAGCGGCCGCCGGGCTCCTGCTCCTCGACCTGGAGGGCGGCGGTGCCCTTGGCGACGCGGCGCTGCTTGAGTTCGGGCAGGGTGGCGCCGGGGACGCCGCGCTTGACGGCGATGAGGGCGTCCATCAGGCGCAGGCCCTCGAAGGCGTCGCGGGCGTAGCGGACCTCGCCCTGGTAGATCTCGTGCAGGTCCTGCTCGACGTAGGCCCGGGTGAGGGCCGCGCCGCCGAGGATCACCGGGTACTTGGCGGCCAGCTCGCGCTGGTTCAGCTCCTCCAGGTTCTCCTTCATGATCACGGTGGACTTGACCAGGAGGCCGGACATGCCGATGACGTCGGCGCGGTGCTCCTCGGCGGCCTCCAGGATCGCGGAGACGGGCTGCTTGATGCCCAGGTTGACGACGTTGTAGCCGTTGTTGGAGAGGATGATGTCGACGAGGTTCTTGCCGATGTCGTGGACGTCGCCGCGGACGGTGGCGAGGACGATGGTGCCCTTGCCCTCGGCGTCCGACTTCTCCATGTGCGGCTCCAGGTGGGCCACCGCGGTCTTCATGACCTCGGCGGACTGGAGCACGAACGGCAGCTGCATCTGGCCGGAGCCGAACAGCTCGCCGACCACCTTCATGCCGTCGAGCAGGGTGTTGTTGACGATGTCGAGGGCGGGTGTGGTCGTGAGGGCCTCGTCGAGGTCGGCCTCCAGGCCGTTCTTCTCGCCGTCGATGATCCGGCGCTTGAGCCGCTCCTCCAGGGGCAGGGCGAGCAGTTCCTCGGCCTTGCCCGCCTTGAGGGACTTGGTGGTGGCGCCCTCGAAGAGGGCCATCAGCTTCTGCAGCGGGTCGTAGGCCGGCTCGTCGCCCTGCTGGGGGCGTCGCCGGTCGTAGATCAGGTCGAGGGCGGTGGTGACCTGCTCCTCGTCGAAGCGGGCGATCGGAAGGATCTTGCTCGCGTGGACGATGGCCGAGTCCAGGCCGGCCTTGACGCACTCGTCGAGGAAGACGGAGTTGAGCAGGATGCGGGCGGCCGGGTTGAGGCCGAAGGAGATGTTGGACAGGCCGAGCGTGGTCTGTACGGCGGGGTGGCGGCGCTTGAGCTCGCGGATGGCCTCGATGGTGGCGATGCCGTCGCCCCGGGACTCCTCCTGGCCGGTGCAGATGGTGAAGGTCAGGGTGTCGATGAGGATGTCCGACTCGTGGATGCCCCAGTTGCCGGTGAGGTCGTCGATGAGCCGCTCGGCGATGGCGACCTTGTTCTCGACGGTGCGGGCCTGGCCCTCCTCGTCGATGGTGAGGGCGATCAGCGCGGCGCCGTGCTCCTGGGCGAGGCGGGTGACCTTGGCGAAGCGGGACTCGGGGCCGTCGCCGTCCTCGTAGTTGACGGAGTTGATGACGGCGCGGCCGCCCAGCTTCTCCAGGCCGGCCCGGATGACCTCGACCTCGGTGGAGTCGAGGACGATGGGCAGGGTGGAGGCGGTGGCGAAGCGGCCGGCGAGCTCCTCCATGTCGGCGACGCCGTCGCGGCCGACGTAGTCCACGCACAGGTCGAGCATGTGCGCGCCCTCGCGGATCTGGTCGCGGGCCATCTCGACGCAGTCGTCCCAGCGGGCCTCGAGCATGGCCTCGCGGAACTTCTTGGAGCCGTTGGCGTTGGTCCGCTCGCCGATCGCCATGTAGGAGGTGTCCTGGCGGAAGGGGACGGTCTGGTAGAGGGAGGCGGCGCCGGGCTCGGGGCGCGGGTCGCGGGTCGTCGGGGTGAGGTCGCGGACCCGCTCGACGACCTGGCGCAGGTGCTCGGGGGTGGTGCCGCAGCAGCCGCCGATGAGGGAGAGGCCGTACTCGCGGACGAAGGTCTCCTGGGCGTCGGCGAGCTCGGCGGGGGACAGCGGGTAGTGGGCGCCGTCGGAGGTGAGCACCGGCAGGCCGGCGTTGGGCATGCAGGAGAGCGGGATGCGCGAGTGGCGGGCGAGGTAGCGCAGGTGCTCGCTCATCTCGGCGGGGCCGGTGGCGCAGTTGAGGCCGATCATGTCGATGCCGAGCGGCTCGAGCGCGGTGAGGGCGGCGCCGATCTCGGAGCCGAGCAGCATGGTGCCGGTGGTCTCGACGGTGACGGAGCAGATGAGCGGGACGTCGGCGCCGAGGGCTTCGAGGGCGCGCCGGGCGCCGATGACCGAGGCCTTGGTCTGCAGGAGGTCCTGGGTGGTTTCGACGAGCAGGGCGTCGGCGCCGCCGGCGATCAGGCCCTCGGCGTTCTGCTGGTAGGCGTCGCGCAGCGCGGTGTACGGGGCGTGGCCGAGGGTGGGCAGCTTGGTGCCGGGGCCCATGGAGCCGAGGACCCAGCGCTGCTGTCCGGTGGCGGCGGTGAACTCGTCGGCGATCTCGCGGGCGATGCGGGCGCCGGACTCGGAGAGCTCGTGGACGCGCTCGGGGATGTCGTACTCGCCCAGGGCGGCGAGGTTGGCGCCGAAGGTGTTGGTCTCGACGCAGTCGACGCCGGCGGAGAAGTACTCGCGGTGCACCGAGGCGACGATGTCGGGCCGGGTGACGTTGAGGATCTCGTTACAGCCTTCGAGGTTCTGGAAGTCCTCGAGGGTCGGGTCCTGCGCCTGGAGCATCGTGCCCATGGCGCCGTCGGCGACGACGACTCGGGTGGCGAGCGCTTCGCGCAGCGCTGTCGCACGGCTGCGGAGGTCGGCGGACGGGGTCGGCGACGAGGCCATGGATGAGCTCCCTGGGATGCGACGGCTGTCGGCTTTGCACGCTCGGTGGAGGGTGCACGGGGTCAGACTAACCGTGCGGGTGCCGGGGTGGACATCGCATTCCACTGGGCGGACTGCATCCTGTGTCCGGGGACTCCCGGTCCGGACCGTTCTTGCATGACACTGTCTGTGTGACACGGGGTCGGCATCGACCGATAGTGTTCAGCATTGTCGAACAGCATGTGAGGAGAAGGGCCGAGCGATGGCGAAGAACATCCAGTCGCTTGAACGGGCGGCGGCGATGCTGCGACTGCTCGCGGGCGGCGAGCGCCGGCTCGGTCTGTCCGACATCGCCTCCTCCCTGGGCCTGGCCAAGGGGACGGCCCACGGCATCCTGCGCACCCTGCAGGCCGAGGGCTTCGTGGAGCAGGACCCGGCCTCGGGCCGCTATCAGCTGGGCGCGGAGCTGCTGCGGCTCGGCAACAGCTATCTGGACGTGCACGAGCTGCGCGCGCGGGCGCTGGTGTGGACGGACGACCTGGCCCGCTCCAGCGGGGAGAGCGTCCACCTCGGCGTGCTGCACCAGAAGGGCGTGCTGATCGTCCACCACGTCTTCCGGCCCGATGACAGCCGGCAGGTCCTGGAGGTGGGGGCCATGCAGCCGCTGCACTCCACGGCCCTGGGCAAGGTCCTCTCGGCGTACGACCCGGTGGCGCACAGCGAGGCCCTGGAGGTCGAGCGGGAGCCATTCACGCCTCGTACCGTCACCGACCTCTCGGGCTTCGAGTCGGTGCTCGACATGACCCGGGCGCGCGGCTGGGCCGCGGACGTGGAGGAGACCTGGGAGGGCGTGGCCTCGGTGGCGGCGCCGATCCACGACCGGCGGCGGATGCCGGTGGGCGCGGTGGCCATCACGGGCGCGGTGGAGCGGGTGTGCGCCTCGGGCGAGCTGCGTTCGGAGCTGGTCGCCGCGGTGCGGGACTGCGCCCGGGCGGTGTCGCGGGACCTGGGAGCGGGCCGGTTCTGACCTGGGGCGTGTGGCCGGTTCTCGTCGTAGGCCGGGTCGCGTCCGCAGCCCCCTGACCCGTCGGTAACGATCGCGTTATCGGCGGGTTTTCCGCACCCGCAACCCTTGACGCGCTGTTAACCGTGGCGCAAAACTTCCGTTCATCGGTCGGCATTGTCGAACAGCTACCGGCAATACGCGCTAGGGTGTGACAGTGCCAAGGGCCGGCAACGCCCTCACCATGAGGGCGCGGACCACCGGAGGGACCCGTTGGTTCGCCTTCCCCTGGACGAAGGACAAAGGAGTCGCGGGTGTCCAGCTCCGACATCTTCATCGGCGAGACCATCGGTACCGCCGTTCTCATTCTGCTCGGCGGCGGTGTCTGCGCCGCCGTCACGCTCAAGAGCTCCAAGGCCCGCGGCGCGGGCTGGCTCGCGATCACCTTCGGGTGGGGCTTCGCCGTCATGACGGCCGTGTACATGACCGCTTCCCTCTCCGGGGCCCATCTGAACCCCGCCGTCACGATCGGTATCGCGATCAAGGACGGCGAGTGGAGCGACGTACCGGTCTACATCGCCGGTCAGCTGCTCGGCGCGATGATCGGTGCGGCGCTGGTCTGGGTGGCCTACTACGGCCAGTTCCAGGCCCACCTGACGGACCGCGAGATCATCTCCACGCCGCACGAGGAAGGCATGGTCGACCAGAAGGCGGCCCCCGGCGCCGGCCCCGTGCTGGGCATCTTCTCGACCGGCCCCGAGATCCGTAACACCTGGCAGAACCTGGCCACCGAGATCATCGGCACCGTCGTGCTGGTCCTCGCCGTGCTCACCCAGGGCCTCAACGACAGCGGCAAGGGCCTCGGCGTCATCGGCGCCCTGATCACCGCCTTCGTCGTCGTCTCCATCGGCCTCTCGCTCGGCGGTCCGACCGGTTACGCGATCAACCCGGCCCGTGACCTCGGCCCGCGCATCGTGCACGCCCTCCTGCCGCTGCCGAACAAGGGCGGCTCCGACTGGAGCTACGCCTGGATCCCGGTCGCCGGTCCGCTGATCGGCGGCGCCATCGCAGCGGGTATCTACAACATCGCGTTCGCCTGAGCCGTCCTTCTTCCAGACCTTGGAGTACACCGTGACCGACGCACACACCTCCGGCCCGTTCATCGCGGCCATCGACCAGGGCACCACCTCGTCCCGCTGCATCGTCTTCGACAAGGACGGCCGGATCGTCGCCGTCGACCAGAAGGAGCACGAGCAGATCTTCCCGAAGCCGGGCTGGGTCGAGCACAACGCCACCGAGATCTGGACCAACGTCCAGGAGGTCGTCGCCGGGGCCATCGCCAAGGCCGGGATCACCGCCGCGGACGTCAAGGCCGTCGGCATCACCAACCAGCGCGAGACCACCGTCCTGTGGGACAAGAACACCGGCGAGCCCGTCCACAACGCGCTGGTCTGGCAGGACACCCGCACCGACGCCCTGTGCAAGGAGCTCGGCCGCAACGTCGGCCAGGACCGCTTCCGGCGCGAGACCGGCCTGCCGCTGGCGAGCTACTTCGCCGGCCCGAAGGTCCGCTGGCTGCTCGACAACGTCGAGGGCCTGCGCGAGCGCGCCGAGGCCGGCGACATCCTCTTCGGCACCATGGACTCGTGGGTCATCTGGAACCTCACCGGCGGCGCCCAGGGCGGCGTGCACGTCACCGACGTCACCAACGCCTCGCGCACCATGCTGATGAACCTGCACACCCTGGCCTGGGACGAGAAGATCGCCGAGTCCATGGACGTCCCGCTCAACGTCCTCCCGGAGATCAAGTCCTCCGCCGAGGTCTACGGCCACGTCAAGGACGGCATCCTCGCGGGCGTCCCGGTCGCCTCGGCGCTCGGCGACCAGCAGGCCGCGCTCTTCGGCCAGACCTGCTTCGCCGAGGGCGAGGCGAAGTCGACGTACGGCACCGGCACGTTCATGCTGATGAACACCGGCGACAAGATCATCAACTCCTACAGCGGCCTGCTGACCACGGTCGGCTACCAGATCGGCGACCAGAAGCCGGTCTACGCCCTCGAGGGCTCCATCGCCGTCACCGGCTCGCTCGTCCAGTGGATGCGCGACCAGATGGGCCTGATCAAGTCCGCCGCCGAGATCGAGACCCTGGCCTCCTCGGTCGAGGACAACGGCGGCGCCTACTTCGTCCCCGCCTTCTCCGGCCTGTTCGCCCCGTACTGGCGCTCCGACGCCCGCGGTGTGATCGCCGGCCTCACCCGGTACGTCACCAAGGCGCACATCGCCCGTGCCGTCCTCGAGGCCACCGCCTGGCAGACCCGCGAGATCACCGACGCCATGACCAAGGACTCCGGCGTCGAGCTCTCCGCGCTCAAGGTCGACGGCGGCATGACCTCCAACAACCTGCTGATGCAGACCCTCTCGGACTTCCTGGACGCCCCCGTGGTGCGCCCGATGGTCGCCGAGACCACCTGCCTCGGCGCCGCCTACGCCGCCGCCGGTCTGGCCGTCGGCTTCTGGCCCGACACCGACGCCCTGCGCGCCAACTGGCGCCGGGCCGCCGAGTGGACCCCTCGCATGGACGCCGACAAGCGCGACAGCGAGTACAAGAACTGGCTCAAGGCCGTAGAGCGCTCCATGGGCTGGCTCGAAGCAGAAGAGAACTGACGAGGAGTAATTCGCGATGACCACCCTGCAGAGCCTCCCCTCCCTGGGGAAGCACCCGGCTGCCGGTTCCCTGCCGACCCGCGCCGAGACCAGAGAGCAGCTGTCCAAGGCGACGTACGACCTCCTGGTGATCGGCGGCGGCATCCTGGGCATCTCCACCGCCTGGCACGCCGCGCAGTCGGGCCTGCGGGTGGCCCTGGTGGACGCCGGCGACTTCGCCGGCGCCACCTCCTCCGCCTCCTCCAAGCTGCTCCACGGCGGCCTGCGCTACCTGCAGACCGGCGCCGTGAAGCTGGTCGCGGAGAACCACTTCGAGCGGCGCGCGGTCTCCCGCCAGGTGGCCCCCCACCTGTCCAACCCGCTCACCTTCTACCTGCCCGTCTACAAGGGCGGCCCGCACGGGGCGGCCAAGCTCGGTGCCGGCGTCTTCGCCTACAGCGCCCTGTCCGCCTTCGGTGACGGCGTCGGCCACCTGCTGAGCCCCGCCAAGGCCGCCCAGGACGTGCCGGAGCTGCGCACGGACAACCTCAAGGCCGTCGCCGTCTACGGCGACGACCAGATGAACGACTCCCGCATGGCCCTGATGACGGTCCGCGCCGCGGTCGACGCCGGCGCGGTCGTCCTCAACCACGCCGAGGTCACCGGCCTGCGCTTCACCAAGGGCCGGGTCACCGGCGCCGAGCTCAGGGACCGCATGTCCGGTGACGAGTTCGGCGTCAGCGCCCGCCTGGTCCTGAACGCCACCGGCCCGTGGGTGGACCACCTGCGCAAGATGGAGGACCCCAACGCGGCGCCGTCCATCCGCCTCTCCAAGGGCGCGCACCTGGTCCTCAAGCGCACCGCGCCGTGGAAGGCCGCGCTCGCCACCCCGATCGACAAGTACCGCATCACCTTCGCCCTCCCCTGGGAGGACATGCTGCTGCTCGGCACCACCGACGAGGAGTACGAGGGCGACCCGGGCGAGGTCGCGGTCAACGAGAAGGACACCGCCCAGATCCTGGACGAGGCCGCCTTCTCCATCCGCGACCAGCAGCTCGACCGCTCGCTGATCACCTACGCCTTCGCGGGTCTGCGGGTGCTTCCCGGCGGTCCCGGCGACACCTCCAAGGCCAAGCGCGAGACGGTCGTCACCGAGGGCCGCGGCGGCATGCTGTCGGTGGCCGGCGGCAAGTGGACCACCTTCCGCCACATCGGCCGCACCATCATGAAGAAGCTGGAGTCGCTGCCGGGTCACCCGCTCGGCGACGACTACGAGCCGGTCGCCACCCTGCCGAAGCGGCTGCCGCTGCCCGGCATAGCCAACCCGAACGCGGTCGCCCACCGTCTGCTCGTGGACGGCCCGGCGCCCGGCCCGCGGATGTCCGCGGACACCGCCAAGCACCTGGCGACGCACTACGGTTCGCTCTCCTTCGACATCGCCCGCATGGCGAACGACAACCCGGAGCTCGCCCAGCGCATCCACCCGGACGCCCCGGAGATCTGGGCCCAGGTCGCCTACGCCCGGGACCACGAGTGGGCCGAGACGGCGGACGACGTGCTGCGCCGCCGTACGACGCTGACGATCCGCGGACTGGCCACGGACGAGATCCGCGGCAGGGTCGAGGACATGCTGCGCGGCTGAGCCCCGCGCCGCACCATCAGCCGTAAGGGGCGCTCTCCCCGGGAGAGCGCCCCTTACGCGTGCCCGGGCCGTCCGGCGGGGTCGCGCGGCCGCCGTGTGCGGACCCGGGATCCTGGGTAGTCGATCAAGGCCGACAGGGCTTTCGGGCGTGTCCGAGGGCTGCGGGCGGGCCGCCGGAAAGCCGTAAGGTTGGTCCGTACGACAGGAACTTCGACGAAGGAGGCGCTGGGTGATCGAGCTCGAGGGGGTTCCCGAGCTGATCGACCCGGTCATGGTGGCCGCGTTCGAGGGGTGGAACGACGCCGGTGACGCCGCCTCCGCGGCGGTCGCCCATCTGGACCGGGAATGGAAGGGCGAGGTGTTCGCGGCGCTCGACGCCGAGGACTA
Organism: Streptomyces sp. NPDC085481; assembly: GCF_044541845.1. Taxonomy (NCBI): domain Bacteria; kingdom Bacillati; phylum Actinomycetota; class Actinomycetes; order Kitasatosporales; family Streptomycetaceae; genus Streptomyces; species Streptomyces sp. NPDC085481. The sequence goes on from NZ_JBITTJ010000003.1 coordinate 304,489, forward strand.
CTACGACTTCCAGGTCAACCGGCCCACGGTGTGGCTGGACGGCGGCGTCCGGAAGATCACCTGGCCGACGACCCGGCTCTCCGTGGTGCGGATCGGTGGCGACAAGCCCCGGGACCTGGTCCTGGTGCGCGGGATCGAGCCGTCGATGCGCTGGCGTTCGTTCTGCAACGAACTGCTCGGCTTCGCCCACGAACTGGGCGTGGAGATGGTGGTGATCCTGGGCGCGCTGCTCGGCGACACCCCGCACACGCGTCCGGTGCCGGTCAGCGGGGTCACCTCCGACCCCGATCTGGCGCGCACGATGGAGCTGGAGGAGACGCGTTACGAGGGCCCGACGGGCATCGTGGGCATCCTCCAGGAGGCGTGCACGCACGCCGGGGTGCCGGCGGTGAGCCTGTGGGCGGCGGTGCCGCACTACGTGTCGCAGCCGCCGAACCCGAAGGCGACGCTCGCGCTGCTCAACCGCCTCGAGGACCTGATCGGCCTGCGCATCCCGCTGGGCGAGCTGCCCGAGGACGCGCGGGCCTGGCAGCTGGGCGTGGACCAGCTGGCCGCCGAGGACAGCGAGGTGGCCGAGTACGTCCAGACCCTGGAGGAGGCGCGGGACACGGCGGAGCTGCCGGAGGCCTCCGGCGAGGCCATCGCCCGCGAGTTCGAGCGCTATCTGCGGCGCCGTGAGCCCGGCTCGGGCCCCGGACCGGGCCCCGGTCTGGCGACGGAGGGCGGCGACACCTCGTACCTGCGGGAAAGCCCCAGCGGGCGGACCCGCCCGCCGAAGCCGCAGCAGCCGGGACCCGAGGCGGTGCCGGGCGCCGAGTCCGAGGCGCCGGGTGCCGAGCCGCCGGGCTCCGAGCGGCCGGACTCCGAGCGGCCGGGCGAGGACGACGAGGGCTCCGAGGACTGACCTGTACGGGAGGGGTGGCGCGGCCACCCCTCCCGTACCGCTCCGTCAGGCGCAGTCGAAGCGGGCGGCGGCCCAGTCGCCGTGATCGCCGCTCTTGGATCCGTTGGTGTCGGTGATCTTCAGACGGACGTGGCGGGCGCCGGTCACGCCGACGTTCACCGGGAGCGTCGCCGAGGCTCCGGTCAGCCGGGGCGAGGTCCACAGCACCTTGCCGTCGGCCTCGACGGAGAAGGCCACGTCCCCGTAGCCGTTGATCTCGTCGTCGATGCCGACGTCCGCGGTGAGCGCGGTGCAGCGGCCGCCGAGGTAGACCTCGATGTCGGAGTCGGCGTGGGCGCCGATGCCCTTCTCGTAGGTCCTGCCGGCCAGGGTGAGGGTCCGGCCGTCGGCGGCGCCCGACTCGCCGTTGGAGCGGTCGCGTTCGGGCGGGCCCCAGCCGTTCCCCGACTTCAGCCAGACCAGGTCGCTCGCCCAGGCCGGGGCGGTCGGCGGAGGCGGCATCACGCCGACGGCGAACCGCTGGAGCGCGGTGCGGTCCTGCCCGGCGGCGCGGTGGCGGACGCTCGCGGTGAGGGTGGCCTCGCCCGGTACGGCGCCCTTGGCGGGGGTCACGGTGAGCTCGACGCGCCGGGTGGTGCCGGCCGGGATGCGGGCGATCGGGGCGGGCGCGGCGACCTGCCAGCCGGCCGGGACGTTCAGCGCGACCTCGACGCCGGTGGCGTCCCTGCTGCCGGCGGTGACGTCGACGGCGACGGTGCCGGGCACGCCCGCGCCCAGCTCCTGTGCGGCCGGGGCGGCGAGGGTGGCGGCGGCCCCCGGGACCGCTCCGCCGACGGCGCTGGTGGCGCTCAGGGTGAGGGTGAAGGCGCGGTCGGTCCGCTGGGCGGCCGTCTTGACCCGTACCACTCCCCCGCGGTCGTCGCGGTCGTAGAACCAGCCCTGCGCGGCGGCCTCGAAGGCGGCCTTCGAGGCGAGCCGCGGCAGCGCGCGGCCGCCGAGGGTCACGCCGCCCGGCGCGTCGCCGGTGTGGACGGTGAACTCGTAGGGCCGGGCGGCGGACTTGCCCGTGTAGTCGCCGGCGCTCGCGCCGATCCGCACGGTCACGTCGCCGGCGCCCCGGGCCGGGGCCTGGACGTCGGCGCGCTGGGTGGCATAGCGGCCGGTGCGGTGGTCGCGGGTGACGCCGTCGTCCTCGTACAGGGTGAACGAGGAGGTGCCCTGCGGGTAGATGTCCCAGGCGAGCGGGGCGCCGGAGGTGCGCTGGGTGTACGAGCGGATGCCGCCGGGCCACATGGGGACGGCGGCGCCGGCCCGGACGAACAGGGGCAGGGTGTCGAGGGGGGCGCTGTAGTCGTCCAGGGTGAGCGGGCCTTCGTAGGTGCGGCCGCTCCAGTAGTCGATCCAGGTGCCCTTGGGGAGATAGATGGCGTCGCGCTCCACGGCGTCCTGGTAGACGGGGGCGACGAGGAAGTCCTGGCCGCTGAGGAACTCGTACTTGGCGGCGTCGGAGGCGGCCACCGGGTCGTCGGGGTATTCGAGGACGAGGGGCCGGGCGAGGCCGACGCCGGTCCGGGTGGCCTCGTGGGCGTGCGAGTAGATGTAGGGCAGCAGCGCCTCGTGGAGCTTGAGGGAGGCACGGTTGACGGAGGTGTACGGCTCGCCGTAGCGGAAGGGCTGCTTGTCGTTGGCGGCCCAGCCGTCCATCGTCATGGTGACCGGCAGGAACATCTTCCACTGCAGGTCACGGGTGTACGTCTTGGGGCTGCCGCCGAAGATGCCGTCGACGTCGCCGGTGGTGTAGGCGAGCCCGGACATGGAGGCGCCCGCGTAGGTGGGGATCTGCCAGCGGATGTACTCCCAGCTGCCGGACTGGTCGCCGGACCACTGGACGCCGCAGCGCTGGGCGCCGGACCAGCTCTCGGGGGCCCAGGTGAAGCCGCGGGCGTCACTGCCCGCCTCGATGCCGGCGTACGCGCCCTTGCAGCCGTCGAGGGCGAACTTGTAGCCCTCGCCGACCCAGGCGACGTCGAGCTTGGCGACCCGCTGGCCGGCCTTCACCTGCTCGCCGAGCTTGTCGATGCCGTCCTCGGTCCACAGGCCGAGCTGCATACCGCGTGCCTGGAGGCCCTGGGCGGTCTCGGCGAGGTTCTCGTAGCCGCAGCCGTAGCCGTCGTTGACGAGCATCCAGCCGTTCGGCATGTCGTTGCGGACGTAGCCGTCGGCGATCTCGAGGGCGTCGAGGGTGTGGCGTTCGCCGCGGTTGGCGTTGTGGAGGTAGCAGTCGGCGTCGCCGATCTCCAGTCCGTAGACGGGCGGCAGGAACGGTTTGCCGGTCAGGCGGGTGTACTGGCCGATGACGTCCTTGAGGGCGCCGGGCCCGCTGCCCGCGAAGTAGTAGGCGTCGAAGCGCTGTTCGCGGGCGGTTGTGGTGACGGGCTCGCCGAAGACGTAGGTGTTCGGGGCGTAGGTGTTGCGGTAGACGCCGTATCCGGCGGAGGAGAGGTAGAACGGGACGGAGTTGGGGTGGCCGCCGTCGTTCCAGTCGTAGTCCACGCCGACCTCGACCGTCTTGCCCCGGTGGGAGGTGTTGCCGCGGCCGTTCTGCATGCCGGCGCCGTAGAACTGCTCGGCGGCGCCGCGGGCGAGGGTCTGGGTGGTGCGGTCCTGGTTCCAGGTGAGGCCCTGGGCCTCGGACCACAGGGGCGTGCCGTCGGCGCGGAATGCGGCGAAGCGCAGCGGCGCCTTGTAGGCGCGCAGGGTCACGCGGGCGGTGCTGAGTTCGTAGCGGTCGCCGCGGTCGGACCAGCGGGTGGCGGGCGGCGGGCCCTGCGGCAGGACGATGTCCTGGCCGGTGGGGTCGGTGAACTTCCCGTCGGGGGCGAGTTCGATGCGGAAGGTCTCCGCGGAGACGAAGCTGACCCGGGCCTCGGCGTGGCCGGCGGTCAGCCGGTAGACCGGGCCGTCGGCGGCGAAGCCGGTGACCTCGCCGACCGTGGTGTCGGGCGGATCGGCCGCCGCCGCGCTCCCGCCGGGTCCGGCGAAGGCGGCGAGCAGGCCGAGGAGTGCGCCAACTGCCGCTGTTCTCAGTCGCGTTGGTGATCTCATGCGGCCCTGTCTAGCGCCGTGGGCGCCGTCGGGCCATGGACTTGCGCGGGCCGCTCCTGGACTTATCGATTCCGGGAGCGGCCCGCGGCGGCTCTAGGGGGTTTCCGGCGGGTCAGGGCCGGAGAGGCCCCAGGGGGCGTCTCGCCCCCTAGAGCGCGACGCCGAGCAGTGCGTCGACGGCGCGCGAGACGAGACCCGGGGCGGACTCGTCGGTGCCGCCCTCGGCCTGCTGGAGCGCGGCCCAGCGGTCGACCGCGGCGAGCGCGGCCGGGGCGTCCAGGTCGTCGGCGAGCGCCTCGCGGAGCTCCTCGACGAGGGCGTCGGCGGACGGGCCGTCGGGGCGCGAGACCGCGGCGCGCCAGCGGCCGACGCGCTCGACGGCCTGCTGGAGGACGTCGTCGGTCCACTCCCAGTCGGCGCGGTAGTGGTGCGAGAGCAGCGCCAGCCGGATGGCGGCCGGGTCGACGCCTTCCTTTCGGAGCGCGGAGACGAAGACCAGGTTGCCCTTGGACTTGGACATCTTCTCGCCGTTCAGGGCGACCATGCCGGCGTGTACGTACGCCTTGGCCATGGGGAACTCGCCGGTGAGGGCCTGGGCGTGGGAGGCGCCCATCTCGTGGTGCGGGAAGATCAGGTCGGAGCCGCCGCCCTGGACGTCGAAGCCCATGCCGAGGTGGTCGAGGGCGATGGCGACGCACTCGATGTGCCAGCCGGGGCGGCCGGCGCCGAGGCTGGCGCCGTCCCAGCTCGGCTCGCCCTCGCGGGCGGCCATCCACAGCATCGGGTCGAGCGGGTTCTTCTTGCCGGGGCGCTCCGGGTCGCCGCCGCGCTCGGCGGAGAGGTGGCGCATCAGCTCGGTGTCGTAGTTCGACACCTGGCCGAAGTGCGGATCGGCCTCGACGGAGAAGTAGATGTCGCCCTCGAGCTCGTAGGCGGCGCCGGAGTCCCGCAGCCGCTCGACGAGCGGCACGATGCCCGGTATCGCCTCGACGGCACCGATGTAGTGCTGCGGCGGCAGCATGCGCAGCGCGGTCATGTCCTCGCGGAACAGGGCGGTCTCGCGCTCGGCGAGGCCGACCCAGTCGATGCCGTCGCGGATGGCGCGCTCCAGGAGCGGGTCGTCCACGTCGGTCACGTTCTGGACATAGTGAACCTGCCGCTTGGTGTCGAGCCACACGCGCTGAACGAGGTCGAACGCGTTGTAGGTCGCCGCGTGACCCATGTGGGTCGCGTCGTACGGTGTGATGCCGCAGACGTAGAGACGGGCGACGGGGCCGGGGGCGAGGGTGACTCGTCCGCCGGTCGCGGTGTCGTGAATCCGGAGGTCGCGGCCCTTGCCGGGCAGGGCGGGGACCTCAGAAGCGGGCCAGGCATGCATGACCTGAGCCTAACCGGACAGCTGTTCCGGATACGAACCGCACCGGGATCTTGACCGATAAGGCGGTCTTGCGGGACGCGCCGGTCCATGCATACCCCCCGGGGGTCTCGCCCCGTCGGACAGCTTGGCCGAAAACGATCGGCGAGTGGCCGTGCCCTATACCGGTGGCCAGGGAATCGCCGGCCACTGCCCGGACGGTACGGGGTGCCGCCGCGTCCTGCGCAGGACGGCGACCCGCTCCCGCAGCGCGTCCACCTCGGCGGCCGTCAGGAGCCCCGCGAGCCGTTCGGCCAACGGAGTGCCGGGCGCGAGCAGCCCGCCGAGCCGGTCGATGACGGCGGCGGCCTCCTCGGTCAGCTCCTCCCCCGCCCAGCCCCACAGCAGGGTGCGCAGCTTGTCGTCCACGTGGAAGGAGACGCCGTGGTCGATCCCGTAGAGCCGGCCGTCCGGCGCGGGCAGCAGATGACCGCCCTTGCGGTCGCCGTTGTTGATGACGGCGTCCAGGACGGCGAGCCGGCGCAGCTCTGGGGTGTCGGCGTGCACCAGGAGCGCCGTGCGGTCCTCGGCGACCTGGGCGGGCCCCACGGGCTTCCAGCCCTCGCCGGCGTCCTCGTCCTCGACGAGCGCGAGCAGCGAGGCGGACGGGTCGGCCTCGACCCAGAGCTGGACCATGCCCTCGCCGTACGGCCCCTCCCGCAGCACGGTCGGCGGCACCAGGCCCCAGCCGGTGGCCTCGGACAGTTCGTAGGCGGCGACCTCGCGCTGGGCGAGGGTGCCGTCGGGGAAGTCCCACAGCGGCTGCTCCCCGGCGACCGGCTTGTAGACGCAGTCCGCCCGCTCGCCCTCGTACGCGACGGAGCAGAACAGCACGGCGTTGGACGCCTCGCGGACCTGGCCGCGGACGGTCAGCTCCCCCTTGGCGAGCAGGTCGACCGTCGTGGGGGCCTTCTCGCTGCTCATGCGCCGCGACGGTATCCGTTCTGGCGGGGGCAGACGTGGCCCTCGGGGTCGAGCGGCAGACTGCACAGCGGGCACGGCGGGCGGCCGGCGTTGACGACGTCGAGGGCCCGCTTGGCGAAGGCCCTGGCCTGCGCGCCGGAGAGCCGGACCCGCAGCATCGGCGGGCCGTTCTCCTCGTCCTGGAGCATCCGCTCCTCGGCCTCGGCGAGGTCCTCCTCGGAGTCCGCGTCCAGCTCGACCAGCGCCTGCGCCTCGACGATCATGCGCTGCTCCTCGCCGTCCCAGGCGAGGGCCATGGTGCCGACCCGGAACTCCTCCTCGACGGGGGTGTCGAGGGGGGCGGTGTCCGCGCTGTCGGGCGGGGCGACCGCCGGGACGGGGGCGTTGCCGCCGGTGCGCCGCACGACCTCGTCGAGGAGTTCGTCGATGCGCTCGGCGAGGGCGGCGACCTGGGTCTTCTCCAGCGCGACGCTGGTGACCCGGCCGGCCGCGGACGCCTGCAGGAAGAACGTACGGCGGCCAGGCAGCCCGACCGTGCCGGCCACGAAACGCTCCGGTGGGTCGTAGAGGAACACCTGACGGGACACGTTCCCGACTCCCTTGGGTCTCGACTGTGGTGCTGCGAACTGGTTTTACCGCGGCGCGTCCACCCTACTGCGCGGAAGGATCACGGTGCGCCCGCACCGCCTCCGACCTCAGCCGCCCCGTTGCCGCCGGGGGCCTCGCGGGGGGCGAGGGCGGCGAGGTCGCCGGTGTCGCCGAGGCGGACGAGGAAGGGGCGCAGGCGCGTGTAACGGATGACGGTGAGCGAGCCGGGGTCGACGTGGATCCGCTGGAAGAGGTCGAGGTGGAGGCCGAGGGCGTCGGCGACGACCGATTTGATGATGTCGCCGTGCGAGCACATCGCGTAGACGGCGTCCTCGCCGTGCGCGTCCTCGATCCGGGCGTTCCAGTCGTGGACGGCGTCCACGGCCCTGGCCTGCATGGCGCGCATGGACTCGCCGCCGGGGAAGGCGGCGGCCGAGGCGTGGGCCTGCACGACCTGCATGACGGGCTCGTCGGCGAGCTCGGCGAGCTTGCGGCCTGACCAGTCACCGTAGTCGCACTCGCTGATCCGCTCCTCGGTGTGCAGCGGGAGTCCGGGGCGGGCGTCGAGCAGCGGCCGTACGGTCTCGCGGCAGCGCTGGAGCGGGCTGGAGACGACGGCGGCGAGCGGCACCCCCGCCAGCCGCCCGGGCAGCGCGGCGGCCTGCGCGGCGCCGCGCTCGTCGAGCGCGACCCCGGGCATGCGCCCGGCGAGCACCCCGGAGGTGTTGGCGGTGGAGCGTCCGTGCCGGACGAGGATCAGGGTGGCCATGTGGGCCAGGGTAGGCCCTGATCCGCCGGGACAGGCCGTGGCGGCCGGGATGGTGCGCCGGCGCCCGGCGGGGGAGAATACGGCGCGTGATCGTGGACTCAGCCATCTACCGGGACGGGCGCAGGACGGAAGGTCCCGCGGATCTGTCCGACGCGCTCGACGAGGCCAGGGCGACCGGGGACGCGTTCCTGTGGGTGGGCCTGCACGAGCCGACGGAAGCCGAGTTCGCGCACGTCAGCTCGGAGTTCGCGCTGCACCCGCTGGCCGTGGAGGACGCGTTGAAGGCGCATCAGCGGCCCAAGCTGGAGGTCTACGACGACTCGCTGTTCGCGGTGCTCAAGCCGGTCGTGTACGAGCCGGAGAGCGACCGGGTCTCCTCGGGCGAGCTGATGGTCTTCATCGGCGACTCGTTCGTCGTGACGGTACGGCACGGCGAGGGCGCCCCGCTGGCGGCGGTGCGGCAGCGTCTGGAGGCCGAGCCCGAGGTGCTCAAGCACGGGCCGACCTCGGTGCTCTACGCGATCAGCGACGCGGTGGTGGACCACTACATCGACGTGGCGGGGGAGCTCCAGATCGACCTGGAGGAGCTGGAGGCGGACGTCTTCGCGCCCTCCGGCACCGGTCCCGGGCACACGGCGGAGCGGATCTACACGGCCAAGCGGCAGGTCCTGGAGTTCCGGCGGGCGAGCGGCCCGCTGGCCGGGCCGATGTCCCGGCTCGCGACGGGCTCCGTGCCGTTCGTGCACGACCGCTCGGTGCCGTTCTTCCGGGACGTCAACGACCATCTGCTGCGCGCCAACGAGCAGGTGGAGGGCCTGGACCGGCTGCTCTCGGACGTGCTGTCGGCGCATCTGGCGCAGATGGGCGTGCGGCAGAACGACGACATGCGCAAGATCTCCGCGTGGGCGGCCATGGCCGCCGTCCCCACGATGGTCGCGGGGATCTACGGCATGAACTTCGACCACATGCCCGAACTGCACTGGGTGGCGTCGTACCCGGTGGTCATCGTGCTGATGGCGGGGGTCGTCGCCGGCCTGTACCGGCTGTTCAAGCGGCGTGGCTGGATGTAGCGGTTTGGACGGCGGGCGTCTCAGAAGGCGGGGGCCGGGGCCGCGGGTCCGCCGAGGGCGTCGCGCCGCTCGGGCATCTTGAGGTCGACCATCCGGTGCCAGCCGGCCGCCCGCTCGTAGGCGTACATGCCGTGGATTCCGGCGGTGAGAGCGGCGGCCTTGGCCCTCGGCCAGCGCAGGATGCGGCCCATGTGGCTCATCACGGCGAGGCTGACGTCCCGGTAGACCCTGATCTCGGTGAGTGCGCACTCGCGCAGGACGCCGTGGATGAGCCGGCCGTGCCCCGCGTAGTTGAGGCGGAGCAGTTCCTCGTGGCAGTAGGCGAGGTGGTTGGACTCGTCGTGGTCGATCATGTGGATGGCCTTGCCCAGCTCGGGGTGGTCGCCGAAGTACTTGACCAGCATGTCCATCTGGTCGGCCGCCCGCTGCTCGGTGACCCGGCTGTGGCTGAGGTAGACCACGATGTCCTGCTCGCTCAGCGGCTCATCGCGGCGCAGCTTGTCGTGGGCGAGGCCGATCCCGCGCTGTTCGAGCAGCATGGTGTAGTCGGTCTCGGGCGGTACGGGGACGGGCTCGAGGCCGCGCTTCTTCAGCAGGGCGTTGAAGATCCGGCCGTGTTTGTCCTCGTCGGCGCCGTGCCGGGTGATCTTGGGCGCGAGGTCCCGCATGCCGGGGGCGACGAGCGCCGCGATCCGGCCGTTCTCCCAGCCGCCCTGGGCCTCGCCGCTGGCGGCGATGGAACAGAAGAGCTGGAACGACTCGTCGTTGTCGATGATTTCCTGGAACAGGCTCTTGGCCGACAGCATGGCTGCACCTCCATGCGGACGTCCGCCTTCCGCACGCCCGTGAAGTACGAGTCAAATGCCGCCCGGCCGGGCGGGCAACAGGAGGCCGCGGGGACTGGGCCGAACGACGTACACGGGCGGTGCGGAAGTCGTGCCGCAAGTGGCGCGGCGGGGCGCGTAACCCGCAGGCGCGCTCGGGCGTTGTGCTGCGTGACGGCCGTGGCGGGGAAGACCCCCCGAGCCCCCACCACGGCCGCAGACCTCTTCAGGCGTCCGGGTTACGCGAGCCCCGCCCGCTCCAGCGCCTCCACACCCGCCCTGAGGGCCGCCAGCCTCTCGTCCAGGGTGAAGCCGGCCGGGGCGAGGGTCAGGGTGGTGACCCCGGCGGCCGCGTAGGCCGTCATCCGGTCGGCGATCCGGTCGACGGAGCCGAGCAGGGTGGTCTGGTCGATCAGCTGGCGCGGTACGGCCGCGGCGGCGCCGTCCTTGTCGCCGGCCAGGTACTTGTCCTGGATCTCGGCGGCGGCCTTCTCGTAGCCCATGCGCTGGGCGAGCTGGTTGTAGAAGTTCTGCTTGCGGCTGCCCATGCCGCCGACGTAGAGGGCGGTGTAAGGGCGGAAGATGTCGGCCAGCGCGTCGATGTCGTCGCCGAGGGCGAGCGGCAGGGTGGGGTGGACGTCGAAGCCCTCGAGGGTGAGTCCGGCCTTCTCACGGCCCGCCCTGATGTGGCGCAGGGCGGTCTCCTCCAGGTGCTCGGCGGCGGGGAAGATCAGCAGGGCGCCGTCGGCGATCTCGCCGGTCTGCTCCAGGTTCTTCGGTCCGATGGCCGCGATGTAGAGCGGGATGTGCGGGCGGGTCGGGTGGACCGTGAGCTTGATGGGCTTGCCCGGGCCGTCCGGCAGCGGCAGCGTCCAGTGCTCACCCGCGTAGGTGAGGCGCTCGCGGGTCATGGCCTTGCGGACGATCTCGACGTACTCACGGGTGCGGGCGAGCGGCTTGTCGAACTTGACGCCGTACCAGCCCTCGGAGACCTGCGGGCCGGAGACGCCGATGCCGAGGCGGAAGCGGCCGCCGGACAGCGAGTCGAGGGTGGCGGCCGTCATGGCGGTCATCGCCGGCTGGCGGGCCGGGATCTGCATGATCGCCGAGCCGACGTCGATCCGCTCCGTCTTGGCGGCGACCCAGGAGAGCACGGTGGGGGCGTCGGAGCCGTACGCCTCCGCCGCCCAGCACACGTCGTAGCCGAGGCGGTCCGCCTCCTGGGCCACGGCGAGGTTGTCGCCGTCCATGCCCGCGCCCCAGTAGCCGAGGTTGATGCCGAGCCGCATGCCACGTACCCCTTACCCATCGGTAACGTCCCTGTGTCCGGGACTCTAGCGCGCGGTCCTGCCGTTCGTCAGGAGCCGGACGGGGCCCGGTGGGGAACCGGCCGGTGGACGGGTTGTCCACAGGCTCTCTCCGCGTGGTGCCGTGGCCAGTACTCTCGCGGCCATGGAGCAGAGGCATCTCGGACGCACCGGCCTGCGCGTGTCCCGCATCGGGCTCGGCACCCTCACCTGGGGCCGCGACACCGACGAGCACGACGCCGCCGAGCAGTTGAAGACGTTCTGGGACGCGGGCGGCACCCTCGTCGACACCGCGGACGTGTACGGGGGCGGCGAGGCCGAGTATCTGCTCGGGCGGTTCCTGGACGTCCTGGTGCCGCGCCGCGACCTGGTCATCTCGACCAAGGCGGGCAGCGTCCCCGACCCGGACCGCCGCACGGACGGCTCGCGCGGACACCTCCTTGCCGCGCTCGACGCCTCCCTCGCCCGGCTCGGCACGGACCACGTGGACCTGTGGCACCTGCACGCCTTCGACCCGTACACGCCGCTGGAGGAGTCGCTGCAGGCCCTCGACATCGCCGTCCGCAGCGGCCGGGCGCGGTACGCGGGCGTCTCCGACTTCTGCGGCTGGCAGCTGGCCAAGGCCGCCACCTGGCAGCTCGGCGGGGACCGGACCCGGCTCGCCGGCGCGCAGATGGAGTACTCGCTGCTCCAGCGGGGCATCGAGCGCGAGGTGCTGCCGGCAGCGCTCGACCTCGGCATCGGCCTGCTGCCCTCCTCGCCGCTGGGCCGCGGGGTGCTCACCGGCAAGTACCGCCACGGCACCCCGGCGGACTCGCGCGGCGGCTCCGAGGCGATGGCCCCGTTCGTGGAGCCGTATCTGGACGACGCGGCGGGCCGGATCGTCGACGCGGTCGCGACCGCCGCCGACGGCCTCGCGACCACCCCGCTCCAGGTGGCCCTCGCGTGGGTCCGCGACCGCCCCGGGGTGACCGCCCCGATCATCGGCGCGCGCAACGCGCAGCAGCTCACGGCCGCTTTGTCAGTGGAGAGCCTTAGTCTTCCTGACGAGATCTGCCGGGCCCTCGACGACGTGTCGGCGCCCGTGCACCGCTATCCGGATCACGACTGGAGCACCTTGTGACCGAGCCTTCCGGGGAGACCATGCCCGAGGCCGCCGAACCCGCCGCCGACGCCGAGGAGGCGACCCCCGCGTCGCCGGGCGCCCAGGGGGAACCGGGCGACGCCGCGCCCCCGGCGGACGCGGGGTCCGAGGGCGAGGACGCCCAGGACGGGACGGACGGGCAGGACGGGCAGGACGTCGGGGCCGCGTCGGCCGAGTCGGCGGCGGAGGGCGAGGAGAAGGCCGAGGTCTCCGAGGCGCAGGCGGAGCTCGCCGCGCAGCGGGAGCTGCGGGCCCGGATCGAGCAGCGCAAGGCCGAGCGGGCGGCGCCCGTCGAGGCGGGCGCGAAGCTGAGCGGGACCGCGGCCGATCTGCTCGCGGCGGTACGGGCCGTGGAGAGCGGCGCGAAGCCGGTCGCGGCACCCCGGGCCGGGGTTCCGGCGCCGGCGCGACCCGCCCCGGAGGTGACGGTGCGACCGCCGGTACGCGAGGCGCCCGTGGTGACGGAGGAGACGACGACCGGCGTGCGGCAGGTGCTCGCACGCGGCGGGGCGCCCGAGGGGCTGGCCGGGCAGGTCGCCACGGTGCTCGGAGAGGGCGCCGCCCGGGCCCTCACCGAGGATCCGTGGCAGCTGCTCGCGGTGCCCGGGGTGCGGCCCGAGCAGGCGGACGGCTTCGCGCGGGCCCTGCTCGGCGCGGAGTGCGGGCCCGGCGACCCGCGGCGCACCGTCGCGCTGGCCGCCTGGCTCCTGGAGCAGGCCGCGCTGAAGGGGCACACGGCCCTGGAGATCGGTGCCGTTCGGGACGGGCTCGGCAAGCTGTCGGTGCCCGAGCCCGACAAGGCGGTCGAGCTGGCCATCTCCGAGGCCGCGGTGCTGGTCTTCCAGGAGGAGGAGCCGGAGGACGCGGAGGACGCGGAGGACGCGGAAGCCGCCGAGCAGGAGCAGCGGCCGCTGGCTCCCGTGCTGCTCGGACTCGAGCGGTTCGCCCTCGCGGAGGAGAGCCTCGCCGACGGACTCGCCCGCCTGATCCGCACGGTCGAGGCGGCCGAGTGGGACGGCCCTGAGCTGGCCCGCGCGGCCGGTGCGCACGGGCTCGTCCTGCACACCGGCGGCGAGGCCGCCCGGGCCGAACCCCTCGCGCTCGCCGCGGCGGCCCGGGAGCGGGGCCTGCGGGTCGCCGTCGCGGCCCACACGGCCCGCGCGGGCGCGGTGCCGGTGGCCGCGCTGCTGTCCGGCGCGACCGGACCGGGCCGCGACGAGGACGGCGCCCTCGCCCTGGACCTCCTCGTCGTCCTGGACGCGCCGCAGCTCGACGTCGAGAGCGCCGCGCTGCTCGTCGAGGCCCTGCCCGACGGCTGCCGGCTCGTCCTCGGCGGCGACCCACACGTCCTCGGCTCGGCCGGCCCGGGCCGGGTCTTCGCCGACCTGCTCGCCGCCCGCGTCGCCCCGCAGATCGCCTCCCGGACGCCCGACCCCGGCCCGATCGGCGAGCTGGTCTCGGGCATCGGCGCCGGCGAGCTGACCCAGGTGGACGCCCCCGGCAAGGAGGTCGTGATCGTCCCGGTGCGGGACGCGGGCGAGGCCGTGCACCGCACGGTCCAGCTGGTCGCCGACTCGATCCCGCGGGCGTTCGGCCTGCCGGCCGAGCAGACCCAGGTCATCACGGTCGGCCACGGCGGCTCCGCCGGCACCCGCGCCCTCAACGCGGCCCTCAAGCAGCGGCTCAACCCCGGCCCCGGCCGCTTCGGCGGCTACGACCCGGGCGACCGGGTGGCCCACTCCCCCGCGCCGGGCCGGTGCGTGACGGGCACGGTCGTCTCGGCGGACGCCGAGGGCCTGCACCTGGAGTCCGGGGGCGAGCGGATCGTCGTACCGAAGGAGCGGGTCGAGTCCTCGCTGCGGCACGGCTGGGCGCTGACCGCGCACCAGGCGGCCGGGACGCGCTGGCCCGCCGCGGTCGTGGTGCTGCCCGGGGACGCGGCCGCCGGCCTCAGCCGGGCCTGGGTGTACACGGCGTTCGGCCGGGCCGAGCGCCATCTGTCGGTCGTCCACGGCGTGGACCAGGCACTGCCGCGCGCGGTGGCCGAGGGCCGCGACCCGGAGCGTACGACCCGGCTGCGCCCGCTCCTTGAGGCGCTGCTCCACGAGGAAGAAGAGGCATAACGGGAGAAAGGAACAGGCGCCCCTCCTCATGGCCGCGTTGGCGAGCCGAAGAGAAGGGGCGCCCGTGGTCTCTCAGGCCCCGCGGGCCTGGTCCTCCAGGTCGTCGTCCGCCTCGTCGTCGAAGACGGAGCTGATGTCGAAGCGGCACACGATCCGCTCCGGATCGGCGTGGTCGAAGGGGGCGGGCAGCCACTCCCCCGGCTCGGGCAGCTCCTCCGCCGCCTCGACCCAGAGCGTGGAGTCGCCCTCTTCGAGTCCGAATTCCTTGTGACGGGACGCGATTTCGTCAGGTTCGTACTCGCCGAAGAGCACGCCGAGGGCGGCATGGGCCGTGCCGGCGCCGTCCTCCTCCCGGTCGACGGCCGCGATGCGCTGGGCCTGGGCGATGAGGCGCTGCGGTTCCACCACCGCGTAGTCGCGGCGGATCAGCACGCTGAGGGCGTGTGGCTCCTCGGGTCCCGCATAGGGCGGCAGCGAGTCGTCGGCGCCGGGGATCTCGAAGGGGGTGACCTCGTCGTACCGGTCGTAGAGACGTTCGTCGTACGCCTCCGCCGCCGCGGCGAGCGCGTTGAAGGCCTCGTAGACGGCCGGGTCGTCGTCCCCGGTGCGGCGTTCGACCGCCGCGAGGTGACGGTCCAGTGCGGCTTTGACCGCCTCGGCGGCGGCGCGTACCTCGGCAGCGGTGGGCTGCGCAGCATCAGACATAGGACAGACGCTATCCGTACCGGGCCCTTGGCCGCACAATAGATGCGATGCCGGAATACGAATTTGTCGACGTGTACGTGCCGCGCGGCGTCTCCCGCAAGGAGGCGACGCGGCTGCTGACCGACCATGCCGAGTACGGACACTGGGAGTTGGACCGACTGACCCTGCACCGGGACGGGAGTCGCAGAGTGCGGCTGCGCCGGCGCATCATCCGTCAGATCCGCGCCACCTGGTGAGACGCAGAAGGGGCCCCGCGATGCGGGGCCCCTGCCGTTTCGGTACGGATCAGGCGCTACGGCGGGACCGGCGGTAGATCACGGAACCGGCCAGCAGCATGGCCGCGCCGGCCGGGGCGACCAGACCGAGCGGCCCGGCGCCGGTGTGCGCGAGCTCCTCGGCGGGCGGGGTCTGGGTGACCGTGTGCGTACCCGGAGTGTTCGGCCCTTGCGGGTGGCCGGGGGTGCCGGGGTGCTCGCCGCCTTCGTTGCCGGGGGTGCCGGGCGTACCCGGGGTGCCGGGATTCCCGGGCGTACCCGGATTGCCGGGGTTACCCGGGTTGCCGGGGTTCCCCGGGTTCCCCGGATTTCCAGGGTTCCCCGGCTCGCCCGGGTTTCCCGGATTCCCCGGCTCCCCCGGATTCCCCGGATTTCCGGGGTTCCCCGGCTCCCCCGGCGGCGTCGGCTCGATGCCGTTCCCGCAGTCGTTGCCCGTGGCCGCGTTGCCGAGGCCGATGCCCGTGACACTGTTGCCGCAGACGTTGACCGGGGCGTCCACCGGCACCGAGACGTGGTTGCCGGAGCCGATGCCCGGCGAGTGCGCGGCGTGGCCGCCGGCGGAAGAGCCGCCGCCGGAGTCGCCGTAGCCGCCCGAACGGCTCACGTTGGCGCACTTGTTGCCGAACGCCGGGTTCATCAGTCCGACGACGTTGACGGTGTTGCCGCAGGCGTTGACCGGCGCGTGGACCGGCACCTGGACGGTGTTGCCGGACGCGACGCCCGGCGAGTGGGACGCCGCACCGCTCGCGCCCGCGTCCGCTTGGGCGTAACCGCCACCGAGGGCGATCATGCCGCCGGCCGCGGCGACGGTGGCGAGGCTCTTGCGGGTGATGATGCGTGTGACCTGTCGCATAGCTTGGTTCCCTGCTACTCGGCTCGTGAGAAATGGCCACCGGCCCCGGAGTGCATGGCGCGCACTCCGGGGCCGGCCTTGGCTCAGACCCTCAGGGGTCGAGGCGCAACGTCAGGCGTTGATGCAGGTGTTGCCGAAGGTGGGGTTCAGCAGCCCGATCACGGAGACCGTGTTGCCGCACACGTTCACGGGGATGTGAACCGGCACCTGGACGACGTTGCCCGAGAGCACACCAGGGGAACCGATGGCGGCACCCTGGGCACCCGAGTCGGCAACGGCCATGCCCGCACCCGCGAGAACCAGACCGCCAGTGGCAGCCGCAGCAGCGACGACCTTCTTGATCATTATTCCTCCTTGTTGGCAATGCGGTCCCAGCCGCGGACCGCACCACCTGTAACGAGGGGGAACTTTGGGGGCTACGAGCCCATCCGTGCATTCACTCTTTCCGGTCACGCACGGACAGGCGGTCGAATCCAGTGCCCCCGCGGCGCCTCAGGAGGCGTCGATGAAGCGGTCGAGGACCCGGACGCCGAACTTCAGGCCGTCCACCGGCACCCGCTCGTCCACGCCGTGGAACATCCCGGCGAAGTCGAGCTCGGGCGGCAGCTGGAGCGGCGCGAATCCGAAGCAGCGGATGCCGAGGTCGTCGAAGGACTTGGCGTCGGTGCCGCCGGAGAGCATGTACGGCACGGCGCGCGCGATCGGGTCCTCGGCGCGCAGAGCCAGCTGCATGGCGTCGACCAGGTCGCCGTCGAAGCTGGTCTCCAGGGCCTTGTCGCCGTGCACGTCCTCGCGCTTGACCCGGGGGCCGAGGATCCGGTCGAGGTCGGCCAGGAACTCCTCCTCGTAACCGGGCAGGAAGCGGCCGTCGACGTGCGCGGTGGCCTGGCCGGGGATGACGTTGACCTTGTAGCCGGCGCCGAGCATGGTCGGGGCGGCGGAGTTGCGCAGGGTGGCGCCGACCATCTTGGCGATGCCGCCGAGCTTGGCGAGCGTGGCGTCCATGTCCTCGGGGTCGAGGGGGGTGCCGAGCGCGTCCGAGAGCTCGTCCAGGAAGGACCGTACGGTCTTGGTGACCCTCACCGGCCACTGGTGGCGGCCGAGCCGGCCCACGGCCTCGCAGAGCTCCGTGATGGCGTTGTCGTTGTTGGTCATCGAGCCGTGGCCGGCCGTGCCCTCGACGGTCAGCCGCATCCAGTGCATGCCCTTCTGGGCGGTCTCGACCAGGTAGAGGCGGAGGTTCTCGTTGACGGTGAAGGAGAAGCCGCCGACCTCGCCGATCGCCTCGGTCACCCCGTCGAAGAGATCGCGGTGCTTGTCGACGAGGTGGCGGGCGCCGTACGTGCCGCCCGCCTCCTCGTCGGCGAGGAAGGCGAGGACGATGTCGCGCGGGGGCTTGCGGCCGCTGCGCAGCCGGTCGCGGACGACCGCGAGGGTCATCGCGTCCATGTCCTTCATGTCGACGGCGCCGCGGCCCCAGACGCAGCCGTCGGCCACCTCGCCGGAGAAGGGGTGGTGGGTCCAGTCCTCGGCGTTGGCCGGGACGACATCGGTGTGGCCGTGGATCAGCAGGGCGGGGCGGGACGGGTCCTCGCCCTCGATCCGGGCGACGGTGGAGGCCCGCCCCTTGTGCGACTCGATGATCTTCGGCTCGAGTCCGACCTCCGCGAGCTTCTCGGCGACGTACTCGGCCGCCGCGCGCTCTCCCGGGCCGGAGTGGTCGCCGTAGTTGCTGGTGTCGATGCGGATGAGGTCACGGCAGAGGTCCACGACCTCGTCCTCGCCGGTGACCTTTCGTGCCGCGGTGTTCGACTCGCTCACGCTGCTTCCTCCCACTACGTGCCCCACGTGATGACTGGTGGTCGCCCCCATCCTCGCGCGACGGGGTGGTGATCGACCACCTCGAATGTTTGCTATGGTTTTCCTCGTCGGAACGGCCCAGGGGCCGGAAAGACAGACACCTTGTCCGGGTGGCGGAATGGCAGACGCGCTAGCTTGAGGTGCTAGTGCCCTTTATCGGGCGTGGGGGTTCAAGTCCCCCCTCGGACACCACACGGAGTCCCGGTCGAGATCATCTCGACCGGGACTTCCGCGTATCCCGGGGCGAGATCCGGGAGCGAGACCCCGGAGCACGGCGAGGCGGAACGGTGAGAAGGCGAACCAAGGCACCGGCCGCGCCGCTGCCGCAGCGGGACGGGATCGACCCGGCGCGGGTGAGGCTCCCGGAGGACCCCGAGGGACTCTGGGCGACCGTCGGCGAGCACCTGATCGAGCGGTACGGACGGGCCGTCGGCGTCGCACGGGTCGAGGAGATGCTGCGCGAGGGCCGGTTCGTCGGCGCCGACGGCCTGGCCGTCGCCGGGGACGAGCCGTACGCGGCGGGGCGGTACCTGTGGTTCCACCGGGACTTTCCGGCCGAGGAGCGGGTGCCGTTCGAGATCGGCGTGGTGTACCGGGACGAGCGGATCGTGGTCGCGGACAAGCCGCACTTCCTGGCCACGATGCCGCGGGGCCGGCATGTGACCGAGACGGCGCTGGCGCGGCTGCGGCGGGAGCTCGGCCTGCCGGCCCTGCAGCCCGCGCACCGGCTCGACCGGCTGACCGCGGGACTCGTGCTCTTCGTCGTACGGCCGGAGGACCGAGGGGCGTACCAGACGCTGTTCCGGGACCGGCGGGTGCGCAAGGAGTACGAGGCGGTGGCCCCGTACGACCCCGGGGTGGAGCTGCCGGTGACTGTGCGCAGCCGGATCGAGAAGGAGCGCGGGGTGATGGCCGCCCGGGAGGTGCCTGGCGAGCCGAACAGCGAGAGCCGGATCGAGCTGGTGGAGCGGCGGGGCGGGCTCGCCCGCTACCGGCTGGTGCCGGAGACCGGGCGGACCCATCAGCTGCGGGTGCACATGAACGCCCTCGGGCTGCCGATCCTGCACGACCCGGTGTATCCGGTCGTGCGGGAGGACGGGCCGGAGGACTACGGACGGCCACTGCAACTGCTGGCGCGGACGCTGGAGTTCACCGACCCGTTCACGGGTTCCCCGCGGCGTTTCGGGAGCCGGCTGCGGCTCAGTGGCCTCGACTGATCCACTCCTGGAGGTGCGGGGCCTCGGCGCCGATCGTGGTGGTGTCGCCGTGGCCGGTGCGGACCACCGTCTCGGGCGGCAGGGTGAGGAGCCTGGTCCGGATCGAGTCGACGATGGTCGGGAAGTCGGAGAACGACCGTCCGGTGGCGCCCGGACCGCCCCGGAAGAGGGTGTCCCCGGTGAAGACGGTCCCCAGGTCGGGGGCGTGCAGGCAGACGGCGCCGGGGGCGTGGCCGGGGGTGTGCAGGACGTGGAGGTCGGTCCCGGCGATGGTGAGGACCGAGCCGTCCGCGAGGTCGCCGTCCGGGGTGTGGTCGGGGTGGGTCAGCTTCCACAGCGGCTGGTCGGCGGGGTGGAGCAGGATCCGGGCGCCGGTGGCGGCGGCGAGGGCCGGGGCCGCGCCGATGTGGTCGTCGTGGGCGTGGGTGCAGACGATGGCGCGCAGGGCGCGGCCGTCGAGTGCGGCCAGGATGGCCTGGGCGTCATGGGCGGCGTCGATGACGACGGCCTCGGTGTCGTCGCCGACGATCCAGACGTTGTTGTCGACCTCCCAGGTGCCGCCGTCGAGGCTGAAGGTGCCGGAGGTGACCAGGTGGTCGATGCGGGCGGCCATCAGAGGACCACCACCGAGCGGAGCACGTCGCCCTCGTGCATGCGGGCGAACGCCTTCTCGACGTCGCCGAGTCCGATGGTCTCGGTGACGAAGGCGCCGAGGTCGATCCGGCCCTGCTGGTGCAGGTCGATCAGCATCGGGAAGTCGCGGGAGGGCAGGCAGTCGCCGTACCAGGAGGACTTCAGGGAGCCGCCGCGGCCGAAGACGTCGAGGAGCGGGAGTTCGAGCTTCATCTCGGGGGTGGGGACGCCGACGAGGACGACGGTGCCGGCCAGGTCGCGGGCGTAGAAGGCCTGCTCGTACGTCTCCGGGCGGCCGACGGCCTCGATGACGACGTCGGCGCCGAAGCCGCCGGTGAGTTCGCGGACGGCCTCGACGGGGTCGGCGGTACGGGAGTTCACGGTGTGGGTGGCGCCCATCTGCCGGGCCTTGTCCAGTTTGCGGTCGTCGATGTCGACGGCGATGATCCGGGCCGCGCCGGCGAGCCGGGAGCCGACGATCGCCGCGTCGCCGACGCCGCCGCAGCCGATGACGGCGACCGAGTCGCCGCGGCCGACGCCACCGGTGTTGATCGCCGCGCCGATGCCGGCCATCACGCCGCAGCCGAGCAGGCCGGCCACCTCGGGGGCGACGGCCGGGTCGACCTTGGTGCACTGGCCGGCGGCGACGAGGGTCTTCTCGGCGAAGGCGCCGATCCCGAGCGCCGGGGAGAGCTCGGTGCCGTCGAGCAGGGTCATTTTCTGGCCGGCGTTGTGCGTGGAGAAGCAGTACCAGGGGCGGCCGCGCAGACAGGCCCGGCAGTTGCCGCACACCGCACGCCAGTTGAGGATCACGAAGTCGCCGGGGGCGACGTCGGTCACGTTCGCGCCGACCGACTCCACGATTCCGGCGGCCTCGTGGCCGAGCAGGAAGGGGAACTCGTCGTTGATTCCGCCCTGCTTGTAGTGGAGGTCGGTGTGGCAGACGCCGCACGCCTGGATCTTCACGACGGCCTCACCGGGGCCGGGATCGGGGATCACGATCGTCTCGACCCGTACCGGCTCGTTCCTGCCGGGGGCGATGACCCCCTGGACCTGCTGCGCCATCGTGACTTCCCTTCCTCCGAAACGGTGATCCGCGTTACGGATGTGACGATATCGGCCAGGTTACGCGCAGCCCGGAACCTTCGCCCGGCCGCCGGAGTCCTTCCCCGTACAGGCAAGGTCACAGCCTCAGGGGGAAATGATGACGAGTGAACTCGAGCCTTATGCCGACGCGTTGACCGTGCCGCCGGTGATCCGGCCGGCGGAGGCCGACCCGGCGGACGGCCCTCAGGAGATCGAGATCGCGCTGCGGCCCACGTATGTGCGGATGCACCGTCAGTTACCGCCGACGCTGATGTGGGGCTACGAGGGCTCCGTCCCCGGTCCGACCATCGAGGTGCGGCGGGGTCAGCGGATCCGGATCGCGTGGACCAACCGGATCCCGAAGGGCAGTGAGTACCCGGTCACCGCGGTCGAGCTGCCGCGGACCGAGGGGGAGCCCGATCCGCACAACCGGCCGGGCCGCGAGGGCGCGGAGCCCGTCAAGGGGGTGGCGGAGCTGCCGGCCTGGTCGGTGACCCACGTGCACGGGGCGCAGACCGGCGGCGGGAACGACGGTTGGACGGACAACGCGGTCGGCTTCGGCGACGCGCAGCTGTCCGAGTACCCCAACGAGCACCAGGCGGTGCACTGGTGGTACCACGACCACGCCATGAACATCACCCGCTGGAACGTCTACGCGGGCCTGGTGGGCACCTATCTCGTCCGTGACGACGAGGAGGACGCGCTGGGCCTGCCGTCCGGGGAGCGGGAGCTGCCGCTGGTCCTGGCGGACCGGAACCTGGACCAGGACGAGGACGGGCGGCTCAACGGGCGGCTGCTGCACAAGACGACCAGCCTGATCGCGAGCCACCCGGAGACGGGCCGGCCGGTCGCGCTGCCGTTCTTCGGCCCGTACACGACGGTCAACGGCACGATCTGGCCGTATCTGGACGTCGAGGACGGCTGGTACCGCTTCCGGCTGGTGAACGCCTCCAACGCACGGACCTACGACCTCGTCCTCGTCGACGAGGACGACCGGCCGGTCGCCGGGGCGATGCACCAGATCGGCAGCGACGGCGGACTGCTGCCGCGGCCGGTGGCGGTGGATTTCGAGGACGGCGCGCCGCTGTCCATCTCCCCGGCCGAGCGCTTCGACCTGCTGATCGACTTCCGGGGGCTCGCGGGACGGAGCGTACGCCTGGTGAACCGGGCCCCGGGACGGGAGCCGGGAGAGCCGGACCCGGCGTTCAACGTGCCGTATCCGCAGGTGATGGAGTTCCGGGTGGGCGAGGGCGCCGAGGCCGACGGCTTCGAGCTGCCGGCGGTGCTCTCGGGCTCCTTCCGGCGTTACGACCACGGGCGGATCGAGCACGGCCACCGCCTGGTCGTGCTCACGCCGCCGGGGACGGTCGGGGGCGGCGGGCACCCGGAGATCTGGGAGATGGAGGAGGTCCCCGAGGGCCAGGGCGGCGACTTCCGGGTGCCGACGAACGGGGTGATCCAGGTCCAGGCCGCGGACGGGAAGGTGCGGACCTACCGGCGTACGGCCCGGACGTTCAACGACGGGCTCGGCTTCACCATCGGCGAGGGCTCGTACGAGCAGTGGTCGTTCCTCAACCTGGGTCCGGCGCCGGTGACGCACCCGATGCACGTCCACCTCGCGGACTTCCAGGTGATGGCTCGTGAGGCGTACGTGACCGACGCCTTCGACCCGGCGGTCGGCGGGACGCTGGCGCCGGTGCGCTACGACACGGAGCGGCCGCTGGCGGTGCCGGCCAACGAGCAGGGCTGGAAGGACGTGTTCCAGGTGCCGGGCGGGCAGCTGGTGAAGGTCCTCGGGCGGTTCGACGGCTCGTACGGCCGGTTCATGTACCACTGCCATCTGCTGGAGCACGAGGACATGGGCATGATGCGGCCGTTCGTGGTCGTACCGCCGGAGGTCCTGCCCTTCGACCACGCCGCGGGCCACGGGGGCGGACACGGCGGCGGCCACGGCGGCGGCCCGGGCGGAGGCCACGGCGGCGGCCCGGGCGGAGGTCACGGCGGCGGTCACGGCGGCCACTGAGTCCCGGAGACGGTGCGGCCCCCGCGAGCGGTGCGCTCGCGGGGGCCTGGCCCGTGGGGGGATCCGGGGGCTGGGGGAGGTCAGTCCCGGGGGGCCGCTTCTGAGGTCGCGCGGACGCGGCCGCGGACCAGGAACCAGCCGCCGACGAGCGCGGCCGCGATGAGCGGCAGGCAGGCGACGGTGGTGCGTCCGACGCCGCCGTCCATCCACATGAGGACCACGACGCTGGCGAGGAAGCCGAGGGTCACGACCTGGGTGTACGGGGCCCAGGGCAGGTTGTAGCCGGGGCGGGTGACCTTGCCCTGCTTGGCGGCGCGCCAGAAGAGCAGCGAGCAGACCATGATCATCGCCCAGGTGCCGATGATGCCGATGGAGGCGAAGTTCAGCACCAGCTCGAAGGCGTCGTCGGGCATCACGAAGTTGAGGCCGACACCGAGGATGCCGAAGCCCGCGGTGAGCAGGATGCCGCCGTAGGGGACACCGCCCTTGTTCATGACGCCGGTGAACTTGGGCGCCGAGCCGGACAGCGACATGGAGCGCAGGATGCGGCCGGTGGAGTAGAGGCCCGAGTTGAGGCTCGAGAGCGCGGCCGTGAGGACGACCAGGTTCATCACGCCGGCGGCGCCGGGGATGCCCAGCTTGTCGAAGACGGTGACGAACGGGCTCTGGTCGCCGGAGTAGGCGGTGTACGGGAGGATCAGCGCGAGCAGGATGACCGAGCCGACGTAGAACAGGCCGACGCGCCACATGATCGAGTTGATCGCCTTGGGCATGATCTTCTCGGGGTTCTCGGTCTCGCCGGCGGCGACGCCGCACAGCTCGACGGAGGCGTAGGCGAAGACGACGCCCTGGACGAGCAGCAGCATCGGCATGACGCCGTTGGGGAAGATGCCGCCGTTCTCGGTGATGTTGGCGAGACCCGGGGTGTGGCCGCCGACGTCGTGCGAGGTGACGACCAGGAAGATGCCGACGATCATGAAGGCGACCAGGGCGGCGACCTTGATGATCGCGAACCAGAACTCCATCTCGCCGAAGTACTTCACGGAGATGAGGTTGGCGGCGAGCACGATCGCGAGGGCGATCAGCGCGAGGATCCACTGCGGGATGTCGCTGAACATCGCCCAGAAGTGCGCGTAGGTGGCCGCGGCGGTGATGTCGGCGACGGCGGTGGTCGACCAGTTGAGGAAGTACAGCCAGCCGGCCGTGTAGGCGCCCTTCTCGCCCATGAACTCACGGGCGTAGGAGACGAAGGCGCCGGAGGAGGGGCGGTAGAGCACGAGCTCGCCGAGGGCACGGACCACGAAGAAGGCGAAGACGCCGCAGACCGCGTACGCGATGAAGAGGGACGGTCCGGCGTTGGCCATGCGGCCGCCGGCGCCGAGGAAGAGGCCGGTGCCGATCGCGCCGCCGATGGCGATCATGTTGATGTGCCGGGACTTGAGGTCCTTGCGGTATCCGGCGTCTCCGGCGTCGACGTGGGGGGACGCCGCTGAGCCGGAGGCCGCCGGGGTGGCGGACAGCGGGTCGGCCGCAGTGATGCGGTCACTCATGGAGTTGTTCGCCTTCGTG
The DNA here is from genome assembly GCF_044541845.1 of Streptomyces sp. NPDC085481. Lineage (NCBI taxonomy): Bacteria > Bacillati > Actinomycetota > Actinomycetes > Kitasatosporales > Streptomycetaceae > Streptomyces > Streptomyces sp. NPDC085481. The sequence continues at coordinate 328,882 of NZ_JBITTJ010000003.1, forward strand.
AGGGGGAGGGTGTGCGGTACCCGGCAGCGCGGGAGGTGGTCCCGGCGTTCGGCCAGCGGACATCCTCACCGCATCGTGCCGCCCCTGACAGTGGCCAATGTCACTGAAGGCCCGGATTTGAGCGACTTCTGAGGTTACGCGGGCGTAAACGGCCCGCAGCCCTGCCGCTACGGGGCGAGGACGTCCAGCTCCTTGAGGGCGCCGACCGCGATCTGGCGGGTCAGCTCCTCGGCGCGGGCCGCGTCCTTCTCCCGTACCGCCTCGGCGACCTGGACGTGCAGGGTGACCGCGGCCGGGTCGGGGTCCTCGAACATCACCTGGTGGTGGGTGCGGCCGGTCAGGACCTCGGCGACGACGTCCCCGAGCCGGGCGAACATCTCGTTGCCCGAGGCGTCGAGGACGACCCGGTGGAAGGCGATGTCGTGCACCAGGTACGCCTCCAGCTGACGGCCCCGCGAGGTGGCGACCATGCCGAGGGCCTGCTCGGTGAGCCGGCGGCACTGCTCGGGGGTGGCGTTCAGGGCCGCGAGTCCGGCGGCGACGGGCTCGATCGCTGAGCGCAGCACGGTGAGCGAGCGGAGCTGGCGGGGCCGGTCGGCGCCGGCCAGGCGCCAGCGGATGACCTGGGGGTCGTACACGTTCCACTGCTCGGTCGGCAGCACGATCACGCCGACCCGGCGGCGGGACTCGACGAGGTGCATGGACTCGAGCACGCGGACGACCTCGCGCACCACGGTGCGCGAGACGTCGAAGCGCTCGGCGAGCTCGTCGGTGCGCAGCACGCTGCCCGGCGGGTACTCCCCCGCGGTGATCGCGAGGCCCAGGGAGGCAAGGACGTGCGGATGGAGCCCCTGGGCCGGTGTCGTCATGGTGGCAAGCCTATGCGCGATCACGTGGGTGATCACACCGGGAATCAAAAGTACGACTTTTTAGTCACAGCCTCTTGAATACGTCGTACCCAATGGGTTTCATATGCGCGACGGATCGATGTCGAAGAAGACAGCGAGGCACCCCCATGAGCACCACCCCCGAGGCCCTGGTCGTCGTCGTGATGGGCGTCGCCGGGACCGGCAAGACCACGATCGGCCCCCTGGTCGCCGAGGCGCTCGGCCTCCCGTACGCGGAGGGCGACGACTTCCACCCGGCGGCCAACGTGGCCAAGATGTCGGCCGGCATCCCCCTGGACGACACCGACCGCGAGCCCTGGCTCGACGCGATCGGGAACTGGGCGCACGACCGGGCGGGGCTCGGCGGCGTGGTGAGCAGCTCCGCCCTGAAGCGGAGTTACCGGGACCGGCTGCGCGCCGCGGCCCCCGGTGTGGTCTTCCTCCATCTGACCGGTGACCGGGAGCTCATCGAGAAGCGGATGGGGGCCCGCAAGGGCCACTTCATGCCGACCGCGCTCCTCGACTCCCAGTTCGCCACCCTGCAGCCGCTGCAGCAGGACGAGGCCGGCGTCGCCGTCGACGTCTCCGGCACGCCCGAAGACATCACCGCCCGGGCCGTCGCCGCGCTGCGCCGGCTCGCCCACTGACCCCCTGCCCCCTGACCCCCGAGGGACCCACCGTGACCAGTCTCAGCGTCGAGATCCTGGCAGCGGACGCCGCCGAACCGATCACCTCGGCAGGCAACGCCCAGCTCGGCATCGCCGTCCTCGCCGGCATCGCCGTCATCGTTCTGCTCATCACGAAGTTCAAGCTGCACGCCTTCCTCGCGCTGACCATCGGGTCGCTGGCGCTCGGCGCGTTCGCGGGTGCCCCGCTCGCGGACACCATCAAGTCCTTCACCGCGGGCCTCGGCGCCACCGTGGCCGGCGTCGGCGTCCTCATCGCCCTCGGCGCGATCCTCGGCAAGCTGCTCGCCGACTCGGGCGGCGCCGACCAGATCGTCGACACGATCCTGGCCAGGACCAGCGGACGGGCCATGCCGTGGGCGATGGTCCTGATCGCCTCCGTGATCGGTCTGCCGCTGTTCTTCGAGGTCGGCATCGTGCTGCTGATCCCGGTGGTGCTGCTGGTCGCCAAGCGCGGCAACTACTCGCTCATGCGGATCGGCATCCCGGCCCTCGCCGGCCTGTCCGTCATGCACGGGCTGATCCCGCCGCACCCCGGCCCGCTCGTCGCGATCGACGCGGTCGGCGCCAACCTGGGCATCACCCTCGCCCTCGGTCTCGTCGTCGCGATCCCGACCGTGATCATCGCCGGTCCGGTCTTCTCCCGGTTCGCGGCCCGCTGGGTCGACATCCCGGCCCCCGAGAAGATGATCCCGGTGCGCCCCTCGGAGGAGCTGGACAGGCGCCCCGGCTTCGGCATCACCGTGGCGACCGTGCTGCTGCCCGTCGTCCTGATGCTGGTGAAGGCGCTCGTCGACATCGTGGTCGACGACCCGGACAACGGCCTGCAGAAGGTCACCGACGTGATCGGCTCGCCGCTGATCGCGCTGCTCGCGGCCGTCATAGTCGCCCTGTTCACCCTCGGCCGGGCGGCCGGCTTCAGCAAGGAGCGGCTGTCGTCCACCGTCGAGAAGTCGCTCGCCCCGATCGCGGGCGTACTGCTGATCGTCGGCGCGGGCGGCGGCTTCAAGCAGACCCTGATCGACATCGGCGTCGGCCAGATGATCCTCGACTTCTCGAAGAACTGGTCGATCCCGGCCCTGCTGCTCGCCTGGCTGATCGCGGTCGCGATCCGGCTCGCGACGGGTTCGGCCACGGTGGCCACGATCTCGGCGGCCGGCCTGGTGGCCCCGCTCGCCGAGGGAATGCCGGCGGGCGAGGTGTCCCTCCTCGTCCTCGCGATCGGCGCCGGCTCGCTCTTCTTCAGTCACGTCAACGACGCCGGGTTCTGGCTGGTGAAGGAGTACTTCGGGATGAGCGTCGGCCAGACGGTCAAGACCTGGTCGGTGATGGAGACGATCATCTCGGTGGTCGGTATCGGCTGCGTGCTGCTCCTGTCGCTGGTGATCTAGCGACCGTGGGACGACTGCCTGCTTCCCCCCTCGAGCACCGGGAGCAGTCGTCCGGCGAAGCCCCGGACGTCGGCCGAGACCAAGCGTCTTGTCACACCGTCATCTTGCCCGTCGGGTCCGACAGTCCCGAGTCGGGGCCGGGTCGGGGCCGGGTCGGGCTCGGGTCAGGCCCGAGGCATGGCCTAGCCGACCGCCTTCGCCGCCGCCCTCCCCGCCGCCCGCCCCGAGAAGATGCAGCCGCCGAGGAAGGTGCCTTCGAGGGAGCGGTAGCCGTGGACTCCGCCGCCGCCGAAGCCGGCCGCCTCGCCTGCCGCGTACACGCCGGGCAGCGGTTCCCCCGAGTCCGTGAGGACGCGGGACGACAGGTCGGTCTCCAGGCCGCCGAGGGACTTGCGGGTGAGGATGTTCAGGCGTACGGCGATGAGGGGGCCGGCCTTCGGGTCGAGGATGCGGTGCGGGGGCGCCGTGCGGATCAGGCGGTCGCCCAGGTAGCGGCGGGCGCCGTGGATGGCGGTGACCTGGAGGTCCTTGGTGAAGGGGTTGGCGATCTCGCGGTCGCGGGCGGTGATCTCGCGGCGCAGGTCGGCCTCGTCGATCAGGTCCTCGCCGGTGACGCGGTTCATGCCGCGGACGAGCGCGGCGAGGTCCCGTTCGACCACGAAGTCCGCGCCGTGGTCCATGAAGGCCTTCACCGGCGCGGGGACGTCGGCGCGGGCGCGGCCGATGACGTCGCGGACGGACTTGCCGGTGAGGTCGGGGTTCTGCTCGGAGCCGGAGAGGGCGAACTCCTTGCCGATGATCTTCTGGTCGAGCACGAACCAGGTGTGGTCGTGGCCGGTCCGCATGATGTGTTCGAGGGTGCCGAGGGTGTCGAATCCGGGGAAGAGCGGTACGGGCAGCCGCTTGCCGGTGGCGTCGAGCCACAGGGAGGACGGGCCGGGCAGGATGCGGATGCCGTGGCGGGCCCAGATGGGGTTCCAGTTCTCGATGCCCTCGGTGTAGTGCCACATCCGGTCGCGGTTGATGTGGTGGGCGCCGGCGTCCTCGGCGATGCCGAGCATCAGCCCGTCGACGTGGGCGGGTACGCCGGAGAGCAGCCGGGCGGGCGGGGTGCCGAGGCGTTCGGGCCACTGCTTGCGGACCAGGTCGTGGTTGCCGCCGATGCCGCCGGAGGTGACGATCACCGCCTGGGCGCGGAGTTCGAACGTGCCGGTGGTCTCGCGGCTGCTCGCGGTGCCGCGCTCGGCGGTGGAGGGTGCCAGGATCTCGCCGCTCACGGTGTCGACCGCGCCGGCCGTGCGGCCGAGGGCCGTCACCCGGTGCCGGAAGCCGAAGCGGACCAGGCCACGCGCGACGCCCTCGCGCACCCGGCGCTCGAAGGGGGCGACGAGGCCGGGTCCGGTGCCCCAGGTGATGTGGAAGCGGGGTACGGAGTTGCCGTGGCCGTTCGCGTCGTAGCCGCCACGCTCGGCCCAGCCGACGACCGGGAAGAAGCGCACGCCCTGGGCGTGCAGCCAGGAGCGCTTCTCGCCGGCCGCGAAGTCGACGTACGCCTCGGCCCACTTCCTCGGCCACGCGTCCTCGGGGCGGTCGAAGCCGGCTGTGCCGAACCAGTCCTGGAGGGCCAGCGCGTGGCTGTCGCGGATCCGCATCCGGCGCTGCTCGGGCGAGTCGACGAGGAAGAGGCCGCCGAAGGACCAGTGCGCCTGGCCGCCGATCGACTGCTCGGGTTCCTGGTCGAGCAGGATGACCGAGCGGCCGGCGTCGACCAGCTCGGCGGTGGCGACGAGGCCGGCGAGGCCGGCCCCGATGACGATGACATCGGCGTCGTACGACTCATGAGGCATGCACCGCATCTTGGATACACCGATGTATCCAGTCAACGGTCCGGCCGGCTTCGCCTCCCTCCCGTTTTCTAATGCCGACCATTAATATGGGTCCATGGCAAGGACGTCAGGGCCCGAGACCCGGGAGAAGCTGATCCGTGCGGCCGAGGAGATCTTCGCCGCCCAGGGCGTCGACGGCGCCCAGCTGCGGGACATCGTGGCCCTGGCCGGGCAGGGCAACCCGTCCGCCGTGCAGTACCACTTCGGCTCCCGCGCCGGGCTGCTCGACTCCGTGATGGCCGGCCGCCAGCTCCGCACCGAGCAGGTGCTCGCCCCGCTCCTCGCCGCCGCCCCCGACGAGCCGCACGCGCTGATCGCCGCGCTGATCGCGGCCGAGGCGAGCGAGCTCGGCACCGACCGGGGCCGGCGCTGTCTGCGGATCTCCGCCCAGCTCAGTCACGAGAGCGGGGTCCGCACCCGCATCCCGCACCCCACGCTCGCGGGCAGCTGTTACTGGTCCCTGATCGAGCGGCTCGAGGCCTGCCTGGCCGCCGACGGGCTGCCGGAGCCGCTGCGCCTCGAGCGGCTCGATCTGGCGCTGACCGTGGTGGGCGCGGCCTTCGCCGACCGGGCCCGGCAGTACCTCGACGGCACCGAGCCCCTCACCGGTGAGGGGCTCTTCCTGGCCGACCTGGCCGAGACCACGACCGCGCTCCTCCGGGCCGCACCGCCCCGGAGCGTTCCCGGCGGCCCCGTAGCCCCGGAATGACCTCCCCGAACGCGTAGTGCCGGAATTCCCGGCCCCCCGGAACCCCCGGATGCCCCGGATGCCCCGGATGCCCCGGATGCCCCGGCTCCCGATACCCCGAGTCAGCCCCGAAGGGACCTTCATGAACGAGATCCACGACCTCACCGGCAAGACCGTGCTCATCACGGGCGGCGCCCGCGGCCTGGGCGCCGAGGCCGCCCGGCAGGCGGTGGCCGCCGGTGCCGGCGTCGTGATCACCGACGTGCTCGACGAGGAGGGCAGGGCCATGGCGGCCGAGCTCGGCGAGCGGGCCCGTTTCCTGCACCACGACGTGACGTCGGAGGAGGAGTGGGCGGCGGCCGTCGCGTACGCCGTCGAGGAGTTCGGCGCGCTGCACGGCCTGGTCAACAACGCCGGCATCGCCGCCGGCTCGCTCCTGGAGGCCGAATCCGTCGCGTACTTCCGCAAGGTCCTCGACATCAACCTCACCGGTGTCTTCATCGGCATGAAGGCCGCGATACCCGCCATGAAGGAGGCCGGCGGCGGCTCCATCGTCAACGTCTCCTCCGCCGCGGGCCTCATGGGCCTCGCCCTGACCGCCGGTTACGGCGCCTCCAAGTGGGGGGTGCGCGGGCTGACGAAGATCGGCGCGGTCGAGCTCGGCACCTCCCGGATCCGCGTCAACTCGGTCCACCCGGGCATGACGTACACCCCGATGACCGCCTCCGTCGGCATCGAGAAGGGCGAGGGGAAGTACCCCAACACCCCCATGGGCCGGGTCGGCGAGCCGCACGAGATCGCCGGCGCGGTGGTCTTCCTGCTGTCGGACGCCGCCTCGTACGTGACCGGCGCGGAGCTGGCGGTGGACGGCGGCTGGACCGCCGGCCCGACGGTCGGGTACGTCATGGGGCAGTGAGCCCCGGCAGTGCTTTCATGGGCGCATGAGCGCTGCCGATGAGGTACTCGACGTCGTCGACGACAACGACCGGGTGATCGGACGGGCTCCGCGCGGCGAGGTGTACGCGCGGGGCCTGATCCACCGTTGCACCTTCATCCGGGTCCGGGACGGTCAGGGGCGGGTCTTCGTCCACCGCCGGACCCCGACGAAGCTGGTCTTCCCCTCCCTGTACGACATGTTCGTCGGCGGTGTCGTCGGTGCGGGCGAGTCCTACGACGACGCCGCGCTGCGCGAGGCCGAGGAGGAGCTCGGCGTGTCCGGGCTGCCCCGGCCCGAGCCGCTCTTCCGCTTCCTGTACGACTCCGGGGGCGTCGCCGGCAAGTGGTGGTCGGCCGTGTACGAGGTGCGCTGCGACCTGCCGGTGCGGCCGCAGCCGGAGGAGGTGGCCTGGCACGCCTTCCTGCCCGAGGAGGAGCTCCAGGAACGGCTCGCCACCTGGCAGTGGGTGCCCGACGGCCTCGCCGCGTACGAGCGGCTGCGGGCGCACCGGGCGGGGTGACCCGGGGCGTTGTCGGCGGAGCCGGCGAGCCGAGGGCCTGTCCGGCGGGCCCGGCCATGATCCGCCGAGCGGGCCCCGGGCCCGCCGGGCGGTGTGATCATCCGACGGATAGGGTGCCCGCGTGAGCGACTTCGTACAGGGCCTGCGGCTGTGGTTCGCGCCGCAGCGCCTCCGGGAGGAGGGCGAGACCCCCGACTACCGCTTCTCCCTGGCCAACGAGCGGACCTTCCTCGCCTGGATCCGGACCGCGCTCGCCCTGATCGGCGGCGGTTTCGCCGTGGACCAGTTCCTGCCGGACCTGCGCTGGGGGGTCCGGGTCACCCTGGCGATCGCGCTGCTCGCGGCCGGCGTGCTGTGCGCGCTGCGCGCCGTGAACCACTGGGTGCGCTGCGAGCGGGCCATGCGGCGCGGGGAGGACCTGCCGATCTCGCGGTTCCCGGCCGTCCTGAGCCTCGCGGTGGCGGTGGTCGCGATCGCGATGGTGCTGGTCGTCGTCTTCGGCTGGGCGGGGCGATGACCGCGCCCGCGACCGCGGCGGACCGGGACCCGGGACTCCAGCCCGAGCGGACCCGGCTGGCGTGGCGGCGTACGACCCTGTCGTGCACGGTGGCCGCGGTGCTCGCGGGCAAGCAGGCGATCCACGACGGTGTGTCGGCGACCGGTGTCGTCGCGGCGTGCCTGTCGGCGCTGGTGTGGATCGGCTTCATCGCGGTCGCCCACCGCAGGATCCAGTCGCTCGGCGCGGCGCGGCCGCTCGCGCTGTCGCACCGGGGGGCGCTGCTCGCGGCGGTGTGCACGATCGCGTTCGCGGGGTTCGGGGTCGCGGTGGTGCTCTGAGCGGCGCGGTGGCGCTCCGAGCGGCGCGGTGGCGCTCCGAGCGGCGCGGTGGCGCTCCGAGCGGCGCGGTGGCGCTCCGAGCGGCGCGGTGGTGCTCCGGGTCGTACGGCTGCTCGTGCGGCCGGCGGCCACCCACCCCGCCCTGAAGGAACGGGCTTTCCGGACTAACCTGGAACGGAAGGGTCCCCCTCACAGAGGCGCCGTCATGACCGCCCTCCACCACGAGCACCCGACGCACGCGCACACCCACGGCCCCTCGTGCGGGCACACCGAAGTCCCGCACCGGGACCACGTCGACTACGCGCACAACGGACACCTGCACCGCCTGCACTCCGGGCACTGGGACGAGTGCGAGCCGACCTCCCACGTCCCCCACACCCACCCCGCCCACACGCACGGGCCGGACTGCGGACACGTCGCCGTCGTGCACGGCGACCACCTCGACTACCTGCACGACGGGCACCGGCACGCGGCTCACGGCAACCACTGGGACGACCACTGACCCCCTCAGGGTCCGTCCTGGCACCGGCTTCCCCCGGACCTCGCGCGACTGGCAGTCTTCCCCTGTCCAGTCGGGCCCACTTCCGGGGGGATGTCCCTTGCCTGCCACCGATCCCTACGTCGTCGCGCTCGCGCCGAACGTCCACGCGTTCGTCCAGCCCGACGGCGGCTGGTGCCTGAACAACGCCGGTTTCCTCGGCGACGGCGGCGAGACCCTGCTCGTCGACACCGCCGCCACCGAGCGGCGGGCACTGCTGCTGCGCGAGGCGGTCCTCGACGCGGGCCTCGCGCCGCCGCGCACGATCGTCTCCACGCACCACCACGGCGACCACACCTACGGCAACGGGGTGTTCCAGCCGGAGGCCCGGATCGTCGGCCACGAGAACTGCCGGACCGAGCAGCTCGCCGCCGGGCGCCAGCTCCATCTGCTGTGGCCGCAGACCGACTTCGGCCGGGTGGAGATCCTGCCGCCCCACCTCACCTACCGGGACCGGCTGACGCTGTACGTCGGCGAGCTGGAGGTACGGGTGATCCACCCGGGCCCCGCGCACACCACCGGCGACTCGATCGTCCATCTGCCGCGGCACGGCATCGTGTTCACCGGCGACCTGGTCTTCCACGGCGGCACGCCCTTCCTCCCGATGGGCTCGCTCGCCGGCTCGCTGCGCGCGCTCGACCTGCTGCGCTCCCTTGACACGCCGACGGTGGTGCCCGGGCACGGCCGGGTCACCGACCCCTCCGCGTACGACGCGACCGAGCGCTATCTGCGCTGGGTGCAGGAGCTGGCCCGGGAAGGGCACGCCAAGGGTGTGACGCCGCTGGAGACGGCTCGGCAGGCCGACCTGGGCGAGTTCGCCGCCTGGCAGGAGAGCGAGCGCCTGGTCGCCAACCTGCACCGCGCGTACGCGGAGCTGGACGGGCTGCCGGAAGGGCATCCGCTCGACGCGGCGGCCGTCTTCGGCGACATGGCCGCGATGAACGGCGGGGTGCCGGTGGCCTGCCACGCATAGCGGCCGGCCGGTGTCCGGGCCCGAATCGACAGGCTCGGCGGGCCGCGAGAGGATGGAAGGACTTGAGGTCCCTCAGGGCCGCTACGGACGGGGTGGCAGCCGTAGGAGGACGGGACCTGGACGGTCCTTCCCTCTTGCTCCCCAGCGGAGCCCTCCTCAGGGTGAATCCGGCTGGGCGTAGTCGCGACGGCGGACGCCCGCGCACCACTGTGCCCCTCCGTGAGTTCATCCTCTAGGGCCCGTGCCCCACTCGCGGGCCCGCCACTGGAGGGAAGAGAAGTGAACAGAAACATTCGCATGGCCGTGTTGGCTCCGCTGACGATCTCCTCGCTGTTGCTCGGGTCCGTGGCGCTCACGATGAGTTCGGCGCAGGCGGTGCCGTCGGCCACGTGCACGGTGAAGGAGAGCGCGACGGCGGGCAAGTTCGACGTCACAGGCAAGGGCTGGAAGCCAGGGAAGATCGTCTTCTTCGAGAGCAACAACACCCACACCGCGACGCGGACGGCGAACGCCGCCGGCGAGGTGTCGGTCACGGCCTTCTTCCCCGCGGGCACGATCACCGCACTGCAGCCCGGCGTCCCGGAGGCCACCTGCGGCACGGTCAAGGAGACCGAGCAGAAGGACGCCCAGGAGCAGTACCGCATGGGTTACCGGCAGGGTGTCGCCGACACGAAGGAAGACTGCAAGAAGGAACCGCCCAAGCAGGGCGTGGCCGCACTGGACCCGAACTACGAGAAGGGCTACAACGCGGGAGCGGCGGCCGTACTGGCGTCGGCCCTCTGCAAGTAGGGCTGGACCCGACGTGAGGCCCGGGCCGGACACCGCTCCGACCCCGGCCTCACTGCTGTCCTCGCACCTGTCCTCCCGCGTGTCCTCCCGCCTTCCTCCCGCCGCGACGGGCTGGTCCTACCAGCGGCTCGGACTCCAGTCCTGACGCACCGCCCGCATCGCCGAAGCGTCGTCCCGGTCGCGGTAGGCGCCGTCGTCCTCCAGCCATCGGCGGTGCAGGACCGCCAGCGCCTCGCGGTCCAGTTCGACGCCCAGGCCGGGGGCGTCGGAGACCGTGATGCGGCCCGACCGGAAGACGGGGCGGGTGGTGACGACGTCCTCGGTCTGCCAGGGGTAGTGGGTGTCGCAGGCGTGGTCGAGCTGCGGCAGGGTCGCGGCGACCTGGGTCATGGCGGCCAGGCTGATGCCCAGGTGGGTGTTGGAGTGCATGGAGAGCCCGACCCCGTACGTCCGGCAGAGCGCGGCGAGTTCGCGGGTGCGGTGCAGGCCGCCCCAGTAGTGGTGGTCGCACAGCACGATCCGTACCGCCCCGCGCGCGAAGGCCTCGGGTGCCTCCTCGAAAGTGGTCACGCACATGTTGGTGGCGAGCGGCACGTCCGTACGGGCGGCGATCTCGGCCATCGCGGGGGTGCCGGTCGCCGGGTCCTCCAGGTACTCCAGGACGTCGCCGAGCTCGCGTGCGACGGCGAGCGAAGTCTCCACCGACCAGGCCCCGTTGGGGTCGAGGCGCAGCGGACGGCCGGGGAACTCCTTCGCGAGGGCCCGGATCGCGGCGATCTCCTGCTCGGGCGGGAACACCCCGCCCTTCAGCTTGAACGAGCCGAAGCCGTAGCCGCGGTCGAAGCGGCGGGCCTGCTCGACGATGCCGTCCGGGTCGACCGCCTCACCCCAGGAGTCGGGCGCGGCGCCCGGGTGGGCACCCCACTTGTAGAAGAGGTAGGCGCTGTACTCGACCTCGTCGCGGACCTTGCCGCCGAGCAGGGCGTGGACGGGCAGGCCGAGGCTCTTGCCGAGGGCGTCCAGGCAGGCGGTCTCGAAGGCGGAGACGACGGAGAGCCGGAGCTTGTCGGCGGTCTGGGCGCCGCGCAGTCCGCCCGCGTCGACCCGCAGGTCCACGCCCGCGGCCACGATCCCGTCGGCGCCCCCGCGCACGCCCCCGTCGGCGCCTCCCTCAGCGGGCGCGCCGCACACCTCGGCGGCGAGCACGAACAGGCCGTTCACATCCGTGACCAAGCGGCCGGGGAGCGCCTCGGCGAGCGGCCGCGCGAGGTGGAGGTACCTCGTGTCGCCGTAGGTCTCGCCGAGACCGCTGACCCCGCCCCGCGTCACCACCTCCACCACCAGCCGGGGCGTGAAGGGCTGGTGCACGCCCTGGGTGTTGAGGAGCGGCGGGTCGGCAAGGAGGATCGGGGTCAGCCGGACGTCGTCGATGCGCAGCGCTGAATCCATATGTGAACCCTATTCACGGGGAAGGACGACACGCCAGAGGCGCGGATCCGGATTCCCCGCTCCCTCTGGACGACATACCGACTGGTCGGTCATCATGAACGGCGACGCCGACCCCGGAGGTACCGCCCCCATGAGTTCCGCCCCGCCGCCCGGTCTCGACCCCGAGCAGCTGCGCCGCTTCCTCGACCGCGAGCGGCCCGGCCTCGTCACCGGCCCCCTGCGGGCCCGGCTGATCGAGGGCGGCCGCTCGAACCTCACGTACGTCGTGACCGACGGCACCGGCCGCTGGGTCGTGCGCCGCCCGCCGCTCGGCCATGTCCTCGCCACCGCACACGACATGAAGCGCGAGCACCGGGTCATCAGCGCCCTGCACTCCACCGCCGTGCCCGTACCGGAGACGCTGGTGCTCTGCGAGGACGACACGGTACTCGGAGCGCCGTTCTACGTCATGGAGTTCGTGCCCGGCACCCCGTACCGCTCGGCCGCCGAGCTCGCCCCGCTCGGCCCCGACCGCACCCGCGACGCCGTCCTCGGGCTCGTCGACACCCTCGTCGACCTGCACGCCGTCGACCCCGCCGCCGCCGGGCTCGACGACTTCGGGCGGCCCGAGGGCTTCCTCGACCGGCAGCTGCGCCGCTGGGGCAAGCAGCTTGCCGCCTCCCAGGGCCGCGAACTGCCCGGCATCGACGAGTTGCACGCGGCCCTCGGCCGCACCCTGCCCGACTCCCCCGCGCCCACGGTCGTCCACGGCGACTACCGGCTCGACAACGTCCTCATCGGCGACGACGACCGCATCAACGCCGTCCTCGACTGGGAGATGTCCACCCTCGGCGACCCGCTCACCGACCTCGGGCTGCTCGTCATGTACAGCGCGCCCCTGGAGCTGCCGAACTCCCCCATCTCCACCACCGCATCGGCCCCCGGCCACCCTTCGCCAGGCGAGCTGATCGAGCGGTACGCGGCCCGCTCCGGCCGGGACACCGGCGCCATCTCCTGGTACACGGCCTTCGCCTGGTTCAAGCTCGCCGTGATCCTGGAGGGCATCCACTACCGCTACACCCTCGGCCAGACCGTCGGCGGCGGCTTCGACCGGATCGGCGAACTCGTCCCCGTCTTCATCGAGCACGGCCTCACCACCCTCCAGGAAGGCTGACCATGGACTTCGCGTACGACGCCCGCACCGAGGAACTGCGGGCGAGGCTCCTCGCCTTCATGGACGAGCACGTCTACCCGGCCGAGGCCGTCGCCCACGAGCAGCGGGCGCTGCTCGCCTCGCCCTGGGACACCCCGCAGGTCGTCGAGGACCTGAAGGCCGAGGCCCGCCGCCAGGGCCTGTGGAACCTCTTCCTGCCCGACGCCGAGCACGGGGCGGGGCTCACCAACCTCCAGTACGCGCCGCTGGCCGAGATCACCGGCCGCAGCCCCCAGCTCGCCCCCACCGCCCTCAACTGCGCCGCCCCCGACACCGGGAACATGGAGGTGCTCGCCCAGTTCGGCGACGAGGCGCAGCAGAAGCAGTGGCTGGAGCCGCTGCTGGCGGGCGAGATCCGCTCCGCGTTCGCCATGACCGAACCCGAGGTCGCCTCCTCCGACGCGACCAACATCGAGACCCGGATCAGGCGGGACGGCGACTCGTACGTCATCGACGGGCGCAAGTGGTACATCTCCGGGGCGATGAACCCCGACTGCAGGATCTTCATCGTGATGGGCAAGACCGACCCGGACGGCGCCGACATCCGTCGCCAGCAGTCGATGATCCTCGTGCCCCGTGACACCCCGGGCGTCGAGGTGCGCCGGGCGATGCAGGTGTACGGCTACGAGGACCACTCCCACGGCGGCCACGCCGAGGTGGTCTTCGACGGCGCCCGCGTCCCGGCCGCGAACCTCATCGGCGAGGAGGGCGGCGGCTTCGCCATCGCCCAGGCCCGCCTCGGACCGGGCCGCATCCACCACTGCATGCGGCTGATCGGCATGGCCGAGCGGGCCATCGAGCTGATGTGCCGGCGGGCGGTCTCCCGTACCGCCTTCGGCAAGGCCCTCGCCCAGCAGGGCGTCGTGCAGAACTGGATCGCCGACGCCCGGGTGACGGTCGAACAGCTGCGGCTGCTCGTCCTGAAGACGGCCTGGCTGATGGACACCGTCGGCAACAAGGGCGCCCACACCGAGATCCAGGCGATCAAGATCGCCACCCCCCGCGCGGTGGTCGACATCATCGACAAGGCGGTCCAGGTGCACGGCGCGGGCGGTGTCTCGCAGGACTTCCCGCTCGCCGAACTGTGGGCCGCGGCGCGCACCCTGAAGCTGGCCGACGGTCCGGACGAGGTGCACCAGCGGTCGCTGGCCCGGCGGGAACTGAAGAAGTACCTGTAGGGCCGGCCGGTCGGGTGGGCTCGGACCGGTGAGGTGAGCTCAGGCTGGTCAGGTCAGGTCAGGTCCCGTCCCGTCAGGTCCCGTCAGGTCAGGTCAGACGGAGGCAGAGCAGCCCCGTCGTGGTGAGCAGGCAGAGCCGTTCGCCGTCGAGCCAGTCGAGGTCCAGGATCTCGCATCCGAGGAAGACCCGGTGCAGGACCTCGGTGGTGTCGGCGGCGAACAGCGTCAGCGTGCCGTCCGCCGTGGCCGTCAGGACGGTGGGCAGTCCGTGCCGGGTCTGCAGGCGCAGGGCGGTGATGGGCGCGGTGTCGGGGCGCGGGACGGTGTGCGGCGAATGCTTCGGCACCTTCTTGCGACGGTCGGTCGTGAACTCGTCGAGGTGGGTGCGCACGACGAGTGCGCCGTCCTCCGTGACGATGCCGAGCACCGGCCCCTCGGGCCACATCCCCAGGTCGAACGGCTCGTCGCCGGTGTCCAGGGCCACGGTGCGCCGGACCTCCGCCTCGGGCAGGGCGCTCAGGACGATCCGGTGGTGCGTGTCGGTGACCTCGCCACCCATCTCGTCGCCCACGTCGAGGACGACCACCTCCCGCCCCTGCGCGGCGACGAGGACCCCGCCGTCGACCGGGAGCTGCCGGAGCGCGGTCACCGTGTCGAGGGGCACCCTCACCCGCTGACTCCACTCGCCCTCGAAGGTGCGCAGGGCCATCCAGGCGCTCTCCAGCGGGGGGCCCGCGACGAGCAGCAGCCGGGGCGCACCGTCCAGCAGCGCCACGTCCAGCCACTCGACCCGGCGGAACCCCTGCTCGGGCAGCGGGGCCACGCCTCCGGCGGTCCAGACCGAGACCTCCCTCCGCCCGACCCGGGGCCAGCGGATCACCGGGGCGCCGGTGTTGGAGGCGAGGCCCAGGTGGTATTCCGGGTCGGACGCCTCGTCAAGGAGCGTGCCGGTGGTGCCGTCCAGCATCCGAACGGCAGGGCCACGACGGCTGACGACCACGGGCCGGCCGTCGCTCGCGCCGGTCCGCAGCCAGCCGTGGGCCGGCGCCACCCCGGCGCCGGAGGGTTCCAGCCGCCATGACTTGGCGGCGGAGGCGCTGCGGCTCCAGGAGACGAGGTCGCGGCCGTCGCCCAGGGCCACCAGGCGGGTCACGGCGGCGTCGGTGCGGTTGCGTGCCGCGGTGTGGCCCTCGGCGTCGAGGGCCACCACCGCGTTCGCGGTGGCGTCGAGGCAGAGCGGGCCGGGGGCGATGAGCAGGGCGGGCGGCACCTCCCCGCCGGACCACTCGACCACCCTCGGTCCGGCTGCCCGCGTGACGGACGCCTTGCGCTGCGGAAACACCTGGAAGGCCCTCTCCGTGGCGACTCCGAGCGTGCCGTCGTGGAAGGCGAGCGCCGAGACCGTACGACCGCGCAGCCGGTGCCGGCGGTGGTCCACGACGCGGCCGTCCGGGGCGAGTTCGGTGAAGGTGACCAGGGCGTGCCTCAGCGACGTCCGTCTGCGGCCGGCCCAGGCGACGGCGACGAGCAGGCCGCCCTCCCCGCCGTACGGGGTGACGGCCATCCCGACCGGGCGGTGGGCGCGGGGGGCGTCGGGGCGGTGGGACAGCTCTCCGGCGCGCACGGTGCCGGCCTGGTCCACGGTGACGACGAGGGGCTCGTCCCCGCGGACGGCGACGGCGCAGTCGACCACCTCCGGCACCTCGACGGCGCCGATCAGGTCGCGGGTTTCCAGGTCCCAGAGCCACACCCGGTCGTCGGTGCGCAGCGCCGCCCAGGGCCGGCCGAGGGCCGCGTGCACGGCGCGGATCCGGCCGAAGTCGCCCGGCAGCGTGCCGAGCGGCCCGCCGTCCGCGCAGTCCCACACCCGTACGCCGCCGCCCCCGTCCTCGGCGGTGACGAGCACCGGGCGGCCGTGGGCGGTGACGACGGCGGCACCGGTCACCCGCCCGGTGAAGGTGCCGATGGTGCTGTACGGGACGGGTGTCACCTCGGCCCACTCGGTGTCCCAGGCGAGGGCGGGCCACCGTTCGCGTACCGCACGCGCGAGGTCGTCGGCACCCGTCTGGAAGGCGGACAGCCGCAGTTGCGCGGCGCGCGTCCCCGGGTCGTCGGTCGCCCGGAGCAGGGCGGCGCCGTGGCCGACGGCCAGCGCGGCGTCCCGGGCGGGGCCCGACTCGGCGCGGTTCAGGACGCGTTGCAGGGCGGAGGTCTCGGCGGCGAGCAGCAGGGCGGGGTCGTGGGCGAGGGTGTCGAGGAGCGGGGTGCCCTCGGCGTGCTCGACCAGGTGGCGCAGCACGTACGGCGGTGCCGCGGACCAGTCCCGCCCGCCGCCGGGGCGCTCGGGCGCGAGGCCGTACAGCGCCCGCGCGACCCGTCCGCGCACCCCGGCGCCGAGGGTGGTGCGCAGGGCGTCCGCGTACGCCTGGTGGTACAGCCGGTAGACGGCCCGGCCGTCGGCGTCGAGTTCCTCGACGAGGTGCTCGCCGGCGAAGTCGAGGATCCAGGCGAGGTCGTCCCAGTCGAGGGGCCCGTCGTCGGGGGGCGGCAGGCAGGCGGTCGCGACCGCCGTCCACACGCGGTCCGGCGGGAGCCCCGGGCCCTCGGCGAGGGAGAGCGCGGCGAGCAGGGCATGGCCGCGCGCGGCGTCGGCCGCAGGAGCCTCCGCCAGTTGGCGGCGCAGGACGCGCAGGAAGGTCACACCCGGGGTCTCGCCGACTTCGGGGACGCGGTGGCGCCAGTCCGGGTCCGTGAGGTCCAACGCGCGGGGGGCGCGGGCGAGGGTGCGGGCGGCGATGCGGGCGGAGAGGAAGCCGCCGCGGGCCCGTAAGGCGATCTCCTCGGCGACGGCGACGGCCGTGGCGTCGTCGTACGGGCCGGTGCTGCCGGGTCCGTCGGGGGCCTGGAGGAGACGGCGGGCGTAGTGGGCGACATCGGCGGTGGTCGCGTCCAGGGTGGCGTCCAGGTCGAGAACCGACAGCTCCCCGTCCAGGGCGTCCAGGACGTGGCGGCGGGTACCGACGAGGAGCCGGACGCACGGGATCCGGACCAGGGGGACGAGGAGTTCGGCGGCGATCCGCCGGGACTCGGCGGCAGCACGCCGGGACTCGGCGCCGTCGCGGCGGGACTCGGCAGCGTGACGCCGGGGATCGGCAGCGTCACGCCCGGGCTCGGCAGCGTCACGCCGGGACTCGGCAGCGTCGGCCTTCTCTCCGGCCTCCCCGGTCTCCCCGGTCTCCCCGGTCTCCCCCGCCTCGCCTGCCTCGTCGAGGGCGTCGATCAGGATGTGGAGGGGTTCGCGGCGGGCGGCCAGGGCGGCCAAGAGGGCCTGCGGGGTGGCGGCCGCGGCCCCGCCCAGGCCGGCGGCGTCGGCGATGCCGGCCGTGATGTCCTCCAGGAAGCGGTGCCGGGCGTGGATCGCCGTGTGCACCTCACGCCCCGCGCCCAGCAGCAGCCGACCGAGCAGGGCGGACTTGCCGACGCCGGGGCCACCGGTCACGACGACGCCCCGGCCCCAGCCGCTCTCCCGGTGGGCCAGCCAGGCGGTGAGCCGGTCGAGTTCGTCCGTGCGGCCGACGAAGTACGAGCCGCTGCGGGCGCCCTGCGCCCGGGTGAAGCCACGGCCCCGCGGCGCGAAGTGGTTCTCCAGCTCGACGCGCCGGCGGCGGCCCTCGGGGCTGAGCCGCACCCGCAGTTCGGCGAGATCGTGGGCGTCGTCCCGGGCCTCGGGCTGGTAGCCGGAGTTCTCGAAGGAGAAGAAGGCGTAGCCCTCGGTGGCGACATGGGCGCGGGCGGTCTGCCGTACGCCCGCGCTCCGGTACACGTCGTTGACGGTCTCGACGACCTGTTCCACCGAGAGACGGCGCTGCTTCTGCGAGACGGAGAGCCGGGCCAGTGCGGTCTCCAGGGCGGTGGCGAAGACCATGGAGCGGGCGGACTGGCCGGCCCGGGCGACGGCGACGACCGCGAAGGCGGTGAGCCGCTCGCGCCCTTCGGCGGCGCCGTTCCTGACCGCGGCCTGCAGGCCCTCGGCGACGGCCGCCGCGTCGGGCCCGGCCTGTCCGGCGTGGCAGGTGTCGAGGACGATCATGACGCGCGTGGCGCCGGACTCCAGGACGTAACGGGTGAGGTCCTCGGCGGCGAGCGCCGTCCCGGCGAGCCGCTGCTCGTGGCTGTCCCGGCACATGAGGTAGTGCCGGCCCAGGCCCTCGACGCCGTGGCCGGTCCAGTAGAGGACGACGGCGTCGGCGGCGTGATCGGCGCGGTAGGCCCAGCCGAGGAGCCGGGCGCGCAGTTCCTCGGCGGAGGGGTCGTCGATCCGCTCGTCGAGGCGGTAGCCGAGGTCCCCGAAGAGACGCACGGCAGCACGTATCTCCTCGGGTACGAGAGGCAGTTCGTCCTCGTGCTCGTAGTGACGTACACCGACCACCACGAGCCTGCGGTCCGGTGCCTCCCCCGCCTTCTCCCCCTCCATAGGAGGAAGTTATACCGGCGGCGCGGCCCCTTCGGGCTACGAACGCCGGTCACGCAAGGTGTAGCCGCCTTCCACCACCGGCATGTCGGCCGCGGGAGCCATGCACTTCGTCAGAAGCGGCTCGCCCTTGAGCGTCGCCCCGGAGAGTCCGACCCGTGCCGGGCCGTTCGCCCGGTTGCGGGGCACGAGGAAGCTGAGGCCCATGCGGGTGTGCGGGTCGAGGTACTCCAGCCACGGGTGGCCGGGGCTGGTACGGACGAGACGGCCGGTCACGGTGGCGGTGGGGCCGCCGCTGCTGAGGCAGTCGACCTCGAAGTCGCCCCAGTAGTCCTGGCCCTTGATGACGTGCGAGATCCGGAAGGTGCCCCACGAGCGGGTGGGGATCGAGCCGTGTTCGTAGGCGGCATGGGCGTCGACGGTGACGCGTACCTGCTCCGTCGCGTCCTCGTAGCCCAGCCTCGCCTCTCCCTTCAGGGACGAGGCGGCCGAGGCGGCCAGGACCCTGACGGATGCGGGTTCGGGGGCGGGCGCGGGGGCCGGTGCAGCGACGGCGACCGGGGCGGCGACCGCCGCGACGAGGGCGAGGACGGCGGTGGCGCGCAGGGCGTGCTTCAGCACGGGCGGGGCTCCGTTCGGGGGCGGGGTGGTGTGGGGCCGGATGACCGACGCGTCGATCCTCGCCGCCACCCCCGTCCCGGGCGTCCCCCCGCGGTCGCAACCCCCTCCCCCGTACGGGCGAGACCCCCCTCCCCCAAAGACACCGAAGCACTACCTGCAGCGCCAGTGATACTTCTCGACCAACCCACAACAACCCCAGGTCGTCACCACCTCACAGCTAGAGAGAGCCCTTCGCTCTACTCTCGACCAACCTGCAGCGCCCCAGAGCGTGCGGATACAGCCCTGGCATATGTGCCGAAAAACGGCCAAAACACCACCCATGCAATGTAAGTGCAAATCAGCAGGAAGCGCGGATCGCGCCAGTCGTCGAACGAGACATGCATTCCTCTGCCCCAGTACACGGACGAAAAAATCAGGCCGGAGGCGCAAAGCGCCACGAACAGACACCCGCTGATGCCTAGACGCACGCTCCGCTCACTCGCCCGCTCAGCACACGTCCGGAGACTCTCCCGACGATGCCATTCCTGCCAAGGGAACCTCAAGAGGCCAGAAAAGGCAGCGAATGTTGCGAGACCTACCGCTGCCAGCAAAACCAGAGATCTCAGCCCCCCACCTAGTCGATCAAAAACCCAAACCCCCGTACCGTAGTCGGCCATCACCCAGGATCCGATCCCGGACAACGAGTGCTCGGGATTGTGTCTGAGGAGCCAGTCGATGACCGCCGCAGCGCACACCGCTGCGATCACGCGGGACATGGCCAGTGCCTGAACGCGCTGCACGTGCGTTTCCTCCATCCGCCAGTCCCGTGAGGGCAGGAAGGGCGCGGACGGACCGCCGGGCTTTCCATCGTTTTCCGCTGCGGCTTCAGACAGAGAAATTAACAGATGGGCCAGCGGGTACTGAACTTGCGTCAGATTGGTTGAATAGGTTGTGTGGTCCCAGAGGATGGACCAGCGGTTGCTGACAGGCCACTCCTCCGGCCCGGGCTCGTTGAACACACGGGGAATAGGGGTGTCCTCCGGATCCGCATGGTCGCTGCCAGCCTGATGGAATACGGCTTCCGCAATGGTTTCGGCCTCCGCCCGTTTCAGCCACTCGGTGACCGGCTCTGACGTTCCGACGGCTTCCGCGGTAGGGGTGCCCCACGGCGGTTGTGTACGCCGCCGGCCTCGGGAGCTGCGTGCGTGCCTCACCAGGTCCTCGCTGCCCGACCAGCAGTCCGGCCCTTCGCCCTCTGTCCAGGCCAGTTCGAGCTGCCCGTCTGTCGAACGCATGACGAAACCACCAACGGTGTAATGCCAAAGTGTCTCCAGCCGGCGGCTGCGTACAGCCTTCGGGCTGTCACCCATCGGGCCAGCCGGGACAAGGTCGCGCGCCGACCAGATGTTGATCCACGGAGGGCAGCCCAATGACTGCCACCGGCGTACGGAATTCTCCTCATTGAGCAGACTGGTAGCTGCGCCAACTGTCACCAAATGCGTCGGCCATGGGGCGTCCCTCGCCAGGAACGCGCGGCAAGCGATCGCGGCACCTTGCGAATGAGCCACGACAACCACGCTTTTTGAACGCCGGGACGCGTCGGCGACACGGTTGAGAAGTAGCTGGCGCATTGCTGCTGCCTGAATCTCCCTGTCCCGGTAGGCCTGGGCATCGCCCACAGACGTCACCAGGTCCGCGACCAACGGGGAGACCTTTTTACCGAGGACAGGAATCCGTTGCGCCACGATGAGCACCAGGACTCCTACCACGACAGCGCTAAGCATCAGCGGCGCCAAGAGGAACAACATGCAGAAGAGAACCAGGTAAGGCACGATCATGATGAACAGGCCAACATAACCGTAGAGCAGTAGCTGAATCCAGGCTCCCAGGGCGACCATTGAGCCGGCGCAACCAGCATCCCAAGCGGGGACCATCTCAGTAATCTGCGGCCACAGACGTTTTGTGGCGGAGAACCAGAACTGGTGGACTAGCGCGGCCAGTCCCCGCCTAGCAGCACGCCAGGAGAACCGGACGGCCCAGAGCAGCACATCGGCGGCCCGCGACGGATGGAAGGCCTCAGCCCATCGCGCCTCGGAAAGCAGCCACGTGATCGGCCGGCTTCCCGTCCGAGTGATCTCTACAGTGATTTCCGGTGCGTCGCCTACAAGGTCATCCGCGTTCCGCACCCGCGTGCTGAAGCCGTAGCCCGGCCCTACGTGTGACAGCACCTCAAACAGCGGTTCCGCCCAACTCAGTAGAGTCGCTCCTCGGGCCTGAGAACCGATGCCATGCACGAATACAACACCCACGTCGAAGGTCAAGGCCTCCACGTCATCGTGGTGTTCGACCGCGCTGCCGTCCCCAGTTTCCTGCCTCACAGGCCCCAACATGCCACGCAGCATCAGGCCCAGTCTGGTGACGCCCCGCAGCTGGGCAAGAAGAGGGACAAATACCGATCGTCTTTCGGTTTAGAGGACGTTTCTGATGGCTCTGGTGGTGTGCGGCAGGATCTCCTGGTGCCAAGGGGTCTTGGTGGGCCCGTTTGTCGGGGGCGTCGGATGCATGTGGCACGCTCCGAGGCATGGATGACGAACTGGTCAGCACCCAGACGCCGCAGCGCCGCCTACCCGATCCGGAGGAGGCTCTCGCGCTGCTGGAGCGTGCTGTCCCTGGATTGACCGACCTGCGTCGGCCGACGCGTGCCGTGATCGACTGGGCCGGGTTCGAAGACGGCCTGGGCACCCGGCTTCCTTCTGATTTCAAACGCCTCGCGGAGTGGTATCCGACCTTCGACATCGGGGGCTTCCTTCTGGTCCGGCTCCCCGAGCCGGGCGAGGAAGGCCGCATTCTGCAGGGCACCCGTGACACCCTTTCAGTGCTTGCCGATGCCTGGTTGGAACCCGCTCTCGGCTTGCTGACCCACCCAGCTCCTGGTGGGCTGCTTCCCTGGGGGGAGTCGTGCGACAGTGACAAGTTCATGTGGAGTACGACGGGTCCGTCTCCGCAGGACTGGGTCGTTACGGTGGCTACTCGCGGCGGGGCATGGTGGCACTACGGTGGCGGTGCCGTCCAGTTCCTCGCCGAGTACTGCACCGGGACCCTGGAACCCTGGGGGTTGCCGCCAATCGACCTGGAAGTCCTCCCAAGCTGATCCGCTCGCGGGAAGTTATCGGCTGGTGAGGCGCCGGTAGCCGATGAGGGTCGCGGCTATGCCGACGAAGGCGAGGAAGTGTTCGGCCTTGCGTTCGTAGCGGCGGTGGAGCCGTCGGCATCCTGCCAGCCAGGACACGGTTCTTTCGACCACCCAGCGGTGCCGCCCAAGCCGTTGGGAGGATTCGACGCCTCTGCGGGCGATGCGGTGGCGGATGCCCCGCCGGCGGAGCCATCGACGCAGGTGGTCGTAGTCGTAGCCCTTGTCGGCATGCAGTTTCGCAGGGTGCCGACGGCGTGGGCCTCGTCGGGAGCGGATGGGCGGGATACCCCGGACGAGCGGCTCCATGCCCTGACTGTCGTGCACGTTCGCGCCGGAGATGCCCAGGGACAGCGGTAGTCCGTTCCTGTCAGTGATGAGGTGGATCTTCGATCCCAGTTTGCCGCGGTCGGTCGGATTCGGTCCGGTTAGTGGCCCCCTTTTGCAGCCCGCAGGCTGACGGAGTCGATCGCGCACCGCGACCAGTCCAGTTCGCCTCGCGCTCCGAGTTCGTCGAGGATCACGCGGTAGAGCCGGGCCCAGACCCGGTCCCGGCTCCACTGGGCAAACCGGCGGTAGACCGTGGGCCAGGCGGGGCCGAACACCGGCGGCAGCTGCCGCCACGTGCAGCCCGACGTCGCCACGAAGATGATCGCGGCCAGGGCCTCGCGGTCACCTGCCCGACGCCGACCACCGCCCTGCGGACGCGTGACCACTGTCGGCGGCACCACCCGCCTGAACAGCACCCATAACTCGTCCGGCACCAGCCGCTTAACGAGATCCATCATGCACGGCTCAACGACCGATCACGCCATAAGAAACGACGTCTTAGACATCATTTCAGTTGGTGAGTCTGCGGTAGCCGGCCCGGCCGTCGACGAAGCGACGTCTAAGGCCGCAGGGCCCGGAGCAGCAGGTCCGCCAAGTGGTCGGCGACCTGCTGCGGGGTGAGCGGGCCGTCGGGGCGGTACCAGGTGGAGAGGTGGTGGACCGAGCCGAAGTGGTAGTCGACGACCAGGTCGGCGGGGGTCGCGGACGAGAACACCCCGGCCTGCTGCCCCTCCTCGATCAGGGCCCGGAACCGCTCGTGGTAGTGCCGCCGCTCGGCGCGTA
Organism: Streptomyces sp. NPDC085481; assembly: GCF_044541845.1. Taxonomy (NCBI): domain Bacteria; kingdom Bacillati; phylum Actinomycetota; class Actinomycetes; order Kitasatosporales; family Streptomycetaceae; genus Streptomyces; species Streptomyces sp. NPDC085481. The sequence continues at coordinate 352,207 of NZ_JBITTJ010000003.1, forward strand.
CCTGCTTGTTCTTCTCCGGGCTGAGGTGGTGCATCGAGCGGAAGAAGATCGCGGCGTCGTCGAGGTTGTCGATGGTGGTGACGACGACGTCGGCGGCGGCCTGTCGCAGCCGCTGCTCGATCGGTTCGTCGGCGTTCGCGAACGCGTCGAGGCGCTCCTGCTGGAGGCGGAGCACGCGCGCGTACACCTCCTGGAGCAGGTCCTCCTTGGAGCCGAAGTAGTGGTAGAGGGCACCCTTGGTGACGCCCGCCGCCTCGACGATCTCCTGGACGGAGGTCCGGTCGTAGCCCCGCTCGGCGAAGAGCCGGGTGGCGGCGGCGAGGAGCCTCTGGGGGACGGGCACGCCGCTCCCGTCCGTCGTCCTGGCCATGCTGCGCCGCCTTTCCTTCTTGCTGGTGTTCACGTGCGGGAACGCAGGTCCCGCCTGAGGATCTTCCCACTTGTCGTCTTGGGGAGCTCCGCCAGGATCTCGACCTCGCGCGGGTACTTGTACGCGGCGAGCCGCTGCTCACAGTAGGCGGAGAGCTCGGCGGGCTCCGCCTCGGCTCCCGGCCGCAGGCTCACGTACGCCTTGACCGTCTCGCCGCGGTAGGCGTCGGGGACGCCCACGACGGCGGCCTCGCGGACGGCGGGGTGGGTGTAGAGGACGTCCTCGACCTCGCGCGGCCAGACCTTGAACCCCGAGGCGTTGATCATGTCCTTCTTGCGGTCGACGACGTACAGCCAGCCGTCCTCGTCCATGAAGCCGATGTCGCCGGTGCGCAGCTCCCCGCCCGGGAAGGTGGCGGCGGTGGCCTCCGGCAGCCGCCAGTAGCCGGGGACGACCTGGGGGCCGCGGACGGCGATCTCGCCCGGTTCGCCGAAGGGGAGCTCGGCGCCGTTCTCGTCGAGGATGCGGACGACGGTGTCGGGGCCGGGGACGCCGACGGAGAGCGTGCCCGAGACGGGGTCGACGGGTGCCTCGTGCTGCGGCGGTACGGAGGCACAGGGGGCGGTGCACTCGGTGAGGCCGTAGCCGTTGCGCAGGTACGGGCCGAAGCCGGCGCGGAACCGTTCGACGAGGGCGGGCGGGACGGGGGCGCCCCCGGAGGACATGACCAGGAAGGAGGAGAAGTGGTCGGGGGTCGCGGCCGGGTGGGCGGCGAGGGCCATGTACGCGGTGGACGGGCCGACCGTGTAGGCGGGCCGGTGTTCGAGGAAGGCGTCGAGGACGACCCCGGCCTCGAAGCGGTAGGCGAGGGCGAGGGTGCCGCCGTTGGCGAAGCAGGCGCCCAGCTCGCAGACGAGTCCGGTGATGTGGAAGAGCGGGGCGAGGGCGAAGTAGACGGCGCCCTCCGGGACGGGGTGCCCGGTGCGCTGGCGTTCGGCGTTGTGGACGATGCCCCGGTGCAGGTTGAGGGCGCCCTTGGGGGTGCCGCTGGTGCCGGAGGTGTAGCTGATCAGGGCCACGTCGTCGGCGGTGAGCTCGCGCCCCTGGGGGGCCGGGTGGCCGGAGCGGGCGACGGCGAGGAGGTCGTCGGCCTCCGTGGGGACCCGGTCGAAGCCGAGGACACGGGGGTCGTCGCGGGTCTGGAGCTCGCGCTCGAAGGCGGTCAGCGCGATGCGGACGCCGGCCTCGGCGGCGGCGTCGCGGAGGTAGCCGTCCCAGGCGCGGTCGGAGCAGACGAGCGCGACGGCGCCGGAGTCCCGCAGGGCGTGGCCGACCTCCGCGGCCTTGTACATGGGGTTGAGCGGGACGACGGTGGCCCCCGCCTTCCAGGCGCCGAGGAGGGCGAGGACGAAGTGCGGGCTGTTCTGGAGCATGACCGCGACCCGGTCGCCGCGTCCGACGCCCCGGGCGGCGAGGTGTCCGGCGACGGAGTCGGACAGCGTGTCGGTCTCGCCGTAGCCGAGCCTCGCGTCGAAGTAGGCGAGGGCGGGGTGGTCGGGGGTACGGGCGGCGGCGGACCTGAACGCGTGCAGCAGGGTCGGGGGCGGGGCTATCGGGGCCCGCTGGGCGTCGCTGAGCCGGCCGAGCCAGGGCATGGCCGCGTAGATCGAGCCCGTGGGGTCGGTGTCCTGGCGGCCGGTGTCCTGGCCGCCGGATTCCTCGACGCCGGATTCCTCGACGCCGGATTCCTCGACGCCGGTGTCCTGACCGCCGGTGTCCTCCTGTGTCATGCGCCCGCACCTTCCCACTTCCGCTGGATGTGGTTCATATTGCCGAGCCACCGTTCGGGGTCGGTCGCCCGGGCCCGGTAGTAGTCGGCTACCTCGGGGTGGGGCAGGACGAGGAAGCGGTCGGACTCGATGGCGTCGAAGAGGGCGTCGGCGACGTCCTCGGGCTCGATGGCGGTGGGGGTGAGGACGAGTTCGCCGGCCGATCCGGCGGCCGTCAGCATGTCCGTACGCACGCCCTGGGGGCAGATGGCGTGGACCTTGAGGCCGCGGTGGCGGTAGCTGAGCGAGAGCCATTCGGCGAAGGCGTACGCACCGTGCTTGGAGACGCTGTACGGGGCGGCGCCGACCATCGTGAGCAGGCCGGCGGCCGAGACGGTGGAGACGAAGCGGCCGGTGCCGCGCTCCAGCCAGTCGGGCAGCAGGGCGCGGGCCGCACGGACGTGGGCCATGACGTTGACGTCCCAGGCGGCGGCCCAGACCTGCTCGTCGGCGAAGGCGTCGCCGGGCGAGGCGAGTCCGGCGTTGGCGCACCAGACGTCCACGGTGCCGCCGAGCGCGGCGCGGGCCTCCTCGACGACGGCGGAGGCGTCGCCGGGGACGGCGAGGGCGCCGATCTCGTCGGCGACGGCCTTGGTGCGGCCGGGGTCGAGGTCGTTGACGACGACCCGCGCTCCCTCGGCGGCGAACCGCCGGGCGAGTGCGGCACCGATGCCGCCTCCCGCGCCCGTGACGACCACTCCCGCGCCCTGCACCGTGTTCATCGGCGGCCCACCTCTCCGTTGCGAACTGTGGTCGGCAGACTAACCAGTCGGTATGTACGGAGGGAAGTCCTTGTGGCACGCCTCGTTCCGCATGGCCGGATGGAGCGCTAGCGTGCGGGGCCATGCCAGGGAAGGCGATCAAGGAGGTTTCCCCATGAGCCTGTCCAGACGAGGCCTGCTCGCCGCGGGCGGCGCGCTCGGCGCGGCGGCGGCCGCGGGCACGGGACCGGCGGCGGAAGCGGCGGCCGGTACGGGACCGGCGACGGGCACGGGACCGGCGGCGGCGCGCCCCGGGGCCGGGAGCGGCCGTGGGCACCACAGGGACCGGGTCCGTACCGGCTTCGACCGCCTCGCCGCCGCCGGATACGCGCAGCTCGCCGGCCGGCGGGTCGGCGTCGTCACCAACCCGACCGGCATCACCGCCGAGGCCCGCCACATCGTGGACGTCATGCACGCCGACGAACGGGTGGACCTGGTCGCCGTCTTCGGCCCCGAGCACGGCTTCCGCGGTACCGCGCAGGCCGGCGGCTCGGAGGGGCGGTACGACGACCCGGCGACCGGACTGCCCGTCTACGACACGTACCTGAAGAGCGGTCAGCCGCTGGCCGACGTCTTCACGGCCTCCGGCGTGGACACGGTGGTCTTCGACATCCAGGACGCGGGCGCCCGCTTCTACACGTACATCTGGACGCTCTACGACTGCATGGTGGCGGCCGCGCTCGCCGGGAAGCGCTTCGTGGTCCTCGACCGGCCGAACCCGGTGACCGGGCGGGCCGCGCTCGGTCCGGTCCTGGACCGGGCGTACGCGACCTTCGTGGGGCGCGAGCCGATCGCGCAGGCGCACGGGATGACGGTGGCGGAGCTGGCGCGGCTCTTCAACGGGGAGTTCCTGGCCAAGCCGGTGGAGCTGGAGACGGTGGCGGCGGCCGGCTGGCGGCGGTCGGACTTCTTCGACGCGACCGGGCTGCCGTGGGTGCCGCCGAGCCCCAACATGCCGACGCCCGACACCGCGCTCGTCTACTCCGGCACCTGTCTCTTCGAGGGCACCAACCTGTCCGAGGGGCGGGGCACCACCCGCCCGTTCGAGCTGCTCGGCGCGGAGGGGATCGACGGCCGCTGGGCGGAGGCGGCGAACGCGCTCGGCCTGCCGGGGGTGCGCTTCCGCGAGGCGTACTTCGCCCCGACCTTCTCCAAGTTCCAGGGCAGGACCGTGGGCGGGCTCCAGCTGATGGTGCACGACCGCGAGGCCTTCGACCCGGTACGGACCGGGATCGCGCTGCTCGTCACCGCGCGGCGCGCCTGGAGCGGCTTCGCCTGGCGGGCGGACAACTGGATCGACAAGCTGACCGGTTCGAGCCGGGTGCGCACGCTGATCGACGCGGGGGCGACGGCGGACGAGGTGGCCGGGGCGTGGGAGGCGGACCTGGCGGCGTTCCGAGCGGTGCGTCGGGAGTACCTGATGTACCGCTGACCCGGGGCCAGACCTGGGCCCTGACCTTGGCCTTGGCCTTGGCTCTGGCCTTGGCCTGGGACCGCTGATCTGGGACCGCTGGCCTGGGGCTGGCCCCCGTACGTTTCGGGGGCGGGCGGGATGTCCCCGCCCGCCCCCGCCGGGGAGGCTGAGCCCCATGAACACTTTCTTACGACGCCGCCGGCCGCTGGCCGCCCTGCTCGCCGCGCTGTGCGTGGGCCTGCTCGCTCCCACGGCCGTGGCGGCCGAGTCCCGGAGCACCGATCCCGCCCGTGAACTCGCCGTCACCGCCCGCCCGTTGGGCGATGCCCGGGCCCTGGAGCGGATCGTGGGCTCGGCGAAGGTCGTCGGTCTCGGCGAGGCCACGCACAGCTCGGCCGACTTCTTCCGGGCCAAGCACCGGATCTTCGAACAGCTCGTGGAGCGGCAGGGCTTCACCACCTTCGCCCTGGAGGCGAACTGGAGCACCGGTCTCCTCGTCGACGACTACGTGCGCTTCGGCAACGGCGACATCCGCGCGATCATGCGGGACGAGCTCCAGAACGCCTACGCCTTCTGGAACACCCAGGAGTACCTCGACCTGTTCACCTGGATGCGGCAGCACAACCTGCGCCACCCGGACCACCCGGTGCGGTTCATGGGCAACGACCTCGGCTACTCGGGCCCCGGGCTCTTCGACCGGGTCACCGGCTACGTGGCCCGGACACGACCGGCCCTGCTCCCCCGCTTCCAGGAGCTCTACCGGGCCGCGCGGCCGACCGGCGAGGTCGACACCTGGATGAAGGCCTCCCTGGCGAAGCCGCTGGCCGAGCGCCGGGCGATGGCGGCGGACCTGAACCGGGCCCTCGCCCTCCTGGAGCGGCAGAAGCCGGCCGGCCGGGACCGCGAGGCGCACGCGTGGGCGGTGCAGCACGCCCGGGCCATCGCCCAGGTCGGCACGGAGTACGCGTACGACCTTACCGGCGAGACGGGCAAGGACGAGGTCGCGCAGGCGATGCTCTACCGCGATCGGATCATGGCCGAGAACACCGTGTGGTGGCAGCGCCACACCGGCGACCGGATGGTGCTGTCCGCGCACAACGGCCACATCGGCTACGAGACGACCCACCCCGACCAGTACCCGCGCACCCAGGGCGCCTTCGTGCGCGACGCGCTCGGCCGGGACTACGTGACCATCGGCGCCTCCTTCGGGCGCGGCTCGTTCAACGCGCACGACACGGCGGCGCCTGGCGAGCCGGTACGGGTGTTCACGGTCGGCCCGCTCGGCGCGGACAGCAACGCGGCCGTCCTCGACCGGGTCGCGAAGCGCCCCTTCCTGCTCGACGTGCGGGTGGCGACGCCGGCCGCCCGGCAGTGGCTGAACGTCCCCCGGCCCTCCAGGTCGATCGGCACCGCGTACCCGTGGTCGGGCGACCCGGCGGACCTGCGGCTCGCGACCGGATTCGACGCCGTCCTGCACTTCCCCGAGATCTCGGCGGCGCGGCTGCTCGGCTGACGACTGCCCGTCCCTCCGCGCGGGAAGAATCCCGGTGCCGATGGCGCACCTCGACGCGGAGGGACGGGCCCGCCCATGACGGAGATGAGTGTCGAGCCGTACCGCGAGATCGTCTTCGACAAGGACGGCGACGGCCCGGCCGGCCAGGCGGCACGGGTCGCGGAGCTCGCCCGGCGGGGCGGCGGCTGCACGGACCTGGTGCTCTTCGCCCACGGCTGGAACAACTCCCCGTCCGTGGCGACCCGTTTCTACTCCTCGTTCTTCGCCCCCTTCCCCGGGGTGACCGGGCCGGGCGTGCGGCTCGGGTACGCGGGGGTGGTCTGGCCGTCGATGATGTTCAGCGACGAGCCGGTACCCGACTACGCGTCGCTCGCGGCCACCGTCCCGGGGAAGACGGCGGTGGTGGCGCGGCTCGCGGAGCTGATCGGCGCGGAGCCGGAGGAGGAGGCCGCGTTCGTCGAGTTCGGCTCGCTGCTGCGGGAGCTGACGGACACCGACCGCGCGGATGTGCTGGCCGGCGGGGCGGAGGTGCCCGACTTCCTGGTCGGGGATCCGCTGGAGGTGTACGCGAGGTTCGCGGCGGCGGGCGAGGAGCCGGGCGAAGGCTCGGGCGAAGGCGAAGGCGGAGGCGAGGGCTCGGGCGAAGGCGGGAGCGGGGAGCCGGGCGCAGGCTCGGGCCAGGGCGAGGGCGAGGGTCCGGGCGAGGCGCTCTTCGGAGGCGGCGACCGCGTGAAGCGGCTGTGGAAGGGTGCCAAGGAGGCACTGCGCCAGGCCACGTACTACACGATGAAGCGCCGTGCGGGCGTGGTCGGCGCCCGCGGCCTCGGCCCGCTGCTCGGCGAACTCGCCCGTACGGCCCCGGCCCTGCGCGTCCACCTGGCCGGCCACAGCTTCGGCGCCCGGCTCGTCGCCCACGCGCTGCTCGGCCTGCCCGCCGGCGCCCGCAACGTCAAGTCGGTGACCCTCCTCCAGGGCGCCTTCTCCCACTACGCCTTCGCACCCCGGCTCCCCCACGACCAGGCCCACGGCGGCCCCCTGAAGGACCTCCTGCCCCGCGTCGACGGCCCCCTGGTGGCCTGCCACTCCCACCACGACACGGCCCTGCGGGTCTTCTACCCCCTGGCCTCCCGCCTCTCCCGCGACGACGACTCGCTCCTCGGCCAGGACGACCGCCGCTGGGGGGCCATCGGCTACGACGGCTTCCAGTCCGTTCCGGACACTGCCACCCGCACCCTGGAATCGGCCCTCCGCGACGGCCTGCCCGCGGCGGGCTGCGTGAGCGTGGACACGGCCCGGGTGGTGTCCGAACACAGCGACATCTGCCATACGGAGCTGGCCCGGGTGGTGGCGAGGGCGGGACGCTTCGGGCGCTGACCGGGGGAATTCCGGCCGGAATCCGAGGATCTTCCGGGGGCGGTTCGGGGGTGATTTCCGGCCTCTGCTCCCCCGCTGATGGCTGCCATCCGATTTTCGATGGAACAGGAAGGGCCGCTCGTTCGTCCCTCTCATATCGCCGAAGTGCTAGCGACGGAGGTGGGAGACGATGGCCGGGTTCCGGAGTCTCGCGAGACAGGTTCGCGATCCTGGGAGCGACACGGCTCTGCGGCGCTATTCGCTGCGCAAATGCCTGGAGCGGTTCGCGCCCTACGGTCACCGGGCGACCTGGGACCATCTGTGCCGACGGCACGGGTTCGGGCCCGAGGACCGGACGGCCGATCCGGGGCGGCTGGTGGCCGCGCTGGAGGAGCTGGAGCAGGCGCGGGCCGTGTGGCTCGCGTACGAGGAGGAGTTCGCCGAGCGGCGGAGGCGTGAGAAACACGGCGGGCTGCGCCGGCCGGGGGCCCTCGACGAGTGGCACCGGCGCATCTGGGGAGGCAACGGCGTGGCCCGCTGTGACGACCCCGGGCACCATCCGACGGAGCCGCTGCCCGAGGTGGTGGGCCGGCTGGTGGCCGCGCTGAAGAGGGGTCCTGGCGAGCACTGCCCGGTCTGTGCCGGACCGCACATCGAGTGGCGGGCGGAGCTGCGGGACGAGCCGTGGTTCGGGCCGGTCTGCGAGGACTGCGGGGTGCTGATACCGCGCGCCGTGCTCACGCCCCGGGCGCTCGCCCGGACCCGCGACGACGCGCTGCCGCGGCTCGCGTCGGTGGCGTGATGGTACAGGTCTGTCTCAACGGGGGCCGCGGGCCCGGGGATTCGGCGGCCGTGCCGATGTCCCCGGACGCGATGGCCGAGGCAGCGGCGGCCGCCGTCGCGGCGGGCGCCGACGAGGTGCACGTCCATCCCAAGACGCCCTGCGGGAGCGACACCCTCTCGCCGCGGGTCCTCGCCGACACCCTGACCGCGATCCGCGCGGCCGTGGACGTTCCGGTGGGCGTGACGACCGGTGTACCGGCGGAGCCCGACCCGGTCCGCAGGCTCGCCCGGGTCCGCGCCTGGACGGTGCTGCCCGACCAGGCCTGCGTCAACTGGCACGAGCCGGGCGCCGAAGCCCTGGCCGCGGCCCTGCTCGAGCGGGGCGTCGCCGTCGAGGCCGGCCTCCGGTCCGGCACGGACGGCCCGGCCCGCTTCCTGCGCTCCTCCCTGGCCCCGCGCGTCCTGCGCGTCCTGGCCGAGATGACGGACCCTTCGCCGGCGACGGCCGAGTCCACGGCCCTGGCCCTGCTCGCCGCGCTCTCCCGCTCCCCGCAGCCCCGCCCGGTCCTGCTGCACGGCACGGACGCCTCCGCCTGGCCGCTCCTCCGCCTCGCCCGCCGCCTGGGCCTGGCCACCCGCATCGGCCTGGAGGACACCCTCCTCCTTCCCGACGGCAGCCCGGCCCGCTCCAACGCCCAGCTGGTGTCGGCGGCGTTGTCGGAGTCCCCTCCTGCGACGGTCTGCGCATAGGGCGCTTCGCGAAACGAGCGACGCTACCAGCCGACAAAATCGCTCGCCCAACGCACTTCGCGCCCGGCACAGTGTGGGGTGATGACCACGCCACAGAAGCACACCGAGCGACCGGAGTTCTGACCATGTCGACGCTGCGCGTCACCGCCGAGACCCTGACCGTCCACGACCACCCGAACGCCGACGCGCTGGAGCTGGCGCAGGTCGGTCTCTACCGGGCGGTCGTCGCCAAGGGCGTGTACCGGACCGGAGACGTGGCGCTCTACATTCCGGAGCAGGCGGTGCTTCCGGCCGGGCTCGTCGACGAGCTGGGTCTCACGGGACGTCTCGCGGGGAAGGCCTCGGACCGGGTCAAGGCGGTGCGCCTGCGCGGGGAGTTGTCGCAGGGGATCGTCTGCCGGCCGAAGGCGCTCGACGGGGTGGACCTGAAGCAGGCGGCCGCCGACGGGACGGACTTCGCGGAGCTGCTCGGCATCGCCAAGTGGGCGCCGCCGGTCCCGCCGACGATGAGCGGGGACGTGGAGGCGGCGCCGGATCTGCTGCCGTGGGTGGAGATCGAGAACCTGCACCGCTTCCCGGACGTCTTCGAGCCGGGCGAGCCGGTGGTCCTCACCGAGAAGCTGCACGGCACGGCCTGCCTGGTGACGTACGCGGCCGGGGACGGCCGGGTCCACGTCTCCTCCAAGGGCTTCGGCGCCAGGGGTCTCGCCCTGAAGGAGGACCCGCGCAACCTGTACTGGCGCGCCGTCCTCGGGCACGGCGTCCCCGCCGTCGCGGCCCGGCTCGCCGAGCGGCTCGGGGCGGCCCGCGTCGGGCTGTTCGGCGAGGTGTACGGGGCGGGCGTGCAGGACCTGGCGTACGGGGCGAACGCCCGCGTCCAGGACGGGCTCGGGTACGCGGTGTTCGACGTCTCCGCCGAGATCGACGGGCAGGTCCGCTGGCTGGACCCGGCCGAGGTCCTGGAGCCGGGCGAGCTGCCGCTCGTACCGCGCCTGTTCACCGGCCCGTACGACCTCGACACCGTCCTCGCGCTGGCGAGCGGACGGGAGACGGTCTCCGGGCGGGAGCTGCATCTGCGCGAGGGGGTCGTGATCCGGCCGGTGGCCGAGCGGCACAGCCCCGTCGTCGGCGGGCGCGCGATCGCGAAGGCGGTCAGCCCCGCGTATCTGACCCGCAAGGGCGGCACCGAGTACGAGTGACGCCGGCGCGAAGAGCCGAGCAGGGGCCCGTCCACGGGGGTGGCGGGCCCCTGCTCCATGTCGTCGTGTCGTCGTCGGTCCGTCTGACGCTTCCCTACGCTTCCTTGCGCTCCGGCATCAGGCGCGAGCCCGTCAGCCGCTCGCCGAACACGTCGTCGGGGTTGGACAGCACGCAGTTCTCGAGGGACAGACAGCCGCAGCCGATGCAGTCCGTCAGATGGTCCCGCAGCCGCCCCAGCTGCTTGATCCGCTCGTCCAGCTCCGCCCGCCAGGTCGACGAGAGCCGTGCCCAGTCCTCGTTGGTGGGGGTGCGCTCCTCGGGCAGCTGGGCCAGTGCGTCGCGGACCGTCGCCAGCGGGATGCCGACCCGCTGGGCGGCCCGGATGAAGGCCACCCGGCGCAGTACGTCGCGCCCGTAGCGGCGTTGGTTGCCGCTGGTGCGCCGGCTGCTGATCAGGCCCTTGGCCTCGTAGAAGTGCAGGGCCGAGACGGCCGCTCCGCTGCGCGCGGACAGCTGGCCGACGGTGAGCTCGTGGATCTTCTCGGGAATCTGGGGCACCCGGTCGAGCCTACGCGAGGCCCGCCGTCTCCCACCGGCCCTCCGTTGACAGGAGACCACCCACGCCCACATGCTGAGCAAGCGCTTAGACATCACCCAGGAACGAGAGGGAGCGGGAACATGGCCGAGCCGAGGATCTTCACCTCCGCCGAGGAGCTGCACGCCGGGGTGGGCGAGCAACTGGGCCACAGCGACTGGCTGGAGATCGAGCAGAAGCGGATCGACCAGTTCGCCGACGCCACCGGCGACCACCAGTGGATCCACGTCGACCCGGAGCGCGCCGCCACCGGGCCGTTCAAGAAGACGATCGCGCACGGCTACCTCACGCTCTCGCTGCTGCCGACCCTGGTCCCGCAGATCATGCGCGTCGAGGGCATGAAGATGGGCCTCAACTACGGCACCAACAAGGTCCGTTTCCCCTCCCCCGTGCCGGTCGGCTCGCGGCTGCGCGCGACCGCCGTGCTCACCGACGTGACGGAGGCCGGCGGCGGGGTGCAGGTGACGGCGACGGTCACGGTGGAGCGCGAGGGCGGCGACAAGCCGGTGTGCGTCGCCGAGTCGGTGTCCCGCTACTACTTCTGAGCGCCGACCATCCGCAGGACGAGGTCGGCGTAGAGCGCGCCGACCTCGTCGGGCGTCCGGCGTCCCTGGGTGTTGAACCAGCGCGAGACGTCGATGCACAGGGAGAGCACGGCGACCGTGGTGCCGGGCACGTCCGGGACGTCGAACTCCCCCGCCGCCACGCCCTCGTTGATGATCCGCCGCACGGTGGCGTCCGACTCGCGGCGCAGCGCCACGATCTCGGTGCGGTGCTCCTGGCCGAGGGCGTCGAGCTCGTACTGCACGACCCGGGCGGTGGTGTGCCGCTCGGCGTGCCAGCGGACGAAGGACCGTACGGCGTCGGCGAGCCGCTCCGCGGCCGTGCCCTCGCCGTCGGCGGCGGCCCGCAGGATCTCCAGGGCCTTGTCGTGGCCGATCCGGCTGATCCGGTGGAGCAGCTCTTCCTTGGTCTTGTAGTGGATGTAGAGCGCCGCCGGGCTCATGCCGGCCCGTCCCGCGATGTCCCGGGTGGTGGTGGCGTGGTACCCGCGCTCGGCGAACGCCTCCACGGCCGCGACCAGCAGGCGTCGTGCGGCCTCGGGCGTGACCTCGCCCCACGGCATGTCCTCGCCGCCGGGCGTCTCCTCCGCCGCGCTCATCGCACTCTCCTTCTCGGGGCCGTCGGAACGAACACCATACAACGAAGGTGAGCAAGCGCTTAGAGATTGCCCGGGCTGCGTCACGCCTCCTGCCGGTCGCGGACGACCTTGGCGAGGGTGAAGGCGGAGGTGGTGAGGTACAAGACCGCGACGGCCAGGAAGCCGCGGACCCAGGCGTCGGCCTCCAGCCTGTAGATCCCCACGGTCACGGCCACGAGGGCGAGGCCGAAGGAGATGACGGCCTGCATGTAGTAGGCGGCGGTGTTCTGCTGTCTGACCGGATAGTCGCTCATGGCGGACAGCATCGGGCGGATGTGGCCCCCGCCACATCCGCCCGGATACTCAGGGGATCCCCCAGCGGGTACTCAGAACGCCGACACGCCCGTCAGCGCCCGCCCGATGATGAGCTTCTGGATCTGGCTGGTGCCCTCGTACAGGGTCATCACCCGAGCGTCGCGCAGCAGCTTGCCGACCGGGTACTCGTCGATGTAGCCGTAGCCGCCGAAGACCTGGAGCGCGTTGTTCGCGGCGCGGACGGCGGCCTCGGAGGCGTACAGCTTGGCCTTCGACGCGGCGGTGGCGAACTCCTGGCCGCGGTCGATCAGGTCGGCGACGCGCCAGGTGAGCAGCCGGGCCGCGTCCACGTCGACCGCGATGTCGCTGATCAGTTCCTGGACGAGCTGGTACGAGGCGATGGGCTTGCCGAACTGCTCGCGCTCGCCGGCGTACCGCACCGCCGCGTCGAGCGCGGCCTGGGCGATGCCGACGCAGCCGGCGGCGACCGACATCCGGCCCTTGGCGAGCGCGGACATGGCTATGGAGAAGCCCTTGCCCTCGGGGCCGAGCAGGGCGCTCGCCGGGACGCGGACGCCCTCGAGGACCAGTTCGGCGGTGGCCTGGCCGCGCAGGCCGAGCTTGCCGTGGATGGTGCGGCGGGTGAGGCCGGGGGTGTCGGTGGGGACGAGGAAGGCGGAGACGCCCTTGTGGCCGGGGATGTCATGGGTGCGGGCGAAGAGCAGCACGACATCGGCCCAGGTGCCGTTGGTGATGAACATCTTGCTGCCGTCGATCACGTACGCGTCGCCGTCGCGGACCGCGCGGGTGGACAGGTTGCCCGCGTCGGAGCCGGTGCCCGGCTCGGTGAGACCGAAGCAGCCGATCGCGTCGCCGGCGGTGAGCCGCGGCAGCCAGGTCCGCTTCTGCTCCTCGGTCCCCCAGGACGCGACGGTCTTGGCGACCAGGCCGAGCGAGACGGAGACGATGCCGCGGACCGAGGAGTCGCCGCGGCCCAGCTCCTCGGTGACGAGGCAGTACGACAGGTGGTCACCGCCGGAGCCGCCGTACTCCTCGGGAATCGTCAGCCCGAGGAATCCCACCGATCCGAGCTTCTTCACGATCGACTTGTCGACGTTCTCGGCTCGGTCCCACTCGACGGCGTACGGGGCGACCTCGCGGGCGACGAAGTCCCCGGCGAGCCGGCGTACGGCCTCCTGCTCGTCGCTCAGCTCCAGATTCACCGCGCCACCCCTCTCACTCCGGTCACTCCGGCCGACTTAAATTATCACTGCTAGTTTTATTTCCCGCGCCTACTATGTGCGCCATGGCCCGACCGCGCAAGCCCCTCCTCAGCCGAGACCGCATCGTCGAGACGGCGGGAGCGCTCGTGGACGCGGAGGGGCTCGCGGCCCTCTCCACCAGGCGACTCGCGGCCGAACTCGGCGTGAGCGGGCCCTCGCTCTACAACCACTTCCGGACGAAGGACGAGATCCTGGACGCGGTCGCGGACGCCGTCAGCGCCAAGATCGACCTGTCGATGTTCGCGCCCGACGACCCCCGCGACTGGCACACCGCCCTGCATGACTGGGCCGTCTCCTACCGCGCCGCCCTCGCCGACCACCCGCACATCGTCCCGGTCCTCGCCCAGGGCCCCGGCCGCCGCCCGGCCGGCCTCCGGGTCGCCGACGCGGTCTTCGGCGGGATGGTCCGCGCGGGCTGGCCCCCGGCCCAGGCCACCCACATCGGCGCCCTGATGCGCTACTTCATCACCGGCTCCGCCCTCGGCTCCTTCGCCCGCGGCTTCGTCGACGACGAGACGGCCTACGACCCCGCCGACTACCCGCACCTCGGCCAGGCCCATCTCCTCGCGGACCGCCGCGAGAAGGTCGACGAGGGCGCCTTCGAAACGGGGCTGCGGGCACTGCTCGACGGGTTGCGGGCGCAGTACGAGCGGTACGCGTAGGAAGTCACCCTCGGCGTCCGGTGAAGACACCACCAAGGGGCGGCCCCCGCGACAGGTGACGTTTCGGCCGTCGCCGAACCATTCGTGCGACATCCTGGCTGCATGGCTTCCCGACACCTCGCCGCCTTCGCCGCGCTCTTCGCCGATGAGACCCGTGCCGCGTTCCTCCTGGCCCTGCTCGACGGGCGGGCCTGGACCGCCGGGGAGTTGGCGCGGCATGCGGGGGTGGCGGCGTCGACGGCCAGCGAGCACCTGGGGAAGCTCGTCGCGGGCGGGGTGCTCGCCGAGGAGCGACAGGGCCGGCACCGGTACGTGCGGCTCGCCGACGCCGGGGTCGCGCATCTCGTGGAGGATCTGGCCGCCCGTTCCGAGCCGGTCGCGGCCGAGGCTCCGCGCGGTCTGCGCGCCGCGAGCGCCGGGCGGGCGATGGCGCGGGGGCGGACCTGTTACGACCATCTCGCCGGGCGGCTCGGGATCGCGGTCACCGACGCGATGACCGAGCGCGGACTGCTGCGCCAGGACACCGGGTTCGCCCTCACCGACCGGGGCGTGGCCTGGTTCGACGGGCTCGGCATCGCCCTCGTACCGAAGGGGCGGCGGCCCCTCGCGCGTGGCTGCCTCGACTGGACCGAGCGGCGGCCGCACCTCGCCGGGCTCGCGGGTGCGGCGCTGTGCCGGCACGCGCTGGACGCCGGCTGGTGCGTACGGATCGGGTCCGAGCGTGCGGTGAAGGTGACCCAGGAGGGCGAGCGGGCGCTGCACAAGGCGCTCGGGATCGACGCGGCGGTCCTGCGGTGAGCGGGGTCCCGCGTGGCGGCCCGTCGCCCGATATTGCGGTGAAGGCCGAACCGTCCGCGCCGTACGGTCGGTCCATGTCGAACCGAACCTCGCGCCTCGCGCTCGCCGCGGCCGGTGTCACCGTCGTCCTGTGGGCCTCCGCCTTCGTCTCCATCCGCAGCGCCGGCGCCGCCTACTCCCCCGGTGCCCTGGCCCTCGGGCGGCTCCTCGCCGGTTCCCTGGTGCTCGGGGCCGTGCTCCTCATACGGCGCGGGGGGCTGCCACCACGGGCGGCCTGGCCGGGGATCGCCGTGTCCGGGCTGCTGTGGTTCGGGGCGTACATGGTGGTGCTCAACTGGGGCGAGCAGGAGGTCGACGCCGGGACGGCCGCGATGGTCGTGAACATCGGCCCCATCCTCATCGCCCTGCTCGGCGCCCGGTTCCTCAAGGAGTCGCTGCCGCCCCGCCTGCTCGCCGGCATGGCCGTGTCCTTCGCGGGCGCCGTGGCGGTCGGGCTCTCCATGTCCGGCGAGGGGCACGCCTCGGTCCTGGGCGTGGTGCTCTGTCTGCTCGCCGCGATCGCGTACGCGGGCGGTGTCGTCGCCCAGAAGCCGGCGCTCGCGCACGGCAGCGCGCTCCAGGTGACGACCTTCGGCTGCCTCGTGGGCACGGTGGCGTGCCTGCCGTTCGCCGGGCGGCTCGTCGAGGAGGCGGGCCGCGCCCCGCTGTCGGCGACCCTCAACATGGTCTACCTCGGGGTGTTCCCGACCGCACTCGCCTTCACCACCTGGGCCTACGCCCTGGCCCGTACGACCGCGGGACGCATGGGCGCGACGACGTACGCCGTGCCCGCCCTGGTCGTGCTGATGGCCTGGGTGTTCCTGGGCGAGCTGCCGGGGCTGCTCACCCTGGGCGGCGGCGCGCTGTGCCTCGCGGGCGTGGCCGTGTCCCGGTCCCGGCCGCGGGCCGTCGCCGAGCCCGCGGCCGTCGCCGAAAAGGCGGCCTAGGGAGTCGGGAACACGACCAGGGCCCGGCCGCCCTTGCCCGCCAGCATGTTGTCGAACGCGCCCGGGATGCCCTCCAGGGTGATGCGCTCGGTGACCAGTGCGCCCAGGTCGAGGCGGCCCGCGCGGATGTGCCCGGCGAGGACCGGCAGGTCCCTGGCCGGGTCGGAGTTGCCGTAGACGCAGCCGGACAGGGTGCGGCCCCAGTGGAAGATCTCCAGGGCGTTGAAGGTGACCTGCTGGTCCTTGCCGCCGATGCCGACGACCGTCGTGCGGCCGCCGCGCCGGGTGGCTTCCCAGGCGGTGCGGATGGTGGCCGCCCGGCCGACGCACTCCACCGACACGTCGGCGCCGTGGCCGCCCGTCAGCTTCCTGATCTCCTTCGCGGTGGTCTCGGAGGCGACCACGTACTCGGTGGCGCCGGCCGCCCGGGCCAGCGCCTCCTTCTCGGGCGAGACGTCGACCGCGACGATCGTCGAGGCCCCGGCGATCCGGGCGGCCTGGAGGGTCGCGAGGCCGACGCCGCCGACCCCGAAGACGGCGACGGACTCGCCCTCGCGGACCCGCGCGGAGTGGTGGACGGCGCCCCAGCCGGTGAGGACCGCGCAGCCGAGCAGGGCGGCGTCGGTGAGCGGTACGCCGTCGGGGACGGGCAGCACGCAGTTCGCGGCGACCACGGTCTCCTCGGCGAACGCGGCCACGTTGAGCCCGGGGTGGAGCTCGGTGCCGTGCTGGGTGCGGGCGTACACGTTCGCGGCGCCGGTCAGCGCGTTCGCGCAGAGCCAGACCTCGCCGATCGTGCAGTGGTGGCAGGTGCCGCAGGAGGGCGCCCAGTTGAGGACCACGCCGTCCCCGGGGGCGACATGGGTGACGCCCTCGCCGACGGAGACGACCGTGCCGGCGCCCTCGTGGCCGAGGACGGCGGGGACCGGCACCCTCATGGTGCCGTTGGACAGCGACAGGTCGGAGTGGCAGACCCCGGCCGCGGCGAGGCGGACCCGGACCTGGCCGGGGCCGGGCTCGGGCAGTTCTATGCCGGTGATCTCCAGGGGAGAGCCGACGGCGGGCAGGACGGCGGCGCGGATCACGCGTGGGGCTCCTTCGGTGGGGACGGCGGGGAGTGCGGCAGCGTCAGGGCCACAGGACGTGCAGGACCGCTGAGTCGGAACCGCGGAGGCGTCAGAACTGCAGCGACTTGGTCTGGAGGTACTCCGCCAGGCCGTGCGCCCCCAGCTCGCGCCCCACGCCGGACTGCTTCCAGCCGCCGAACGGGGCCAGCGGGTTGAAGCGTCCGCCGTTGATGTCGACCTGGCCGGTCTCCATGCGGCGGGCGAAGGCGACGGCCTCGTCCGGCTCGCCCCAGACGGCGCCGCCGAGGCCGTACACGGTGCCGTTGGCGATGGCGAGGGCGTCGGCCTCGTCCTCGTAGCGGATGATCGAGACGACCGGGCCGAAGATCTCCTCCTGGGCGATCGTCATCTCGGGGGTGACGTCGGCGAAGACCGTCGGGGAGACGTAGTAGCCGGTCTCACGCGGGGCCTCGGGGCCGCCGGCGACGAGCCGGGCGCCCTCCTCGATGCCCTTCTCGATGTAGCCGCGGACCCGGTCGCGCTGCTTGGCGCTGACGAGCGGGCCGACGCGCTCGCCGGGGACGTACTGGGCGACGGCCTCGGCGGCGAGGGCGACGGCCTCCTCGTACCGCTCGGCGGGGACGAGCATCCGCGTCCAGGCGCTGCACGTCTGGCCGGAGTTGGACATGACGTTGGCGATGCCGGCGGCGACCGCCTTGCCGAGGTCGGCGCCGGGCAGGATGACGTTGGCGGACTTGCCGCCGAGTTCCAGGGCGACGCGCTTGACCGCCCCGCCGGCCAGGGCGCCGATCCTCCGGCCGACGGCGGTGGAGCCGGTGAAGGAGACCAGGTCGACGCCGGGGTGTTCGGCCAGGGCCTGGCCCGCGACCGTGCCGAGGCCGGTGACCAGGTTGAAGACGCCGGCCGGGACGCCGGCCGCGTGGACGGCCTCGGCGAACAGCTGGGCGGTGAGCGGGGTGTCCTCGGCGGGCTTGAGGACGACGGTGCAGCCGGCGGCGAGGGCGGGGGCCACCTTGGCAACGATCTGGTGCAGCGGGTAGTTCCAGGGCGTGATCGCGGCGACGACGCCGACCGGCTCGGAGTAGACGGTCGAGTTGCCGACCTTCTCCTCGAAGGGGTGGGTGGCGGCGAGTTCGGCGTACGAGCCGGCCACCGCGATCGGCAGTCCTGCGTGCACGGCGGCCGCGATCCGCGGCGGGGCGCCCAGCTCGGCGGTGACGGTGGCGGCGATCTCCTCGGCGCGCGCGGCGAGCGCGTCGCGCAGCGCGGCGATCCGGGCGGCGCGGGCGGCGGGCGGGGTGGCGGCCCAGCCGGGGAAGGCGGCGCGGGCGGCGCGTACGGCGGCGTCGACGTCCTCGGCGGTGCCGGCCGGGACGTGGGCGATGACCTGCTCGTCGGCCGGGTCGATCACGGCGATCGTCTCCGGGCCGGCGGCGGGTCGCCACTCGCCGCCGATGTACATCGCGTCGTGGCTGTTCATCCGCTGTCTCCTCACACGTCTGGGTCACCCGGCGGGCTCACCCGGCGGGTCACACGTCGAGGACAAAACTAGCGCCGTTAGTTTTTTGGCGCCAGGCCCCCTGCTCCCGGGTACGGACCGATCGTAGAGGGGATGCGAAAGGGGCCTCCGGGGAGAGGCCCCTGTGCGTCAGATCTCCCGGTCGACGCCCGTGAGGTGGGCGAAGACCACGATGTTGGACTCGTAGCCGCCCTTGCGGTCGAAGGTGCCGCCGCAGGTGAGCAGGCGCAGTTCGGGGCGGCCCGTGGCCCCGTACACCTCCTTGTCGGGGAAGGCCGACTTGGCGTACGTCCGCACCCGGTCGACCGTGAAGACGGCGACGCGGCCGTCGGCGCGGGCGACCCGGACGGTGTTGCCGGGACTGAGCGAGTTGAGGTTGAGGAAGATCGCCGGTCCGGTGCGGGTGTCGCGGTGGCCGACGACGACGGCGGTGCCACGCTCACCGGGGCTGGCGCCGTCCTCGTACCAGCCCACGATCCGGGGATTGTCGATCGGCGGGGTGGCCAGCCGTCCGGAGCCGTCGAGGCCGAGCCGCTGGACGGGGGCCTCGATGGTGATGGCGGGGACGGCCAGGGCGGTGGGCCGGGAGCGGTTCAAGGGGGCCGGCGGGGGCTGGGGCTCCACACGGGCCTTGGCCGCCGGTTTGGGGGCGGCCTTCGGCCGGGGGGCGCTCTTCGGCTTGGGGTCCGCGCTCGCCGCCGCCGGTCCCGCCGCTCCGTGCGCGGCGGGGCCCGCGGCGAGCGCCGGGCCCGGCGGCTCGCCGTCGTGGGCCCACCAGACGCCGCCGACGACCAGCGTCAGGGAGACGGCGACGGTTCTGGCGAGCCGCAGGAGCCGGCGCTGCCGGCGGGTGGTGGGCCTGCGCGAGGCCGGCCCGCGCAGAGGGGGCCGGCGCGGGCTCCGCTCACCCGACGGGTGAGACGGAGCCCGGCCGGTGAGGGCCGTCCTGCGCGGGAAGGGGGACCTACGCAGCGCCATTGTTGCGGCGGCGCGAACGGCGGATGAGGATCAGGCCCGCGGTGCCCGCGAGACCCGCGGCGAGGGCGGATCCGACGCCGAAGGCGGAGTCGTCGTCGGCCACGGTGTCCGCGGATCCGCCGCCGCCCGCTCCGACCGCGCCGTGGGGCGGCTTGTGGTGGCCGTTGCCGCCGTCATGGCCACCGTGGCCGCCTCCGTTGCCCCCGTTGGCGCCGCCGGTGGGGGGCGGGGTGGTGGGCGGCGGGCTGCTCGGCGGGGTGGTGGTCGGCGGGCTCGAGGGCGTGACGTCACAGTCGACCCGGAAGACCTTGCTCTTCTTGGCGCCCGTCTGCCCCACGAAGGTCCACTCGACCTTGTACATGCCGTCGGGCAGCGCCATGTCGGAGGTGTATCCGTCACCGGCGGGATCGAGGGTGATGTCACCCGTTCTCACCGCGCCGTTGCTCCCTGGCTGGTTGAAGATCTCCCAGTGGACCTGCTGCAAGCCGTCGAAGTTGAAGGCCGCGAAGTGGAACTCACAGACCTGCGGGTGGTTGCTCTGGTCGGGCTCGATCGTGCCCTTGCGGTGGACCTTGATGTCGCCGTTGTCCCCGGGGGCCGCGAAGGCGGCGGGCGCGCCGGCCAGGGCCACGGCACCCAGGGTGAGGCCGGCAAGGGCGGTGGACAGCAGGGGACGGACAGCTGCCTGAGCGGTCATGCGGGATTCCTCCAGTCGTACACAGATATCGGAACGATGGACCGATAATCTGACTATTGGTCATCACATGACTACGGAGGGTGGCACCGTGCCGCGCCACCCTCCGACTTCCACCCGTCCGGCCGCTCGGTCCGGCCTAGATGATCCCGAAGAGGACTCCCGCCGCGAGCACCACCAGCGAGGTCAGCGCGGCCCACTTCACCGTGAACCGGGTGTGGTCGCCGAACTCGACCTTCGCCATGCCGACCAGCACGTACACCGCGGGCACCAGCGGGCTCGACATGTGCAGCGCCTGGCCGACCAGCGAGGCGCGGGCGATCTCGAGCGGGGAGACGCCGTGGGCCGCGCCCGCCTCGGCGAGGACCGGCAGCACACCGAAGTAGAAGCCGTCGTTCGACATGAAGTAGGTGAGCGGGAGGCTCAGCACACCGGTGACCAGGGCCATGTGCGGGCCCATGCCCGCGGGGATGGCGCCGACCAGCCAGTCGGCCATGTGCTTGACCATGCCCGTGCCGGTGAGCACGCCGGTGAAGACGGCGGCGGCGAAGACCATGCCGGAGACGTTGAGGACGTTGTCGGCGTGGGCGGCGATGCGGGCCTTCTGCTCGGCCATCTTCGGGAAGTTGACGGTGAGCGCGAGTGCGGCGCCCAGCAGGAACAGCACCGGGATGGGCAGCAGCTCCATGATCATCGAGGCGAGCAGCACGACGGTGAGCCCGGCGTTGAACCAGTAGAGCCTCGGCCGCAGCGTCGCTCGCTGCGGGTCGAGCCCCTGGAAGCCGCCGTCCGTCTCCTCCGGGGTGGCCCCAGGCCGGCCGGCCGCGCCGGAGCCCGTCGCCTTCGCTCCCTCACCGCCGGCGCCGCCCGCGCCGCCTCCGCCCGCCGTGACCAGGGCGGTCTCGGTCTGCGGGACCAGGACCTCGTCGAGGCTGAGGTAGCCGATGCGCTTGCGCTCCCGGCGTCCGAGGACGTACGCGAGGACGAAGACGAAGAGCAGGCCGGCGCCGAGGGCCGGGATCATCGGGACGAAGACGTCGGCCGCGTCCAGTTTGAGCGCCGTCGCCGCCCGGGCCGTCGGGCCGCCCCAGGGCAGGGTGTTCATGACGCCGTTCGCCGTGGCGGCCACACCGGTCATGACGACCAGGCTCATGCCGAGCCGCTTGTAGAGCGGGTACATCGCCGAGACCGTGATCATGAAGGTGGTGGAGCCGTCGCCGTCCAGCGAGACGATCGCGGCGAGCACCGCCGTACCGACCACCACACGCACCGGGTCGGCCTTGCAGAAGCGCAGGATCCCCCGGACGATCGGGTCAAAGAGGCCGACGTCGATCATCACACCGAAGTAGACGATCGCGAACATCAGCATCGCCGCCGTGGGCGCGAGCTTGCCGACGCCTTCGATGACGTAGTCGCCCAGCTGGGCCCCTTGCCCGACGGCCACGCAGAACAACGCGGGAATGAGCACGAGCGCCGCGATCGGCGACATCTTCTTCATCATGATCAGGACCAGGAAGGTCGCGATCATGGCGAAGCCGAGGATGGTCAGCATGGGAGGACACCTCACGTTCACCCTTGAACTCCCGCCAGAGCGGCGGTCCGGATGACGGTAGGTGGCCCCTTCCGGCGTTAACAAGACGTTGACGTGTGAGCAATACGAGCAAAACCCCAGGTCACCGCAGGGGTGCTAGCTGGACGGGGAAGCCGTTGAGCACGGCCGTCCCCGACAGCGGGTCGAGCCGGGAACCGTCGAGCAACTGGTTGACGTTGACGCCGGGGCGTTCGGCGGCGACCGTGAGCCGGGTGCCGGGACGGTCGTGGCCCCAGCCGTGCGGCAGGCTCACGACGCCCGGGCGCACGGCGTCGGTGATCTCCACCTCGGCCGCCAGTTCGCCGCCCTCGCCCTTGATCCGGGCGAGGCCGCCGGGAGTGAGGTCGAGGCGGACAGCGTCCTCGGGGTGGACCTGGAGGGTGCAGCGGTTGGTGCCGCCGGTGAGGGCGGGGATGTTGTGCAGCCAGCTGTTGTTGGAGCGCAGATGGCGCCGCCCGACGAGCTGCACGCCGCCGGGGTCGGGTACGGCGTCGAGCGCGGCGCGCAGCCGGGGCAGGTCGGCGGCCAGCGGGGCGGGCAGCAGCTCGATCCGGCCGCTGCGGGTCTTGAGCAGCCCGGGCAGCCGGGGCTCCAGGGGGCCGAGGTCGATGCCGTGCGGCGCCGCGCGCAGGGCGTCGAGGGTCAGGCCGTACGGGCCGAGGCGCAGCATCAGGTCGAGGCGGCGCTCGGGTCCGGTGGCTCCGGTGAGGCCGGCGGCGACGGCCTTGGGGTCCTCCCCGTGGACGGGAGAGTGCTCCTGGGCGACGGCCTTGGCGAGGGTCGTGTCGATGGCGAGCTCGTCCACGGCCGACGGCGGGGCGCCGTGCAGACCGGAGACCGCGAGGATCAGCCGCGCGTGGATCTCGCACTCGTCCATGCGGCCGGGGGCGAGGGGGACGGCCGCGGCGGTGTAGCGGACCTGGTTGCGGACGGCGAACTGGTTGAAGGCGAAGTCGAAGTGCGCGCTCTGCGAGGGCGGCGGCGGGGGCAGCACGACGTCGGCGTGCCGGGTGGTCTCGTTGAGGTACGGGTCGACGGCGACCATGAAGTCGAGGGAGCCCAGGGCCGCGTCGAGGCGCCGGCCGTCGGGGGCGGACAGGACGGGGTTGGCGGCGACGGTGATCACCGCGCGGATGCGCCCCACCCCCGGGGTGTCGATCTCCTCGGCGAGGGCGACCAGCGGCAGCTCGCCCTTGGCCTCGGGGTGTCCGGAGACGCGGCTGGTCCAGCGGCCGAGCGCGAATCCCTTGCCGGGTCCCGCGGGGCGGGGTGCGGAGGCGGTCGCGGAGAGCGGGAAGAGGGCGCCGCCGGGGCGGTCGAGGTTGCCGGTGAGGACGTTGAGGACGTCGACGAGCCAGTTGCCGAGGGTGCCGTACGCGACGGTGGAGGAGCCCATCCGTCCGTAGACGGCGGCGGTGGGGGCGGCGGCCAGCTCCCGGGCGGTGGCGCGGATGGTGTCGGCGTCCAGGTCGCAGGCGGCTGCGACCGCCTCGGGGGTGAACTCCCGGACCGCCTCGCGGACTTCCCCGACGCCTTCGGCGTGTGCTTCGAGGGCGCCGAGACGGGTGAGGTCCTCCGCGAAGAGGGTGTGGGCGAGGGCGGCGAGGAAGAGGGCGTCGGCACCGGGCCGGATGGCGAGGTGGCGGTCGGCGAGGCGGGCGGTGCGGGTGCGGCGCGGGTCGACGACGGTGAGGGTGCCGCCGCGGCGGCGCAGCGCCTTCAGCCGGCCGGGGAAGTCGGGCGCGGTGCACAGGCTGCCGTTGGAGTCCAGCGGGTTGGCGCCCAGCATCAGGAGGTGGTCGGTGCGGTCGAGGTCGGGTACGGGGACGGCGAAGGCGTCGCCGAAGAGCAGCCCGCTGGAGACGTGCTTGGGCATCTGGTCGAGCGTGGAGGCGGTGAACAGGTTACGGCTGCGCAGGGCGCCGAGCAGCAGCGGCGGGTAGAGGGCGCCCGCGACGGTGTGCACGTTGGGGTTGCCGAGGACGACACCCACGGCGTTCGGCCCGTGCTCCTCGATGATCGGGCGGATCCGGGTGGCGATGCGGTCGAAGGCCTCGTCCCAGCCGGCCTCGCGCAGGGCGCCGTTCTCGCGGACCAGGGGGCCGGTGAGCCGGTCGGGGTCGGCGTCGACCTCGGGAAAGGCGGCGCCCTTCGGGCAGATGAAGCCCTGACTGAAGACGTCGTCGCGATCGCCGCGGGCGGCCGTGACCCGGGTGCCGTCGAGCGTGAGCGTCAGCCCGCAGGTCGCTTCGCACAGGGGGCAGATGCGCAGGGCGGTGGACATGGCGGTCTCCCTGGGGCGGCGGCGGTGGCGCGCGGGCAACGCGAGCATACCGACCGGTAGGGAGGTCCGACAGACCCCTACCCGAGCGAGGGGCTCAGGTACACGTGGAGGAGTTCGCGGGTCTCGGCGATCAGCGCCGGGTCGCCGGACGGGTCGGTGCGGAAGGCGAGTCGGAGCAGGGCGTCGGTGGCCTCGACCCCGACGAGGACCTTGCGGAGCAGGGTCTCGCCGGCGGGGCGGCCGAGGGGCTCGGCGAGCAGGCCGCAGATGCGTTCGGCGACACGGCGGTTGGGGTCCTCGTCGTCGGCCTCGCCGGGGGCGGGGACGCCGAAGTCGACCAGGGCGAAGCCGGGCACGGTCCGCTTCATCGCGATGTAGGCGTCGAGGACGGTGTCGATGGCGCCGAGGGCGTCGACGGCCGGCAGTGCGGCGAGTCCGGCGGTGATGCGGGCCGCGTAGCTGTCGAGGTTGCGGTGGGCGAGGGCGGCGGCCATCGACCGCTTGTTGCCGAAGAAGCGGTAGACGGAGCCGATCGGGACACCGGCGCGAGCGGCGACGGCGCGGGTGCTCAGCTGCTCGTAGCCGGTCTCGTCGAGGAGTTCGGCGCAGGCGTCGAGGATGCGGGCGAGCCGTTCGGCGCTGCGCTGCTGGACGGGGGCGCGGCGCAGGGCGGGGCCGGACGCCGGGGCCCGCGGGGGCTTCGGGGTGGGCTGGGGCACGGGGACCATCATGCCGCTCCGGCCGGGCTCAGGCGATCAGCAGGCCGATGCCGCCGAGGGTGTACGCGATCATCAGCGCGAACAGCGGGAGTTGGCCGGCGACGGCACGGGCGTGCGGGAACAGGCGGACGGACCGGTCGTGGGCGGCGACCACGCCGAGGACGTGGCCGGTGACGATCGCGGCGACCTGGAGGGTGGCGAGGCCGCCGGGGCCGAGGGGTGGAGCGGGTGAGGGGGCGTTGTCAGTGCCCGCTGCCATGATGACGGTACGTGGCCCTTCGGTGACGAGGAGTGTGAAGTAGTGGGCGACGAGATAGCCGAGGGCGATGGGCAGGAGCGAGTGGGCGAAGGAGGTGAGAGGCGTGGTGAGGTCGCGGTTCAGCAGACGCAGGGCGCCCGCGCAGAGGGCGTAGAGCGCGGCGACGAGGCCGACTGCGGCGAGCAGGCCGAGCGTGGCGGTGGGGGTGCGGCCGAGCGGTGAGGTCTGGAGGGCGGTGAGCCAGCGGGGGTTGTCGGAGAGGCCGTCGTAGGCGGTGGAGCCGAGCAGGACGCAGACGGTGGCGACGAGGCCGGGGGCCGGCGGAGTGGCGTCCAGGCCGTTGAAGGGGGAGCGCAGGGCGAGTCGGCCGTCGGAGCGGCGGCCGAGCGGGGAGAGCCGGGCGAGGAGGGAGGAGTAGACCTCGAAGGGGTCGGCGTGGGCGAACCAGTCGGCACCGTGGCGGGCGGCGCCGACGAGCTGGACGGCGGTGTGGAGGCCGAGGGCGAGGAGGAGGACGGTGGGCGCGGTGTTGTCGGGGGCGACCAGTTCGAGCCAGGTGAACAGGAGCAGTCCGGCGGCCGCGGGCCGGATGCCGAGGCGGGGAGGCAGGGGGCGGGGCGGGCGCCGGGCGGGGAGCAGGGCGTGCAGGGTGCGCAGCGGGTTGAGGAGGCGCCAGACGGGGCCGAGGAGGAGGGAGGCGGGGACGAGCCCGACCCAGAGCAGGACGTAGACGGCGCCGGGCGCGGGGTTGCGGTCCGGGTCGTCGGGGCCGAGGAGGAGGTGGAGCAGCAGGAGGAGCGCGGCGACGGCGCCCAGCACCCGCAGGGCGCTGCGGGTGGCGGGGGCGTCGGCGAGGTGCTGGAGGGCGGCGGGGAGCGGGCGGCCGGCCCGGTCGCCGCGGAAGCGGGAGGCGGACCAGAGCAGGCCGAGGGAGAGGAAGGAGACGAACAGGGCGGCGAAGGCGCCGGCGTACGCGTAGAAGGGTGAGAGGGGCAGGTCGTGCTGGGCGCCCACGCCATGGGCGAGCGGCAGCGGCGGCCCGGCGGGTGCCGTCATCGGACGACGAGTTGGCTCAGCACGAGTCCGGACTCGTGGGTCTCCACCTCGAAGAGGCCGGTGCGGTCGACGGTGAGGGTGAGGGTGGCGGCGCGTCCGGGGGACAGGGCGAGCTCGCGGTCGTAGCCGTGGACGTGGAGGGTGTCGGCGCGGTCACCGGTCACCCGGAGGGTGAGACGTTCGCCCTTCTTCAACTCGACCCGGGAAGGGGGTGGTTGTACGGAGTCGCCGCTGATGGTGATGGTGAGGGTGCGGCCGGACGGCTCGGCCGGGCCCGGGGTCGGCGCGGCCGCGCCGAGGCGGACGGTGGCCTCGACGGGGCGGCCCTCGACGGCCCAGGCGGTGTGGTCGTCGGCGTACAGCCGGACGGTGAGGGTGCGGGCGCCGGCCGGCACGTGGGCCCAGGGTCCGTAGGCGCGGGCGGTCTCGCGGCCGTCGACGAGGAGTCGGGCGTGGCCGGCTCCGGGGAGGGCGGCGCCGCCGGTGCTCTCGGGGGTGAAGCGGAACCTCTCCACCAGGAGGTGGACGTTCCAGCCGCCCTCGCTGTCGGGCCGGGCCTCGACGCGCACGGCCGGCGCTCCCGCGGCGGCCACCTCGCGGAGCCGGTGCCCGGTGGTGTCCTTGGCCGCGAGCAGGGTGCCGTTGCCGCCACTCGCCTCCTGGTGGCTGGTGCCGGGCCTGTGGTGGGTGGTGGGGCGCCCGCCGCAGCCGGCGACCAGGGCGGCGGCGAGGGCGAGTACGAGTACGGCGGTCGCCGTGCGGCTCGGGCGGGCCAGGCGGCTCGGGCGGGCCAGGCGGGCCGGGCGGGTCGGGCGGGCCAGGCGGGCCGGGCGGGCCGGGTCGCTCCAGCGGCTCCGATGGGCCGGGCGGCTCGGGTCGCTTCGGCGGGCGGTCATGCGGCACCGCCTGCGGGGGCGGCTGCCGGGGTGGGAGCGGTGGCCGGGTCCGGCGCGGAGGCGCGGGCGCCGGCGACGATCACGGCCCACAGGACCCAGACCACGGCGAGCAGTCCGCGCACCCAGGACGGGCTCAGCGGGATCCAGGGGATCATCAGGACCGCCTTGTCGAAGGCGTCGAGGAGGGTGAGGGCGCCGAGGGCCATGGTGGTCCAGGCGAAGACGGGGCGAGAGGGGCGGGTCGCACGGAGCGCCAGGCCGAGGGCGGTCCACCACAGGCCGGTCAGGAGCAGGGCCAGGGCCGGGACGACGGTCGGGGTGAGGGCGAGGGTCGAGCCGGCGACGTCGAGGGCCAGGCCGGTCAGGCCGAGGACGGTCGCCGCGCCCGCGAGGCGGCTGCCGCGCAGCCTGCGCCACCACAGGGTGGTGCCGGTCAGGGCGAGGACGGCCGCGACGCCGAGGGCCAGCTGGGTCTCGACGCGCTGGATGCCGCGGGCGCCGTACCAGTCGCAGCCGGCCGGGAGGCGCCGGGCCTGGACGTTGTAGTCGGCGCAGACGAGGAGTTGGGCCAGCTTGACCGGCTCGCCGACGAGGCGGTCGGTGGCGCCGGAGACCTCGCCCCGCAGGGAGCCGCAGGCGGGCAGGGCGTACGGGGAGGCGGCCCCGGCGTCGGACTGCCAGCAGTTGCCGCCGCCCTGGCCGTCCCACCACACGTCGGTGCGGTTGGGGCGGGAGGTGCCGGAGCGGTCGACGCCCAGGTGGTTGCCGGCGTAGCGGTTGTGGTGGGAGGTGTCGGTCTGCTTGCCCCACGCCGACTCGCCGCGGATGAAGGCGGGGACGGCGTTGAGGAAGAAGGCGGTCCGCTGGTGGCCGTAGATCCAGTTGTCCTCGTAGAGGTTCCAGTTGCCGCCTGCGGTGATGATGCCGGTGCCGGGCGGCATGGAGATCTGCGGGCAGACGACGCCCTGTTCGTAACCGCGCTCGGCGGGCGGCTTGGCGCACGTGCCGTCGGCGACGTACGGGTAGTAGTTCTGGTTGTTGTCGTGGATCAGATTCCGCTCGAAGCGGGCGTGGTTCTGCGGGAGTCCGGGGTGGCCGGGGAAGGCGGAGTCCATGGAGGCGCCGCCCATGTTGTGGTCGAACTCGTTGTCGTGGACGAAGACGGAGTCCCCGGCGGTGCCGCTGTAGCCGACCATGTTGTGGTGGCTGCGGCAGCCGGTGATCTCGATGGAGTGGCGGGGGACGTCGTATCCGCGGCCGTCGTTGATGTTCGAGGCCGAGCCGGGGTAGATGCCGGAGTCGCCGTTGCCGTAGGACTCGCAGTTCTTGTAGAGGCCGTGGTCGGAGGCGAAGGTGAGGAAGCCGTACTCGTCGTTCCAGCGGGTGAGGACGTCGTCGATGACGAAACCGTCGCCGGCGAGGACGTAGAGCGAGTTGAACGTGGTGCGCTGGGCGGTGAAGTTTCGGAAGTAGATTCCGTCCGACCGGTCGGCGCGGACGGCGTTGAGCTTGGCGTACCTGGCGTCGATGACGACGTCGAGGCGCGAGGCGCCGGTGCCCTCGATCTGGAGGTTCTTCTTGCCGAGGATCGCGACCAGGTTCTGGTTGTGCGGGCACTGCCGCTGCTGCTCGTAGCTGAGGATCTGGTAGCCGAACGACGAGCGCGGCGCCTTCAGGGCGGCGCAGGCGCCGGTGGGTGCCGGCAGGGAGGGCTCCTCCTCGTAGAGCCCGGGCAGGATCGCGATGGTCATGCCGGGCCGGTTCACGGCGTCGACGGCCTGCTGGAGGTGGCGGAAGCCCTGCCGCGCGCAGCGGTCGTACAGGGCGAGGTTGCGGGTCTTCAGGGCGGCCGGGAAGCCCGCGACCCGGCGCTGGAAGTCGGCCCGGTCGCTCTTGCAGACCAGGAGGTCGGGCTCGCCGGTGCGCAGCGCGGGGACGCTGCCCGAGCCGTCGGGGAAGGTGACGGGCCGCTCCTCGTGGGCCTGGGCGGCGGGAGCGGTGACGAGTGCGGCGGCGAGAGCCGCGAGCACGACCGAGAGCGCGAGAACGAACCTTCGGGTCCAGGGCATGCGCGTGAGAGTAGAGCAATGTTCATCTTTTGGAACCCCCCGCGCACGCCCCACGTCCAAGGAGCCCGGAAAAGCCCCCGTTGACGCGAGCAGGCGCGGAATCCTACGGTCATGCATAGGATTGTTGTGAGCGTCAGGACAGGAGCACGCGATGAACGCGGAACAGGCGAGAAAGACGGCCGAAGCGCTGGCCTACAGCACGGGTTTCGGCAACGAGCACAGCTCCGAGGCCGTCCCCGGAGCCCTCCCGGAGGGCCGGAACTCGCCGCAGCGCGCGCCGCTCGGCCTCTATGCGGAGCAGCTCAGCGGCAGCGCGTTCACCGAGCCGCGGGCGCACAACCGGCGCTCCTGGCTCTACCGGATCCGCCCCTCGGCCGCGCATCCGCCGTTCACCCGGATCGACAACGGCGCCGTGCGCAGCGCGCCCTTCACGGAGACCGTGCCCGACCCCAACCGGCTGCGCTGGAACCCGCTGCCGCAGCCGCCGGCCGGCACCGACTGGCTGGCCGGCCTGTGGACGCTCGGCGGCAACGGTGACGCCACCCAGCGCGCGGGCATGGCCGTGCACCTCTACCACGCGAACGCGCCGATGGAGCGGGTCTTCAGCGACGCCGACGGTGAGCTGCTCATCGTCCCCGAGCACGGCGGGCTGCTCCTGCGCACCGAGCTCGGCCTGCTGGCCGTCCACCCCGGCGAGGTCGCCCTGATCCCCCGCGGGGTCCGCTTCCGCGTCGAGCTCCTCGGCAGCGCGTCCGATGGCGGGCAGAGCCCGACCGCCCGCGGCTACGTCTGTGAGAACTACGGGGCCCCCTTCCAGCTCCCCGACCTCGGCCCGATCGGCGCCAACGGCCTCGCCAACGCCCGCGACTTCCGGGCCCCGATCGCCGCCTACGAGGACGTCGACGGCCCGGTCGAGGTGGTCAACAAGTACTGCGGCAACCTGTGGTCGGCGACCTACGGCCACTCCCCGCTGGACGTCGTCGCCTGGCACGGCAACCACACCCCGTACGTCTACGACCTGCGCCGTTTCAACGTCATCGGGACGATCTCCTACGACCACCCCGACCCGTCGATCTTCACGGTGCTCACCTCGCCGTCCGACACCCCCGGCCTCGCCGGCGTCGACTTCGTGGTCTTCGCCCCGCGCTGGCTGGTCGGCGAGGACACCTTCCGCCCGCCGTACTTCCACCGCAACGTGATGTCCGAGTACATGGGGCTCATCGAGGGCGCGTACGACGCCAAGGCCGAAGGCTTCGTCCCGGGCGGCGGCTCGCTGCACAACATGATGTCCGCGCACGGCCCCGACCGGGAGACCTTCGACAAGGCGAGCGCAGCGGAGCTGAAGCCGCAGAAGATCGACGACGGCCTGGCCTTCATGTTCGAGACCCGCTGGCCGGTCACCGCCACCGCGCAGGCGGCCGGGGCCGACCACCTACAGCGGGGCTACGACGACGTATGGCAGGGTCTTCAGCGCCACTTCCGGCCGTAAACCCTCCGGCCGGGTGTCTCGTAGTCGTCGTACGGAGAGAGCCGTGACCGCCTTCGCTCCCGACTCGCTGGTCCTGAACCGGAAGCTGCCGCTCTGGTACCAGGTCTCGCAGTCGCTGCGCGCCTCCATACTGGGCCGCACCCCCGACGCCTCGCTGCGGCTGCCCACCGAGGAGCAGCTCGCGGCGCACTACGGCGTGAGCGTCCTGACCATGCGCCAGGCGCTCAAGGAGCTGGAGGAAGAGGGCCTGATCAGCAGGCACCGGCGGCGCGGCACCTTCATCGAACCGGGCGCCCGGCGTTCCACCCCGCGCCGGCTGCTCGGCTCGATCGACGCGATCGTGGCCCAGCAGTCCGGCGAGCGGACCACCGTGCTCGGCCACGGCACCGAGCCGGTCCCCGGCGAGCTCGCCGAGTACTTCCCCGGCGCCGGCGAGGTGGCCGTCTACCGGCGCCTGCGCGCCGACGGCGAGAGCGGCGAGCCCACCAACTGGGCGGAGAACGCGGTGCTCCCGGAGATCGCCGCCGGCATCGACCCGGCCGACCTGGAGCGCTGGCCGATGACGAAGGTGCTGCGCGACGTGGTCGGGGTCCGGATCAGCAGGATCACCGACACCGTCGAGGCCCGGCTCGCCGACCCCGAGACGGCCGCGCTGCTGCGGGTGCCGCTGCTCTCGCCGATCCTGCACTACACGGGCGTGACCTACGACGAGGACGGCCGGGTCGTGGACGTGGCCCGCATCCGCTACCGGGGCGACCGGTTCTCCTTCACCGTCACGGTGGAGGCCACCTGAACGCGCCCGCCAGGGCCTGTCCGGTGGATCACGCCGCGAGCCCGGCATGACCGGCGGGACACCCCCTAGCATGCGGGGCGTGACGGATGACGACGTACGGCCGGACGAGCTGCCCCTGCTCGACGAGCTGATGCCGTGGTCGACGGCCCCGCTGCGGCTCGGCCGCTCCTGGATCGTGGCGCCCGACCCGCGGACCCTGCGGGCACGCTGGGACCGTCTCGTGGCGGCCGGCGACGCGGAGCGCGAGGCGCTGTTCCGGCCCAGCCGGGCCAGGACGCCGTCGAGTTCGGTCGCCGCGCTGCCCGGGCAGCGGACCGGCACCGTCCGGCTCGCCCGCGAGCCGGGCCGCTGCCCGCAGCCGGTGCGGTTCGTGCACGGGCCGTTCGACGAGCAGTGGCTGCTGCCCGACCACCGGCTGATCGACACCGCGCGGCCCGAGCTGTGGCGGGTCGCCGACGACCACCAGCTCTTCGCCGTCGAGCAGGGGTACGTGCCGGGCGCGGCGGGCCCCGCGCTCCTGGTGACGGCCGCGCTCCCGGACGGGCGCTCCCCGGCCGGCCGCCCCGGCCGCATCCGCCCGCTCTACCGCCGCCCCGGCGGCCTGGAGCCGAACCTGGCGCCGGGCCTGCTGCCGCTGCTCGGCGAGCGGTACGGGTACGAGCTCGGCGCCCCGGACCTGCTGGCCTGGGCCGTGGCGGCGGCGCTCCCCTCCCCCGCCGGGTGCCGGGTGCCGCTGCCCGCGGACCCCGGGGTGTGGGCGGCGGGCGTGGCGCTCGGCCGGGAGCTCATCGGGGTGCAGCTGCGCGGGGCCCGCGGCGGCGAGCGGCCCCGACTGCCGGGCGGCCGCAGGCCCTATGTGCGGGCGGCCGTGCCCGCCCGGCCCACGGAGCTCGCGTACGACCCGGAGGAGGAGGTCCTCAGCGTGGGCGAGGGCCGCATCTCCCCGGTACCCGCCGGGGCGTGGGAGTTCGAGGTCGGCGGGGTGCGGATGATCGAGCAGTGGTTCGCGCACCGGACCGCGGCCGCCGAGCCGGGCAGCCTGGAGGCGATGGGACCGGCCGCCTGGCCGCAGGAGTGGACCTCGGAGCTGCTGGAGCTGATCACCGTCCTCGCGCTGCTCGCCGCGCGCGAGCCCGAGCGCGCGGCGCTCACGGCGCGTGCCGCGGCGGCCGGAGTGACCCGGAGCACCCTACGGAAGGCCGGAGTGCTGCCCGTACCGGACGGGGCGCGCCGGCCCGCGTCCGTCCTCGACCACCAGGAGGAGGGCCCGGAGGGCCAGTTCGCGCTGCTGTAGCCGCTCAGGTCTTCACGAACGAGTCGAGGACCCGGTCCAGCGTCCGGGTGAAGACCTCCTCGGCGTCCGGCGGCGGTGCGGCCTCACCGAAGACGGCGGTCAGGCGCGGGTAGGCGCCGCTGGCGAGCCGGCTCGCCAGGTAGGCGTGACGCACGGCCTGTTCCCGCTCCTCGGACCACGGCAGGGAGCGGGCGCGCTCGGCGACGGCGAGCTCGTTGGCCACGATCGTCATCACGGTGCCGTTGACCGTGGCGATGAGCTCCATCTTGGTGCCCCCGGGCAGGTCGAGCCCGGCGAGGCACTCCAGGCAGTGCTCCAGGAAGCGCAGGGCGTTGGGCCCGAAGGCGTAGCCGGTGGTCATCAGCCGGATCACCCAGGGGTGGCGGTGCAGGATCCCCCGGGCCTGGCGTCCCACGGCCCTCATGTCGGCCCGCCAGTCGCCGCTGGGCCCGCCGCCGAGCTCGTACTCGCCGCTGACCTGGTCGACCATCAGCTCGTACAGGTCCTCCTTGCGCGGCACGTAGTTGTACAGCGACATGGTGCCGCAGCCGATCTCGGCGGCGATGCGGCGCATGGAGACCGCGTCGATGCCGTCGGCATCGGCGATGCGGACGGCCGCCTCCACGATGTCCCGCCGGCTGTACGCCGGTTTCGGGCCACGGCCCGTGCGCTCGGGGCGCGCCCAGATCACTTCGGGTTCGGCCCCTCGGCCCGCCATCGATCATCACCTCGCCGTCCCATCGTAGTGACGCCCCCAGTTACGTACACCGTACGTAATGCGCTATCGTCGCCGCATGACAACTACGTACGCTGTACTTAGTGAGGGCCTGCACAAGCGATACGGCGAGGTCCACGCCCTGCGCGGACTCGACCTCGCGGTCCCCGAGGGCACCGTCTGCGGCGTCCTCGGCCCCAACGGGGCGGGCAAGACCACGGCCGTCCGGGTGCTCACCACGCTCACCTCCCCCGACTCCGGCAGCGCCCGGGTCGCAGGGGTCGACGTGGTCCGCGACCCCGCCGGGGTACGCGAGCGGATCGCGGTCACCGGGCAGTACGCCTCCGTCGACGGCGACCTCACCGGCGCCGAGAACCTGCGGCTCTTCGCCAGGCTGCTGCGCGCCCCGCGGACCCGCGCCGACGAGCTCCTGGAACGGTTCGGGCTCACCGAGGCCGCCGACCGGCCCGCCCGCACCTACTCCGGCGGCATGCGCCGCCGCCTCGACCTGGCCGCGAGCCTGATCGTCCGGCCGAGCGTGCTCTTCCTCGACGAGCCGACCACCGGGCTCGACCCGCACAGCAGGGGCGAGATCCGGGACGCCGTACGGGGGTTGGCGTCCCAGGGCACGACCGTGCTGCTGACGACGCAGTACCTGGAGGAGGCGGACCAGCTCGCCGACGAGATCGTCCTGATCGACGAAGGGCGGGCCGCCCACCGGGGCACCCCGGCCGAACTCAAGGCGCTGATCGGCAACTACGCCGAGGTCGTGGTCGCCGACCCCTCGTTCCTGCCGGCCGCGGCCGCCGTGCTCGACCGGCTCACCGGCTCCGCGCCGGCCCTGGACGCCGAGCGCCGCACGGTCGGCGCGGTCACCACGGACACCACCCTGACCCTCCCCCGGATCGTGCGCGAGGCCGACGCCGCCGGAGTCCACCTGGTCGACGCCTCGCTGCGGCCGCCCACCCTCGACGCGGTGTTCCTGCGCCTCACCGGCCGCGCACCCGCCCCCGACCACCAGGAGGTCCCCGCATGAGCACCCTCGTCCACGACGGCACCGCCATCCTCGGCCGCCATCTCCAGCGCGTCCGGCACGCCCCGGCGATCACCGTCATGACCCAGACGATGCCGATCGTCTTCCTGCTCTTCTTCGGCTACGTCTTCGGCAGCGCGCTCGCGATGCCGGGCGCCGACTACCGGGCCTTCCTGGTGCCCGGGATGCTGGTCGCGACGGCGGCGAACGGCGTGATGACCGGCATGTTCCAGGCCGCGCAGGACACCCATCGGGGCGTGACGGACCGGCTGCGCACGATGCCCGTCAGCCGCGCCGCGGTCCCCCTGGGGCAGGCGCTCGCCGACCTCCTGACGAGCGCGGTCGGCATGGTCCCGCTGCTCCTGGTCGGCCTCGCGATGGGCTGGCGGATCGAGGGCTCGGCCCTGGAGGCGCTCGCCGCGGTCGGCCTGCTGCTGCTCTTCCGCTTCGCGACGACCTGGGTGGGCATCCTGCTCGGGCTCGCCTCACAGAGCGAGGAGGCGGCGGGTCAGCTGGGCAGCGCCACGTTCATGCTGCCGCTGCTGTCCAACGCGTACATCCCGACCGCCGGGATGCCCGGCTGGCTGCGCACGGTCGCGGAGTGGAATCCGATCTCGGCGGTGACGACGGCCGTGCGGGAGCTGTTCGGGAACACGCCGGTGCCGGCCGACGCGGCCTGGCCGGTGGCGCATCCGGTGGCCGGGGCGCTGCTGTGGTCGCTCGCGCTGATCGCGCTCTGCGCGCCGGCGGCGGTCAGGAGCTACGCCCGCGCCTGAAGCCCCGTACGGGATGACCGGATCGACCGGGAGGCTCGGACACGGGGCGCCGGGGCGCCGGTACACCGGAACTCCCGGACACCGGAACTCCTTGACACCGGGACGCCGGAACTCCCGACCACCGGGATGCCGGAACGCGGGTCACGGGTGGAGAGAAGCGCCGGACGGGCGGGGACACGTCCGGCGAGCGGTCAGGAACGAGTCTGCGGCCGAGCGGGTGCGGGCGGGAGCGGTGCGTCGGGATACGCGGGAGCCCGGCCCGGACGGCCCGTCAGCTGTGGTTGCCGAAGAGCGAGCGGCGCAGTCGGCGCAGCGGGGCGAAGAGCGAGACCCGCGAGCTGCGGCTGCGGTGACCGTGCGCCGGCACCTCTCGTGCCGTCAGCTCCCGCATCAGCAGGGTCGCCTCGGCCGCCTCCCGCTGCGGCACGGCGGGACCGCCGAGCACCGCGAGATGGCGGTCAAGACGCGAACTGGTCGCGCTGCTCCCGCAGGTGATGGCAGGCACACGCGGCCTGCTGCGCATTGCTATCTGTTCCATGTCACTCCCCACCCGTACGAGGGCACCCGGCCCGGGCAGGTTAACCCTATCGCCCCGCTACGACACCCGTGTATTCCGGCCGCAGGATTCACCACGTATGTACGGGGGTTGACGATCACTGTCCGAATCCGTCTGATTCCAGGGTGAGTTGGACAGCGATCGAACACCTGTCGAACCGTCACGAACCATCCTGCCCGGGCGCCCCCCGCCAACGGGCCTCCGACCGGGTGTGATCTCCGCCACCAAAAACCGGCCCGGCTCGGCTACCGTGGAGAGATGACGGTGATCGCGGGTCGGTACCGGCTTCTGGACGTCCTCGGCGAGGGCGGGATGGGCACCGTCTGGCGCGCCCGGGACGAGGTCCTGGGTCGCGAGGTGGCGGTCAAGGAGGTACGCGCTCCGGCCGGCCTCCCGGCCGAGGACCGGGAGCGGCTCTACGCCCGCCTGGAGCGCGAGGCGTGGGCCGCCGCGCGGGTCTCCCACCGCGGCGCGGTGACGGTCTACGACGTGGTCACCGAGGACGGCCGCCCCTGGATCGTGATGGAGCTGGTCCGCGGCCTCACCCTCGCCGAGACCCTCGAGGCCGAGGGCCCGCTGCCACCCCGGAGAGCCGCTCAGGTCGGCGCCGAGGTGCTCGGCGCGCTGCGCGCCGCGCACGAGGCGGGGGTGCTGCACCGGGACGTGAAGCCGGCCAACGTGCTGCTCTCCAACGACGGCCGGGCGGTGCTCACCGATTTCGGCATCGCGGCCGTGGCGGGGACCTCTCCGCTCACCATGACCGGCGAGCTCATCGGCTCCCCCGAATACCTCGCGCCCGAACGCGCGCTGGGGCGCACACCGGGGCCCGCAGCGGACCTCTGGTCACTCGGCGTGCTTCTGTACGCTGCCGTCGAGGGTGTCTCACCGTTCCGCCGGGACACCGCGCTCGACACCCTGCGCTCGGTGGTGGACGAGGAGCCCGCGCCGTCGGAGCGGGCGGGGCCACTGGCCCCCGTGATCGAGGGGCTGTTGCGCAAGGACCCCGAGCAGCGGCTGCCGGCGCAGGAGGCCGAGGAGCGGCTGCGGGTGATCGCCGCGGGCGGCACGCCGGGCCCGGGACCGACCCGGGCCTTCCCCGCACCCCCGGCACCCGTCCCCTTTCCCGGGGCTCCGGGGGACGCCCCGGGCTCGGGCCCCGGCACCGGCGGCACCGGCGGTCCCGGCGGCGCCGCCACCACTCCCCTGCCCGCGCCCGGCGGGCCAGGGCCGGAGCCCCGGCGGCGCAGGCGCACGGCCCTCGTCGCCGGGATCGCCGTCCTGCTGCTCCTGGCCGGCGCGCTGACGTACGCGGTGCTGCGGGACACGGACAAGGGCGAGACGCCGACACCGCCGCCGGCGACGACGAGCGCGCCCACCACCGCGCCCACCACGGCCGCTCCGACCACGGCGACGACGAGTGCCTCGCCGAGCCCGACGACCGCGCCGCCGGTCTCGGTGATCGTGTCCGTGCGTGCGGTGCGCGACACCTACAGCGGAACCTGCCCGCCGCCGGAGGACGCCGCCCCGGCCTTCACGGCGACCGTCACGGTGGACCGGACGCCGGCCACCGTGTCGTACCGCTGGGTCACGGGGAGCGGTGAGGGCGAGGACAGCGAGTGGCGCACCCTCGAGTTCACCGAGGGCGGCCCGACCGAGCAGCAGGTGACCCGCGTCCAGTCGGGATACGGGCCGGGCGCGACGGTGCGCGACCGGATCCGGGTGGAGGTGCGGGATCCGGTCGCGCGGCAGTCCGCGTGGGTGCCGTTCACGGTGAGCTGCGAGGAGACGGCCCCGCCGCCGACGGCGACGCCGTCGGGCGGGACCGCCTCCCCGAGCGGTTCCGCTACACCGCCCCGTTGAGGCTGGGCAGGTAGCCGCCGGACTGGCCGGCGGCGGTGGGGTGGTACGACTCGCCGATGTTCAGCCAGTTGACGCTGTGCAGCCAGGCCGTGCCGGACGAGCAGATCTCGTGTCCGGTGAAGGCGGGGACGACACTGACGAAGGTGTAGCCGTGGTTCGCCGCTCTCTTGGCGGTGGCGGCGTTGAGGTAGTCCGAGGCGTCGTTGATGGCGCGCCGCTCGTTCTCGCTCAGGCCGGCGACGCAGCTGCCGCCGAGCTTGTAGAAGCGCGGGTAGCCGAGCACGACCACGTGCGCGTTGGGGGCCTTGTTGTGGATCGCGGAGTACACCGAGTCGAGCTGTCCGGGCAGCGTGCTGTCGACATAGCCCTTGGCCTGATTCACACGGCTGATGCAGGTCGACTCGGACTGGAGCACACACGTCGTCATGACGTCGGCGAATCCGGCGTCATTACCCCCGATCGTGATGGAGACCAGGTCGGTGGCGGTGGAGAGCGGTCCGAGCTGACTGGCCGTGACATCACCCGTTCGGGCGCCCGAGCAAGCGGTGAACGCGAAGGAGGAGGGGGCGTTCGCGTTCTTCCACAGCACCGGGTAGGCCTTGGTGGAGCGCTTGCAGTCGCCGCTGGCGCTGTCGTAACTCCCGGATCCGACACCGGAGGAGTACGAGTCGCCCAGGGCCACGTAGTCGAGGGCGGCGGTCTCCGCGGCCTGCGCGGCTCCCGCCCCGGTGAGGGCGAGGACGGCGCCGAGCAGGAGCGAGGACGAGAAGGCCGTAAAACGGGACAGTTTCATGGAACCTCCCTTTAGCAGGATCTCTGCGTTACCAGGTAGTAGCAGCGGATCCGGGGCACCGGAAGTGTCCATGTCAAAAGTCGCAGCCCAGTACCCTCCGAATGTCCCTCAGAAACCGGCGAGATCAGGCCAGTCGGGAGTCCGGGCGGGGCACGGGGAGCGGGCCGGCGTACGCCGGTTCCCGAAAGGCGCCCGACGCATTGTCAATTCACCCAGCAATTAACTGACATCACACGCACCCCGAAAGAATTCCAAGAGCGGGAATTCGGGTCTTGCCATACCGATGCGGTCGTCAATACCGTCTTAGCTCTCACCCGCATCTGACCCGTCATCAAAGCGACTCCGGGGAGGGGCTCTAGCGTCGCGACAGGCCACGGAGCGGGCTGCGGTAGGGGGGAACCGACCAGTGCGTTCTTTATTGGCGCCCGAGTACCGGGCCATCACCTCGCATTTGGCGATCACGCCACCCGTGAGCGTCGTCATCCCGGCCATGAACGAGGCGAGGAATCTTCCACACGTATTCAAGACGCTTCCGGACTGGATCCACGAAGTCGTCCTCGTCGACGGGAACTCCACCGACGACACCGTCCGTGTCGCCCTCGAACTGCGGCCCGACGTCAAGGTCGTCAAGCAGGCCGGCAAGGGCAAGGGCGACGCCCTCATCAGCGGCTTCGCCGCCTGCACCGGCGACATCATCGTCATGGTCGACGCGGACGGATCCGCCGACGGCCAGGAGATCGTCTCCTACGTCTCCGCGCTGGTCGGCGGGGCCGACTTCGCCAAGGGCTCCCGCTTCGCCAACGGCGGCGGCACCGACGACATGACGCTGATCCGCAGACTCGGCAACCGCGTCCTGTGCGCGCTGGTCAACCGCCGGTTCGGGGCCCGCTACACCGACCTCTGCTACGGCTACAACGCCTTCTGGCGGCACTGCCTCGACCACATCGTCCTCGACTGCACCGGCTTCGAGATCGAGACACTGATCAACATCCGGGTGGTCAAGGCCGGGCTGCGCGTGCAGGAGGTGCCCAGCCACGAGTACCTGCGCATCCACGGCGTCAGCAACCTGCACGCCGTACGCGACGGGCTGCGGGTGCTCCGGGTGATCCTCCGCGAACGCGGGCAGCGCAGGGAGCGACGGGGGGCGCCGTCTTGACCGAGCGGCACACCGCTCCCGGGTTCTCGGTCGTGATCTGCGTCTACACGGAGGAACGCTGGGCGGACATCCTCGCCGCCGCCGACTCCGTACGGGCGCAGTCGCTGCCGGCCCTGGAGACCCTGCTCGTGGTGGACCACAACGAGCGGCTGCGGGTCCGGCTCGCCGCGCACTTCGCGGCGGCCGCGACCCGGCGGGAGGTGCGGGTGCTCGCCAACGCGGGCCCCCGCGGCCTCTCCTCCGGCCGCAACACCGGAATCGCCGCGGCGCGGGGCGAGTTCGTCGCCTTCCTCGACGACGACGCCGTCGCCGAGCGCGACTGGCTCGCCCACTTCGCCGACGCGTACGCCGACCCCGCCGTGCAGGCGGTCGGCGGCCGGACCCTGCCCGTGTGGGCGGCGGGCCGGCGCCCCGACTGGTTCCCCGAGGAGTTCGACTGGATCGTGGGCTGCACCTACCGGGGCCTGCCGCCGGGCCTGGCCCGGGTGCGCAACGTCCTCGGCGGCAACGCCTCCTTCCGCCGTACCGCCTTCGACGCCGCGGGCGGCTTCGCCACCGGCATCGGGCGGGACGGCGACCGGCGGCCGCTCGGCTGCGAGGAGACCGAACTGTGCATCCGGCTCGCCCGGGCCCTGCCGGGCGCGGTCCTGCTCATCGACGACCGCTCGGTCATCCACCACAAGGTCCCCGCCGTCCGCGAGCGGTTCGGCTACTTCCGCACCCGCGCCTACGCCGAAGGACTCTCCAAGGCCCTGGTCACCCAGAGCGTCGGCGCCGGCAAGGGCCTGGAGTCGGAACGGCGCTACACCGGCCGGGTGCTGCCCGCGGGCGTGCTGCGCGGGCTCGGCGACACGGTGCTGCGGCGGCGGCCCGGCGGCGCGGGCCGGGCCGGCGCGATCGTGGCGGGGGTGGCGCTGGCCGCCGCCGGATACGTACGGGGGACCCTGCGGGCCCGCACGGGCGGGCCGGCCTTCTCCTGGGGCCCGATCCCCGAACTCCCCGCCGGGACCGAGGAAGAGGAGGCGGTCGCGTGAGCCGGCCCCGGCCCGGCCCCGTACCGATCCTCATGTACCACGCGGTCGACCCCGAGCCGCCCCGGGCGACCCGCCGGCTCTCCGTCACGCCCGAGGCCTTCGCCACGCAGATGGCGGTGGTCGCCGACCGGGGCTTCACCCCGCTGACCACGGCCGGGCTCGCCGCCGCCTGGCGCGACGGCCGCCCGCTGCCCGCGCGGCCGCTGCTCGTCACCTTCGACGACGGGTACGAGGGCGTGCACCGCCACGCGCTGCCCGTGCTCGCCGCGCACGGCTTCGCCGCCACGCTCTTCGTCTCCACCGGCTGGCTGCGCGGGCCGCACGACGAGGGCGGCGCACCGGCCGCCATGCTCGACTGGGACCAGGTCCGCGAACTGGCCGCCGCCGGGACCGAGATCGGCGGCCACAGCCACAGCCACCCGCCGCTCGACCGGACCGACGACCGCACCCTCCGGTTCGAGGCCGGACGCTGCCGGGCGATCGTGCGCGAGGAGACGGGCACGGCTCCGGTCTCCTTCGCGTACCCCTTCGGCCACTCCGACCGGCGGGTGCGGCGCGCCGTCCGCGCCGCCGGGTTCGCCCAGGCGCTCGCCGTCGGCAACCGGCTGGCCCGGCGCGGGCAGGGGCCGTACGCCCTGGAGCGGGTGACCGTGCGGCGCTCCACCGGGATCGAGGAGTTCGAACGGCTCGTGGAGGGACGGGCGATCGGCCGGACCTTCGCCGCGGACCGGGCGCTCACCAAGGGGTACGCGGTGGTGCGCGGCGCCCGGAAGGCGGTGCGGCGGCCGCGGCCCTGACGCCGGGCCGGCGATGGCCCCATCGGGCGACCCGCCGGACCGTCCCGTTCAAAAGCCCGTGCACCCCCTGCCCGATTGCCGGATCATGGGCGCCATGTCTGCCACCCACGGCGTACCGAAGGACCCTTCGAGACCCGAGCAGTCGCTGCCGATCCGGCTCCACGTCGACGACAGCGACTCGCCCTCCGACGTCGTCGACGCGCTCTTCCTCGGCCGCTTCGCGACCGGGGAACAGCCGCACTCGCTCAGCACCACCCTGGACCGGGTCAAGCCGACCGCGACACTGCTGCCCACGGGCGCGAAGCTGCTGCGGGCCGCGAAGGACGACGACCGCAGCGCCCTCCTCGCCGAGGGCGAGGGCTGGACGGTGCTCGTCTCGCGCTGGAACCGGGGCGCGGACGTCACCGTCACCGCCACCGACGCCGAACTCGCCGAGCGGGTCCTGAAGGAGGCGACCGACGGCGCGAAGGACGAGCCGGAGCCGCAGCCCGAGAACGTGACGATGGGCTTCTGGTACGTGTCACCCCGCCGCGGCCCGCACCGCACCACCCGCCAGATCGGCGCGGGCACCTGGGAGGAGATCCGGCCCAACTACACGGCGCCGGTCGCGGGGGCGATGGACCGGCTGATGGCGGTCACCCCGGACGACATCACGGGCCGGCTGCTACTGCTCCACGGCCCGCCCGGCACCGGCAAGACCTCCGCGCTGCGGACCCTCGCCCGGTCCTGGCGCGACTGGTGCCAGGTCGACTGCGTGCTCGACCCGGAGCGCCTGTTCAACGACGTCGGCTATCTGATGGACATCGCGATCGGCGAGGACGAGGGCACGGCGAAGGGCCGCTGGCGGCTGCTGCTCCTGGAGGACTGCGACGAGCTGATCCGCGGCGAGGCCAAGCACACCGCGGGCCAGGCGCTGTCCCGGCTGCTCAACCTGACGGACGGTCTGCTCGGCCAGGGCCGCAACGTCCTCGTCGGCGTCACCACCAACGAGGACCTGGAACGCCTGCACCCCGCGGTGGTCCGCCCCGGCCGCTGCCTGGCCCGGATCGAGGTGGGCCCGCTGACCCGGGCCGAGTCCGTGGCGTGGCTCGGCCACGAGGAGGGCGTGGGCCGGGACGGCGCGACGCTGGCAGAGCTGTTCGCGCTGCGCCGCGGGACGCCTGCGACGGGCATGCCGGAGCAGCGCGCGGCCGACGCGGGGCTTTACCTGTAGGGCCCGTCGTCAGGGCCCTGTGGGGGTTCAGTCGTCGTAAGCGGCTCTCAGCGCGTCCCGCACCGCCGCCTCCGCCTGCTCCCGGGTGAGGCCGAGGCGGCGGGCCTCCGTCGTGTAGCCGGCGGCGGCCGTGGCGGCGAGGCGGGAGGCCGCGTCGGAGGCGGCGGCGACGAAGGTGCCGTTGCGGCCGCGGGTCTCGATCACCCCGTCCGCCTCGAGGGCCTTGTACGCCTTGGCGACCGTGTTCGCCGCGAGCCCGAGGTCCTCCGCGAGGCCCCGTACCGTCGGGAGCTTGTAGCCCACGGGCAGCTCCCCGGAGCGGGCGCTCTCCGAGATCTGGGAGCGGAGCTGTTCGTACGGGGCGGTGGTGGAGTGCTGGTCCACGCTGATTCGAAGCGTCACCCGCCCGATTGTGCACCCGGCCCGCGGGAAATTGGGAGGCAGCCGGGCCCTCCCGCCGCTTAGCGTGCCGCCCATGACTGTGATCGTCCGCGATGTACGGCCCGAGGTCCCCGAGGACTCCGAGGGCTTCGCCCGGGTCCGGCGCGCCGCCCTGCCCTTCATGCTCGCCACCGGCCGCCAGGTGGCCTACGAGTGGGCACACGCCCACCCCGACGCGCGCAGCCGGCCGCTGGTCGCCGAGGTCGGCGGGGAGATCGTCGGCGTCGCGAACGCGTCGCTGGTCCACGAGTCCCCCGAGCCGGGCATCGGGGACGTCACCCTCTATGTGCACCCCGGGCAGCGCGGGCGCGGGGCCGGGACGCTGCTGCTGCGCGCGGCCGAGGAGTACCTGGCCGGGGCCGGGGCGACCACGCTCTACAGCTGGGTCCTCGACGAGCCCGCCCACCGCGCCTTCGCCGAGCGGCACGGGTACGCGGCGAGCCGGTCGGCGTACTTCCTGCGGCTCGACCTGACCACGGCCGAGCTGCCGCCGCTCCAGGCGCCGCCCGCGGGCGTCGAGCTGCGCACGGCGGCCGACTTCGCGGCCGATCCGCGCCCGCTGTTCGAGCTCGACGCGCTGGCCTCGGCCGACGAGCCGGGTGACGTCGTCACCGAGCTGACCGACTACGCGCACTGGCTGGACTCCATCTGGAACCAGCCGCTGCTCGACCGCGAACTGACGACCGTCGCCGTGGTCGACGGGCGTC
The DNA here is from genome assembly GCF_044541845.1 of Streptomyces sp. NPDC085481. Classification (NCBI taxonomy): domain Bacteria; kingdom Bacillati; phylum Actinomycetota; class Actinomycetes; order Kitasatosporales; family Streptomycetaceae; genus Streptomyces; species Streptomyces sp. NPDC085481. The sequence continues at coordinate 395,770 of NZ_JBITTJ010000003.1, forward strand.
CCGCCGCGTTCAGCGCCGCCCGCACGGACGGCCTCGGCCGCTACTCCTCCGGCATGACGGGCACGGCCCCGGACTTCCGCGGCCGGGGGCTCGCCAAGCTGGCGAAGAACCAGTCGCTGCACCGGGCCCGCGCGGCCGGCTGCACGGAGGCGTTCACCGGCAACGACACCGGCAACGAGCCGATGCTGGCCATCAACACGTGGTTCGGCTACGAGATCTGCGCGAAGGAGACCCGCTATGTCCGCCCGCTCGGCTGAGTCCACCGAATCCGCCGGGTCCGGCGGGAAGGTCGAGGTCGCGCTCGTCAAGGCGGGGCGGACCAAGATCCGCTACCCGGCGGAGCTCCTCGCCGACGACGGGGTCCGGCTGACCGTCCGCGCGCCGTGGGCCGCCGAGGGTGCACGGGACTTCGGCTTCGTACGCTTCGAGCCGGGCGACGTCTTCACCGAGCACTACTGGCGCGACCGGTGGTACGCGGTGAAGGAGGTCCGCTCCGGGGACGGCACGCTCAAGGGCTGGTACTGCGATGTCACCCGGCCCGCCGAGGTGGCCGCCGACGGGTCCGTGGTGGTGGTCGAGGACCTGGACCTGGACCTGTGGGTGTCGGCGGACGGAAGCGAGGTGCTGCGGCTCGACGAGGACGAGTTCGCGGCGAGCGGTCTCGCCGCCTCCGATCCGGAGGCGGCGGAGAGCGCCGTACGCGCCCTGGACGAGCTGGACGCCCTGGGCCGGGAGGGCCTGATCGGGCTGCTGGCCTAGGGGGTCTCCCTGGTCAGGGGCACGTTCTCGTTCAGGGGACGTTCTAGTTCAGGGTGACGTTCCGGCTCCCGGTGGCCAGGAACTCGGGCATGGGCAGGCCCATCGGGCCGGTGGGGGTGAGCTGCATGAGCGTCGCCTCCACCCGCGCCTCACCGGGCCGGTAGGCGGGTTCCTTCACGACGGAGCTGTTGGTCCACTCGTGGACCAGGCCGTCGCAGACGGCGCGGGTGCCGCCGATCCCGGCGGAGCGGTCGTCCTGGACGAGCGTGGCGCTGACGAAGACCGGGCCCGCGCTGTCGTCGGCACAGCGGTAGGAGCCGGAGAGGCTGACCGTGCCGTCCTCGGCGACCGTCCCGTAGGGGTCGACGGCGAGGCCGTCGGCCGGTCCTGCGTGGGCGGTCGTGGCGGTGAGGGCGAGCAGGGCGCCGGCGGCGACGGCGGCGGCGAGGCGAGCGCGCATGAGTGGGGGGTCCCTTCGGGGGGTGGGGGATGACGCTGCCCGCCAGGCATACCGGATCACGTGCCCGGATTCCCGAAACTCACTCCATCGGGGGCGAGTTGAGTACCGTCTTACGGTAGTGAATACGGTCGTACGGTCCTTCCGCGCGGCGCTCGGTGACCTCGTAGCCGTACCGCTCGTACATGTTCCGGTTCTCCCACATCATCGCGTTGGTGAGCAGCCGCACCTCCGGCAGGCCGAGCTCGCGCGCCCGGCCCTCGACCCAGCCCATCAGGGCGCGGCCGAGGCCGCTGCCCTGGGCGTCGGGGTGGACGGCGATGATGTCGAGGTAGAGGTGGTCGGCCTCGGGGATCACCACCACGAGACCGGCCACCGGATCCCCCGCGACGAACACGCGCCCCGCGGCCACGTTCGCCGCGTGGTCCGCCCGCATCGGGGCCGGTACGAGACCGATGCGCGCGATGTAGGGGTGGAAGGCCGCGTCGATCACGGCCTTCACGGCGGGTACGTGGGCCGCGGTCGCGGGGCGGAGCAGCTCGCTTGTCATACCGTCACATTACGACGGCCTTCGAGCGGCTCTTGATCAGTTTCCGCAGCAGCGGCCAGCCGAGCAGGAGCACCACCACCACGTACACGGCCACCGAGAACGGCGTGTCGACCAGGCCGGTGAGCGAGCCGTCGCTGATCTGGAGCGCGCGGCGCAGCTGCTGTTCGGCGGCCGGGCCGAGGATGACCCCGATGACGGCGGGCAGGACGGGCAGTCCGTAGCGCCGCATGCCGAACCCGATGAGGCCGATGACCAGCAGGATGACCAGGTCGAGGGCCTCGCCGCCGACCGCGTACGCACCCACGGCGGCGAAGAACAGGATGCCGGCGTAGAGGTACGGGCGGGGGATGCGGAGCAGCCTGGCCCAGACCGGCGCGAGCGGCAGGTTGAGCGCGAGCAGCAGCACCATGCCGACGAACAGCGAGGCGATCAGGCCCCAGACCAGGTCGGGTTCGCGCTCGAAGAGCAGCGGGCCCGGCTGGATGCCGTACTGCTGGAAGGCGGCGAGCATCACGGCGGCCACGGCGGTCGTCGGCAGGCCCAGGGTGAGCATGGAGACGAGGGTGCCGGCGGCCGAGGCGGAGGCGGCGGACTCGGGGCCCGCGACGCCCTCGATGGCCCCCTTGCCGAACTGGTCCCTGTGCTTCGAGAGGCGCTTCTCGGTGACGTACGACAGGAAGGTGGGGATCTCTGCGCCGCCGGCCGGGATCGCGCCGAACGGGAAGCCGATGAGCGGCCCGCGCAGCCAGGCCTTCCAGGTGCGCCGGACGTCGTCCTTGCCCAGCCAGGGGCGGCCCACCGGGATGGCCTCGCCCGCCGTGCGGCGCAGATGGGCCGCGACCCACAGGGCCTCGCCGATGGCGAACAGGCCGACCGCCACGATGATCACGTCGATGCCGTCGGCGAGCTGGAGCGAGCCGAAGGTGAGCCGCTGCTGGCCGGTCATCTGGTCGAGGCCGACCAGACCGAAGGTGAGCCCGATGAGGAGGGAGGCGAGGCCCCGGATCCGGGAGGAGCCGAGGACCGAGGTCACCGCGATGAAGGCCAGGACCATGATGGCGAAGTAGTCGGGGGCGCCGATGTCGACGGCGAGCGCGGCGACGGTCGGGGCGAGGACGACGAGCAGGATCGTGCCGGCCATGCCGCCCGCGAAGTGGCCGACGGCGGCCGCGGCGAGCGCCTGCGCGCCGCGCCCGGACCTGGCCATCGGGTTGCCCTCGATGGCGGCGACGACGGCCGCGCTCTCACCGGGGGTGTTGAGCAGGATCGAGGTGGTGGAGCCGCCGAACATCGCGCCGTAGTAGATGCCGGCGAACATGATGAACGCGCCGGTCGGCTCGAGCCCGTAGGTCACGGGGAGCAGCAGGGCGACGGCCATGGCCGGGCCGATGCCGGGGAGCACGCCGATGGCGGTGCCGAGGAGGACCCCGACCGCGGCCCACAGCAGGTTGATCGGGGTCAGCGCGGTGCCGAAGCCGTCGAGCAGGGAGTTCAGAGAGTCCATGGGTCAGAGCACTCCCATCAGCGGGCCGCCGGGCAGCGGGACTCCGAGCAGGTGGTCGAAGACGAGGTACGTGAGGAGCGACAGCGCGGCCGCGATCAGCGGGTCGCGGTGGAGGTGGCGGCTGCCGAGGGCGTAGGCCGCGCCCCAGAAGAGCAGGGCGCCGGAGACGGGGAAGCCGGCCGGGCCGATGAGGACGGCGAAGCCGAGGAAGACGCCGGCGAGGAGGAGGACGGTGCGCCAGTCGGCGGGCTCGGACAGGTCGACGTCCTCGCCGCCCTCGGCCTCGCCGCGGCCGCCGCGCAGCACGTCGACCGCGAGGAGCACGGCGACGACCAGCAGGCCGGCGCCGACGACGAGGGGGACGGTGCGGGGGCCGACGGGGCCGCGCTGAGCGATGTCGACGGTCATGCCGAGGGCGTCGGTGAGGACGAGGACGCCGAGGACCAGGAGGATGAGGCTGACGCCGAGCTCGGAGTGCTCGCGCAGCCAGGACTTCTTCACGACGGTGTCGCCGTCGCCGACGGTCGTGATGTCGGTGTCGGTGTCGGTCACAGTCCCAGCTCCTTCAGTACCGAGCCGACCTGCTTGTCCTGATCGCCGAGGAAGGCGCCGAACTGCTCGCCGGGCAGGAAGGCGTCGTTCCAGCCGTGGGTCCTGAGGGACTCGCGCCACTCGGGCGAGCCGTGCAGCTCGGTGACGAGGGTGACGAGCTTGTCGCGCTCGGCGTCGGACAGGCCCGGCGGGGCGACGATCCCGCGCCAGTTGATGAACTCGGTGTCGAGGCCGGCCTCGCGCAGGGTGGGCGCGTCGAGTCCGGGGACGCGTTCGGCGCCCGTGACAGCGAGCAGGCGGAGCTCGCCGGCCTTGATCTGGTCGAGGTACTCGCCGACGCCCGAGACGCCGAAGGCGACCTTGTTCCCGAGGATCGAGGCGAGCAGCTCGCCGCCGCCGTCGAAGGGGACGTAGTTGACGCTCTTCGGGGCGATGCCGGCGGCCCGGGCCATCAGCATGGGGGCGAGGTGGTCGGGGCCGCCGGGCGAGGAGCCGCCGCCGACGGGCAGCTTGCCGGGGTCCTTCCGCCAGGCGGCGAGGAGGTCCTGAATGGTCCGGTACGGGGAGTCCTTGCCGACCACGACGATGTCCTGCTCCATGGTGAGCCGGGCGATCGGGGTGGTGTCGGCGAGGGTCTTCGGGGTCTTGTTGGTGTGCACGGCGCCGACCACCCCGAGGCCCATGGACATGGCGAGCCGGCCGTTGCCGTGCTCGCCGACGAGCCGGGTGAGGCCGACGGTGCCGCCCGCGCCCGGCAGGTTGAAGACCTCGATGTCGGTGGTGAGCCCCGCGTCCTCGGCGTTCTTGGCCGCGGTGCGGGCGGTGATGTCGTAGCCGCCGCCGGGCGTGTTGGGGACCATGAAGCGCAGGCCGGGTATCCGGGTGCCGGTGTCGGAGCCGCTGCCGGTGTCGAGCAGCGGCGGTCCCACGAGCACGAGGAGAGCCGCGCCGAGCAGGGCGAGGGGGGTGCGCAACCGCACGTGTGCCGCCTCTCGGTGGGTAGGGGTGGGGGTGTGAGGTGGCCCACATGTTGCCTGCGCGTTAAGAAGCTGTCTCGCTTCCGCAATCAACGGACGTTGTGGTCCTTGTGGTCGCGTCCTACGTTGTCCGCGTGACGAAGGTGCTGGTGGTCGACGACGACTTCATGGTGGCCAAGCTGCACTGCCGCTATGTGTCGGCGGTGCCGGGCTTCTCCGTCGTCGGCGTCGCGCACAGCGGCGCCGAGGCGCTGGCCGCCGCGGAGCGGCTCCGGCCGGATCTGGTGCTGCTCGACATCTTCCTGCCCGACATGGACGGGATCGCGGTGCTGCGCGAGCTGCGCGCGACGGGTCCGGCGGTGGACGCCCTGTTCATCACCGCGGCGCGGGACGCCGACACGATCCGCTCGGCGCTGCGCGCCGGGGCCCTGCACTATCTGATCAAGCCCTTCAACCAGGCCGCGCTGCAGGAGCAGCTGCGCCACGTGGCCTCCCTGCGCAGCCGCCTCGACGGGCTCGCCGCGGCGGAGGCCCGCCAGGAGGACGTCGACCGGATCTTCGGCGCCCGCCCGCGCGGCTCCCGCGAACTCCCCAAGGGCCTCGCGGCGCACACCGCGGAGCTGGTCGACTCGGTCCTGCGCGCCCACCCGGAGGGCCTGTCCGCGACGGAGTGCGCGGAGGCGGGCTCGCTGTCCCGGGTGAGCGCGCGGCGCTACCTGGAGTACTTCGCCGAGACCGGCCGCGCGGAGGTCACCCTGCGGTACGGCGGCACGGGCCGCCCGGAACGGCGCTACCGGCGGCTGGGCTGACTCCGGGGCCGCGGCGCGGTCCGTTCCTGAGCCCGTTCTTACCGCGACCTTAAAGCGGCCCTAAGGATCACCCCGTTCGGCTCTCCGGCGCCGTTTTCGCCGATGGGGAGGGCTAGTTTGCTGGGCAACCCCCCACACCCCACCCTCGTGAAGGAGTTGTCCCCCCATGACCTCACGCCGTACGGCCGCGGCCGTCGCCACCACCGCCGTGCTCGCCCTGTCCGGGCTCGCCGCCGCCCCCGCCTTCGCCCACGGGTCGATGACCGATCCGGTGAGCCGGGTCGCGGGGTGTTACGCGGAGGGGCCGGAGAGCCCGAAGTCGGCGGCGTGCAAGGCGGCGGTGGCCGCGGGCGGGACGCAGGCGTTCTACGACTGGAACGGGGTGAACATCGCGAACGCGGCCGGCAACCACCGCCAGTTGATCGCGGACGGGAAGCTGTGCAGCGCCGGCAACGACAAGTACCGCGGGCTCGACCTGGCGCGGGCGGACTGGCCGGCCAGCCGGATGGACTCCGGTGAGCACACCTTCCGTTACAAGGGGACGGCCCCGCACAAGGGCTCCTTCGAGCTCTACGTGACGAAGGACGGGTACGACCCGTCGAAGCCGCTCACCTGGTCGGACCTGGAGGAGAAGCCGTTCGCCAAGGTCACCGACCCGGGGATGCAGAACGGCGACTACGTGTTCAGGGGGACGGTGCCGAAGAAGTCGGGGCGCCACCTGATCTACTCGATCTGGCAGCGCTCCGATTCCCCCGAGGCCTTCTACACCTGCTCGGACGTGGTGTTCGGGCAGGACAGCGGCGGGGCAGCCCCGTCGACGGCCCCGAGTGCGCCCTCCGAGGAGCAGATCGAGGAGGGACGGGACCAGTCCTCGGTCGAGCACGCCGGGCACGGGGACGGCGACGCGGCGACCGGCGCCAAGGAGACCGCGGCGGCTCCGGCGACCACCTCCGCGGCGCCCGACCGGCCCGCGGCGAACGGCGCCGGGACCGGTACCGAGTCCGGCGCCGACGGCGCCGGCTCGGGTGTCGAGCTCGCCGAGACCGGTGGCGACGCCGCCACCCCGTACCTCGCGCTGGGCGGCGCCGCCGTCCTCGGTCTCGGCGCGACCGTGCTCTTCGCGACGGCCCGCCGCAGGTCGGCCGGGTCGCGCCGCTAGGAGGGCACAGCCGGCCTCCAGGAGGCCGGCTAGCCACGGCTAGCCGATCACGGAGAGGCAGGTGGTCGGGGTCGCCTGGGCCGGGTCGAGGGCGTTGTCCACCTCGTGGAAGACGATCCGGTCCACCGTCCCGATCGTCACGTGCTCGGACAGGTCGAGGGCGCACAGGTCCTGGAGCACGACGTTGGTCACGTTCGGCCCGGAGAGGAACCCGGAGCGGTACGGGGTGACGACCTCGTCGTACTTGGTCGCGATGACGTGGTAGCGGACGCCGGGGACGGTGTCGCCGCCCGCGTTGAGCTTGGTCAGGAGGGCGGAGCCGGCGATCTGGTCGGCGAGGCCGGGGGTGTGCTCGCTGATCAGGTCCTTGGCGCCGGGGAAGTACGGCAGGAGCTGGGTGAGGCCGTTCAGGGTGGTGCCGTGGTTGTCGGGGGCGATGCCGACGAGGGTGTTCACCTTCGCGGCCCCGCCGAGGAACTTCAGGTAGTAGCGGGGCATCATGCCGCCCTGCGAGTGGCCGACGAGGTCCGCCTCGGCGGCGCCGGTGGCGGCGAGGACCCGGTCGACGTACGCGTCGAGCTGTTCGGCGGACTTGTCGACGGGGCCGAGGCCGTGGAAGAACGGCACGTTCGGCAGCTGGCCGTAGTCGAGCGAGAAGACGCAGTACCCGCGGTTGACCAGGTACGGCGCGAGGCCCAGCCAGTTGTCGACGGCGTTGCCGAACGTGCCGTGGACGAGGACGACCGGGCGCGGGTGGGCGGCGGAGGGCTTGCAGGAGAAGTCGTTCCAGCCATGGTCGGTGGCGGAGGCGGTCTCGGCCTTGTCGGTGTCGGCCTGGGCGGCGGCGGTGGGGGCGAGGGTGGCGGCGGCGGTCAGCAGCAGTACGGACAGCGCTCTGACGACGTGCTTCCAGGGCAGCATCGGGCGATCTCCTTGCGGCTCAAGGGGATTGAGGGGTGCAGTACGCCCTGCGGTCCGGACCACAAGTGGGGATGCGCTTTCGCCAAATTACGCACGGGTAGCCTGCGGAGGGAAGTTACGCGTCGGTAAAAAGTCGCGTGTCGCTCCGAGCCGTCCGGGTCAGACCCCCGTCGCGCCGCTCCGTCCGGCTCAGGCGGCCAGCGAGCCGGGCAGTACCGCCCTCGGCCCGAACCTCGCCCGCGCCCGGTCCGCCACCGCCTCGATCCGCCGGGCCTTGTCGTCCGCCGGGTCGAAGGTCAGCTGGTGCGCGGCCCCTTCGGCCGGTCCGAGCCCCTCGGCGCGCAGCGCGATGCCGCGTACCCGGGCCCGCTGGAGCCCGAACGAGGCGTGGATCGTGTACGCGAGCGCGGTGAGCTCCGTCGAGTGGGCGGTCGGTTCGCGCAGCGTACGGTTCCGGCTGGACGTGCTCCGGTCCGCGTACCGCACGGTCACGGTCAGGGAGCGGCACACCTGCCGTTCCGTCCGCATCCGGGAGCCCAGCTCCTCGGTGAGCGAGAGCAGCGCCCTGCGGTGCGCGTCCTGGTCCAACTCGTCGTGCGGGAAGACTCGTTCGGCCGCCAGGGAGCTGGATGCCTCGCCGGGGACGACGGGGGTGCGGTCGATGCCCCGCGCCCGCTCCCACAGGTCGCGGCCTGCCTTCGCGCCGACCAGGCGCTGGAGCACGGCGAGCGGCGCGTCCGCGACCCGGCCGACGGAGTCGAGCCCGTAGCCGCAGAGGGTGCGGGCGGTGGCGCGGCCGACGCCGTCGAGGGCGACGACCGGCCGGTCCCGCAGGAAGGCCGCCGGGTCCTCGACGACCAGGGTGACGCCCGGCCGGGCCTCGCGGGCCGCCATCCGGGCCAGCATCGGGTTGGGTCCGGCGCCGATGACGCAGTCGACCCCGTACAGGGCGAGCGCCCTGACCCGGATCACCGAGGCCAGTTCGGCCGGGCTCCAGCCGAAGTAGCGCAGCGCGCCGCGCACGTCGGCGAGCGCCTCGCAGGGCGGGGCGGCCTCGACGACCGGGGTGAACTCGCCGAGCAGATCGAGGAGCCGGGGCAGCATCACCTCGTCCACGGGCTCCAGCCGGAACCGTACGCAAAGGATCATCCCGCGCTCCCCGGACTGCTGTGCCAGAGTTTCCGCGCCGGTGTCGCGGCGCCCTCGCCGGCCGGCTGGAGGTCGGCCCAGGGGTTCATCTCGTAGCCGGTGGACATCGTGATCCGGCGGCCGGAGTCACCGCTCCCCTCCGAGGGTTCGGGCCGTTCGGACAGCCGCTCGCCCACCGCCGCCAGGCCGCCCTCCGCCCGCAGTTCGATCAGGTCGGCGAGGTTCCAGGCGGCGGAGCCGACCACGCTGAGGCTGCGCGGGCCGCGGCGCTGCACCACGCCGCGGACGAGCAGCAGCCAGGAGTGGAAGACGGTGTGGGCGCAGCGCTCGTGGGAGTCGTCGAAGAAGGCGAGGTCGACCAGGCCGGTGCCGTCGTCGAGGGTGGTGAAGATGACCCGCTTGCCGGAGCGGATGGGCGGGGTCTGGGTGGCCGCCTTGGCGCCGGCGACCAGGACGGTCTGTCCGTGCGCGGCGGAGCGCAGCCGCTGGGCGGAGACCACGCCGAGTTCGCGCAGGAAGGCCTGGTGGTCGGCCATGAGGTGGCGGGAGGCGTCCATGCCGAGGATGCCGAGTTCGGCGCTGAGGCGTTCGGTCTCGTCGAGGTCGGGCAGGCCGACGGGGGCGGTCTTGCGGCCCTGGGCGAGCGGCAGTTGGCCGCCGTAGGAGGCGGCTCCGCGCTGGACGCGGTGGAGTTCGGTGAGGTGGAGCAGCAGGTCGCGCCGGTTGCCGCCGAACGCGTCGAGCGCGCCGACCTGGGCGAGCCGTTCGGCGACGGGCCTGCGCGGACGGGCCCGCTCCCAGAAGTCGAGCAGGGAGGCGTAGGGCTGTCCGGCCTCGATGCGGGTGCCCTCGGCCTCGCTGATGCCGTGGACGTCGGTGAGGCCGAGCCGGAGCCCCCACACCACAGGGGCGTCGGACACCAGTTCGATACGATGGGCGACCGCCGACCGGTTCACGTCGAGCGGCAGCACGGGCACCCCGCGCCGCCGGGCGTCCGCGAGCAGCAGCCGCTTCGGGTACATGCCGGGGTCGTGGGTGAGCAGCCCCGCGTAGAAGGCGGCCGGGTGGTGCGCCTTGAGCCAGGCCGACTGGTAGGTCGGCACGGCGAAGGCCACCGCGTGCGCCTTGCAGAAGCCGTACGAGCCGAAGGCCTCGACGATCTCCCAGGTACGGGCGACGACCTCGTCCTCGTACCCCCGCTTCCTCGCCCGCTCGGCGAACCAGGTCCTGATCCGCCCCTGCGACTCCGGGTGGGAGAGCCCGCGGCGCACCTGGTCGGCCTCGTCGCGGCCGCAGCCGGTCATGATGCTCACGATCTCGATGATCTGCTCGTGGAAGACGACGACGCCGTACGTCTCCTTCAGCGCCCCCTCCAGGTCGGGGTGCGGGTAGCGGACGGGCGCGCGGCCGTGCCGGGCCTCGATGAACGGGCGGACCATGTCGGCGGCGACCGGCCCGGGCCGGAAGAGCGAGATGTCGACGACGAGGTCGTGGAAGGTCGCGGGCTGGAGCCGGCCCACGAGGTCGCGCTGGCCGGGCGACTCGATCTGGAAGCAGCCCAGGGTCTCGGTGGAGCGGATCAGCCGGTACGTGTCGGGGTCGCCGGGCGGGATCGCGTCGATGTCCGGGCGGGTGCCGGTGGCGCGCTCGACCTCGGCGACGGCGTGCGCCATCGCGGACTGCATCCGTACCCCGAGGACGTCGAGCTTGAGCAGCCCGAGGTCCTCCACGTCCTCCTTGTCGAACTGCGCCATGGGCAGCTGCTCGCCACTGGTGGGGACGACGGGGGTACGGGTGAGCAGCGAGGCGTCGGAGAGGAGCACGCCGCAGGGGTGCATGGCGATGCCGCGGGGCAGCGCGTCGAGGGCCTCGACCAGCTCCCAGAACCTGCCGTGGCGCTGGAGTTCGCCCTTGAGTTCGCGGAGCTCGGGCAGTTCTTCGAGGGCGGCGCGGGCGTCCCTGGCCCGGATGTGCGGGAAGGCCTTGGCGATCCGGTCGGTCCGGGCCGGGTCCATGGACAGGGCGGCGCCGACGTCCCGTACCGCGTGGCGGACCCGGTAGGTCTCGGGCATGGCGACGGTGACGACCCGTTCGGCGCCGAAGCGGCCGAGGATCGCCCGGTAGACCTCCAGGCGGCGGGCGGACTCCACGTCGATGTCGATGTCGGGCAGGGCGGTGCGGCGTTTGGACAGGAAGCGCTCCATCAGCAGGCCGTGCTCGACGGGGTCGGCGTGGGCGATGCCGAGGAGGTGGTTGACGAGGGAACCGGCGCCGGAGCCGCGGGCGGCCACCCGGATGCCCATCTCCCGCACGTCGTCCACGACCTGGGCGACCGTCAGGAAGTAGCTGGCGAAGCCGTGGTGGGCGATGATGTCCAGCTCGCGGTGCATCCGGTCCCAGTAGTCCCGCCGCTTCTCATACCCCTTCAGGACCAGTCCTGCGGCGGCCCGGGAGGCGAGCACGCGCTGGGCGGTGCGGTGGGCGGCGCCCACGAGGTACGGCTCCGGGAAGTGGGCGGAGCCCATGCCGAGGTCGTCCTCGGGGTCGACCAGGCACGCGGCGGCGACGTCCTCGGTCCGCTCGACGAGCCGGTGCGCGGCGTCGCGGCGGAAGCCGGCGGCCTCGACGATCCGCTCGGCGGCGGCCAGCATGTCGTCGGCGCCCTTGAGCCAGGCCTGGCCGCTGTCGAGCCCCGCACGGGGGTCGACGGGCACGAGCCGGCGGGCGGAGTCGAGGACGTCGGCGACGGGGCCCTGGCCGGGGTCGGCGTACCGGACCTCGTTGCCGAGCACGGGCCGGACGCCCTGTTCGGCGGCGAATCCGACGGTACGGGCGGCGAGCCGCAGCGAGCCGGGCCCGGTGCCGGTGCGCCCGTGGTGGACGACCTCCAGACACAGGGCGTCCCCGTACCGCTCGCGCCAGGGCACCAGGAGTCGCGCGGCGCGGTCCGGCCGGCCGGCGGCGAGGGCGCGCCCGACGTCGGAGTCGGCGCCGAGCAGGACGAAGAGCCCGTCGCCCTGGTGGGCCGCCCAGGGCAGCACGGGCCTGCCCTCCCCCGCGTGGGCGTGGGCGGCGGTGATGAGCGCGCAGAGCCCGGCCCAGCCGGTGCGGGAGCGGGCGAGGAAGACGGCCCGGGGCGCGGACTCGTCCACGAAGGCACCGCCGCGCACGGGCGTCCGGCGCGCGGAGGTCGGCCCGTCACCGGAGGGGGCGGACACCGGCGCGTAGGCCAGGTCGGCGCCGAACAGCGGGCGCACCCCCGCCTTCACGCAGGCCTTGGCGAAGCGGATCGTGCCCGCGACGGTGTCGCGGTCGGTGAGGGCGAGGGCGTCCATGCCCCGTTCGGCGGCGCGCTCGGCCAGCCGGGCGGGGTGCGAGGCGCCGTAGCGCAGGGAGAAGCCAGACGCGGTGTGCAGATGCGTGAACCCCGGCATGCGTCACACACCTCCCGCATCAAATTCGTACGTACGTTCCCACCCCCTCATCCCCACCCTAGCGCACTTTCGAACGTCCGTGCGATAACCCGTTCGGACCGGTCCCACCTGCACGGACACCGACCGCCCCCGAGCGTGGGGGCATGAGTCTCGTCGACGAACTGAAGAGCGCCGTCAGCCCCCGAGCAGCCCTGCTGGTCCTCGGCGTCCTCGCCCTCCAGCTCCTGTTCATCACCTCGTACGTGGGGGCCCTGCACAACCCGAAGCCGACGGACGTCCCCTTCGGGGTGGTCGCCCCCCAGCAGGTCTCCACCGCCCTCGTGGGCCGGCTGGAGCAGCTGCCCGGCGAACCGCTCGACCCGCGGACGGTCGCGAGCGCGGAGGACGCCCGCGACCAGATCCTGAACCGGGACATCGACGGGGCCCTGATCGTCGACCCGAGGGGCCGCACCGACACCCTGCTCGTCGCCTCCGGCGGCGGCACCGTGCTCTCCTCCACCCTGGAGAAGACGTTCACGCAGCTGGAGGCGGCCAACCAGCGCACCGTGCGCACCGTCGACGTGGCCCCGGCCTCCCCGCAGGACTTCGACGGTCTTTCCGCCTTCTACCTGGTCGTCGGCTGGTGCGTCGGCGGCTACATCTGCGCCGCGATCCTCGCGATCAGCGCGGGCTCCCGACCCGCCAACCCGGAGCGGGCGATCATCCGGCTGGGGGTGCTCGCGCTCTACTCGGTGCTCGGCGGCCTCGGCGGCGCGATCATCGTCGGCCCGATCCTGGGCGCCCTGCCCGGCAGCGTCGCCGCCCTGTGGGGCCTGGGCACCCTGGTCGTCTTCGCGGTCGGCGCGGCCACGCTGGCCCTGCAGTCGGTCTTCGGGATCGTGGGCATCGGCCTGGCGATCCTGCTGATCGTCGTCGCCGGAAATCCCAGCGCGGGCGGCGCCTTCCCGCTGCCGATGCTGCCGCCGTTCTGGAAGGCGATCGGCCCGGCCCTGCCGCCGGGCGCGGGCACCTGGGCGGCGCGCTCGATCGCGTACTTCAAGGGCAACGACATGACCGGCTCGATGCTGGTCCTGGCCGCCTGGGCGGTGGTCGGCGGCGCCGTCACCCTGGTGATGGCCTCGCTCAGGCCCAAGCAGGAGGCGGAGCCGATCGCACAGGAGGCGGGCCGGCAGGGGGCGCACTAGGGGTGTGCACCGGCAAGGGTCCCCCGGCCGGTGTGCGGCCGGGGGACCTCGGCGGTGCTCATCGCGCCCGGAGCCGGGCGGGGTCGGCTAGTAGACGCTGACCCCGTACGCGCTCAGCGCCTCCGTCACGGGCTGGAAGAACGTGGTGCCGCCCGAGGTGCAGTTGCCGCTGCCGCCCGAGGTGAGGCCGATGGCGCGGCTGCCGGAGTAGAGCGGGCCGCCGGAGTCGCCGGGCTCGGCGCAGACGTTGGTCTGGATCATGCCGTAGACGATGTCGCCGCCGCCGTAGTTCACGGTCGCGTTGAGGCCGGTGACCGTGCCGCTGTGGGTGCCGGTGGTGGAGCCGCGGCGGGTGACGGACATGCCGACGGTGGCGTTGGCGGCACTGGTGATGTCGACGCTGCCGACCGAGCCGGACTTGGTCACCGAGCTGTTGGTGTAGCGCACGATGCCGTAGTCGTTGGTCGGGAAGCTCGATCCGGCCGTGGAGCCGAGGACCGTGGTGTGGCCGGAGTTGGACCACCAGGTGCCCGCGCCGTCGGTGCAGTGGCCGGCGGTGAGGAAGTAGTAGTTGCCCGCGCTGTCCTTGACGTTGAAGCCCAGCGAGCAGCGCCAGCTGCTCGCGTAGATGGCGTCGCCGCCGGAGATGAGCTTGTTGAACCTGCCGGCGGTGCGCTCGATGCGCAGCGCGCCCGCGTTGGCGCCGGCCTGGCGCTTGATCTCGGCTATCTCGGCCTGGGAGACGGTGGAGTCGGCGGTGACGACCACCGTCTTCGTGGCCGGGTCGACACGCCAGGCGGTGCCGGCGACGTCCGCGGCGAGTACGGCGTCGCCCGCGGCGGCGAGCTGGGTGGCGCTGAAGGTGCCCGCCGAGGCGGCGGAGTCGGCGTTCGCGGTGGGGACGGCGATCGCCGCGGCGGCGGCGAGACCGGTCACGACGGCGAGCATCCGGATGTTTCTCGTGGGGGTGGTGCGCTTGATCCTCACTTCTCGTTCCTCCAGAGGGGAATCGGGGGCCCGAAGTGGGGTTGACGGGCCCGTGAGGCGCGGCCCTGGGCCGGCGCTGTGGGGGAGTCTCGGGCCGTACGGCTTTCCGCCGCAAGGGCGGCTTTCGGCCGTACAACTCTCAACTGTCGTACCTAGCACGGCAGTTGACAGAGATCGCATGACGTGTCCCTGACATCAACCTGCTGTCGGTGATACTGGCGCAGCCGAACCGGAACGCACAAGACCGCCCACGGATCCGCGCACGACGAGACGGCGCGGACCCACCGGTCCGCGCCGTCTCCAGGTCGATCCCGTCAGGCCTCGATCAGGCCTCGATCAGCCGCCGCTCCCCCGCTGCCACCGCGGTGTCCAGCGTGTTGCCCGGCGGCGGGAACGGGCAGATGAAATGCGCCGCGAACGCGCACGGGGGCAGCAGCGCCCGGTTGAGGTCCACCGTCACCGAGCCGTCCGCCGCCGGGGCGGCGGGGCGCAGGAAGCGGAAGCGGTAACTGCCGTGGCCGCTGGTGGTGTCCGCGAAGACCGCCCACAGCGTGCCGTCGTCCTCGACCGCCACCTGGAGGCTGCGCTCGGCGCCGTGCAGGTCGAAGATCAGCTCCCCGGCGAGGCCGAGCCCGCGCTCCTTGCCGTCCGCGTTCTCCACCTGGACGTGGCGGTCCTCGGCGTACGGCCGGAACACCCCCGGCCGCACCCACGCCTCGTCGTACGGGGTGGCCTCGATGCCCTTGAAGGCCCGCCGCCCCGCGGACTCGGGGTCGAAGTCCCGTACCGCCCACTCCCCTTCGCGGCGCAGCACGACAAGGCGCCGCCCGCCCGACTCCACCCGGGACTCGTGGATCGGGACGTGGTCGGCGGTGAGCCGGACGCTGCCGATCAGGGGCTTGTCGTCGACCGTGACCGCGTCCTCGGCGCCCGCCGTGAGGACCACCTCGTCGCCCTCGGCCCGCCACTGCCCGGGAACGGCCGGAATTCGCCCCTCCGGGAAGTCCGAGAGCCAGTAGGTACCCGTCAGCGAGAGCGGACCGTACGACGAGGAGACCGCCGCCGTGCGCTGCTCGTGCCAGTGCTGCCAGTCCTGCCGGGCGTCGCTCTGCGCGTCCCGTGCTGCATCCGTGCTCATGGTGTCTCACCTTTCCACAGGTCGGTTCTCGGTACGGGGCAGGCCGGGCGGGTTGATCTCCGACCTGGTCACGGCCTCGCTGCTCAGCCCCCAGCGCTCCAGGACCTGGGCGTAGGTGCCGTTGTCGATGACGTGGTCCAGCGCGGCGGCGTAGGCCTCGACGAGGCCGCTGTCCTTCTTCGTGGTGGCGGCGATCTTGCCCTGGAGGCCGGCCCCGGCCCCCGAGAACTTGCCGACGATCTCGGTCTGCCCGGCGGCGGCGACGTGGTAGGCGGCGCTCGGGTTCGGGCCGAGGTAGGCGTCGATGCGGCCGGACTGGAGGGCCAGGTAGTAGTCGGAGACGTTCTGGAAGTACGTGATCTCCACCGGCTTGCGGCCGGCCTTCTCGTTCTCCTTGCTCCAGTCCACCAGGATCTTCTCCTGGTTGGTGCCGGAGCCGACCGCGACGGTCTTCCCCGCCACGTCGGCAGGCCCCTTCACCTTCCAGCCGGAGCCCTTCTTCGCCTCGAAGGCCAGGTCGTCGAGGCGGTAGGTGGCGAAGTCGTACTTGTCCTTGCGCTCCTCGGTCACCGTGACGTTGGAGAAGACGCCGTCGAACTTGCCGCTGTCGAGGCCGACGAAGAGGTTCTCCCAGGAGACCGCGTGGAACTGCGGCTTCAGGCCGAGGGTGTCGGTGACGAGCGTGGCGAGGTCGAGCTCGACGCCGATCAGGGTTCTGTCGTCGGTCGCGTAGAAGCCGAGCGGCGGGGCGCTGCCGGTGGAGACGCCGAGGGAGAGCGTGCCGCGCTTGCGCACCGCCTCGGGGACCTTGGCGGCGATCGCGTCGACCTTGGCGGTGTGGATGCGCTTCTGGTCCGGGCCGAGGTCGATCGCGGCGCCCGCGCCCTTCTGCCCCTTGGGCGTGACCTGTTCGGTGGCTGCGCCACCGGCGCCGCATGCGGTGAGCAGCCCGAGGGCGGTGAGCGCGGCGATGCCGGCGGCGAGCGGACGGCGGCGTACGGACATGAGCGGACTCCTTGACGAACGGCGGGACGGAGGTACGGAGGTACGGCGGGTAGGGCGGGTAAGGGGGTTCGGGGTCAGAGGACCTTGGAGAGGAAGGCGCGGGTGCGCTCGTGCCGGGGGCTCTCCAGGACCTCCGCGGGCGTGCCCTGCTCGACGATCCGCCCCTCGTCCATGAAGACGACGGTGTCGGCGACCTCGCGGGCGAAGCCGATCTCGTGGGTGACGACGATCATGGTGGTGCCGGAGGCGGCCAGGTCCCTGATGACGTCGAGGACCTCGCCGACCAGCTCCGGGTCGAGGGCGGAGGTCGGCTCGTCGAAGAGCAGCAGGCTCGGTTCGAGGGCGAGCGCGCGGGCGATGGCGACCCGCTGCTGCTGGCCGCCGGACAGCTGCTTGGGGTAGGCGCGGGCCTTGTCGGCGAGCCCCACCCGTTCGAGCAGCTGCAGGGCCGCGGCCTCCGCGTCCTTGCGGGGGCGCTTGAGGGCGGAGACCGGCGCCTCGGTGATGTTGTCCAGGACGGTGAGGTGCGGGAAGAGATGGAAGTTCTGGAAGACGAAGCCGATCCGGGTGCGCTGCCTGAGGATCTCGCGCTCGCGCAGCTCGTACAGCCGGTCACCGGAGCGGCGGTAGCCGACCAGGGTGCCGTCGACGCTGACGGAGCCGCTGTCGACCTTCTCCAGGTGGTTGATGGTCCGCAGCAGCGTGGACTTGCCCGACCCGGAGGGGCCCAGGATCACGGTGACCTCGCCGGCCCGGACGTCGAGGTCGATGCCGCGCAGCACCTCGAGCGGGCCGAAGCTCTTGCGTACGGCGCGGACGCGGACCTTGAGGTCGGTGGTGCCGGGCTCGACGGTGGCGGTGACGGTGACGGTGCTCATCGGGTGCTCCCCTTCGCGTAGTGGCGTTCGACGTAGTGCTGGACGACGGAGAGCGCCGTGGTGAGCAGGACGTACCAGGCGGTGGCGACCATCAGGAGCGGCACGACCCGCCCGTTGCGGCCGTAGACGACCTGGACCTGGTAGAAGAGCTCGCCGATCGCCATGACGGAGACGATCGAGGTGCCCTTGAAGAGCGAGATGATCTCGTTGGCGGCGTTGGGCAGGATCGAGCGCATCGCCTGCGGCAGCACGATCCGCCGCAGCTGACGCAGCCGCGGGATGCCGAGGGCGGCCGCGGCCTCCAGCTGTCCGCCGTCCACGGCGAGGACGCCGCCGCGGACGATCTCGGCCGCGTACGCCGCCTGGTGCAGCGCGAGCCCGAGGACGGCCGCGCTCATCGCCCCGACCAGGCCCATGGTGTCGAAGGACCACAGGCTCGGGCCGAAGGGGATGCCGAGGCTCAACTCCTTGTAGAGGTACGCCAGGTTGAACCAGAAGAGCAGCTGGACGATGAGCGGGATCGAGCGGAAGGCCCAGATGTAGCCGAAGGAGACCGCCCTGAGGAACCGGCTCGCGGACAGCCGCATGAAGGCGAGCACGATGCCGAGGGCGAAGCCGAGGGCGGTGCCGTGGAAGGTCAGCTGGAGGGTGACCCAGACGGCCTTGAGGATCGCGTCGGCGGTGACGTAGTCGGCGAAGACGCCCCACTCCCAGCCGGGGTTGGTGACCAGGCCGTGCAGGAACTGGGCGAGGACGACGACGGTGGCGACGATCGCGACCCAGCGCCAGGGGTGCCGTACGGGCACGACTTTCGACGTGGCGGAGTCGTCGGCGGTTGCTTTCGCCCGGGCGAGGTCGACGGGCGGATCACTGGTGAGAGACATGGCGGTACCTCGGAGGGAGGAGAGGGGCGTGCGGACGGGACCTAGACGCTCAGCGGCGCCGGACAGGACAGGTCGCGCAGCAGCGCGAGCGCGGTCCGCGCGGTCCGGTCGTTCTGCCGGAAGGCGAAGCCGCCCGTACGCGGCCGGGTGAAGGCGCCGCCGGCCCGGGCGGTGGTGTGCGGGCCGAGTGCGAAGCGCCGCGGATGCGCACGTCCGTCGCGCCCGAGGACCCGGCCGTCGTCGGGGTCGACCGCGAGCAGCCCGGCGTCGGTGGCCCGGGCGCCCTCCTCGTACAGCGCGCGGAGCAGCGGGCTGCCGGTGTGCTCCAGGGTGGGGTCGGGCAGCCGGGCCTCGACCAGGGCGCGGGCCTCGGTCCACCGGCCCGGCAGGCTGGTGGAGGAGGCCCGGAAGACGCCCCGCCCCTCGTCGGTCTCGACGGTGAGGCCGGCACCGAGGAAGCGGACGACGCCGGCGTCGGCGAGGGCGAGCAGCTGCCGCAGCCGGGGCCCGGGCGGCCCGGAGGCGAGGAAGCTGAAGAAGCCGTGCCACCAGTTGCCGGGGTCGCCGATGTCGCCGAACCGCAGGAGCTGCCCGTAGACGGAGAGCAGTGCGCCGAAGACGGCCAGGTCGGAGCTGTGAGCGGGGTCGTGGCGGCGGTCGAGGTCGTCGGCGATGTGGCGGCGCAGGCCCTCCTGGAGCAGGTCGGCGGTGGCGTAGCGCACTCCGGTGAGCGGGTGGTCGAGGGCGTCGAGGTCGAGCCGGTCGGCGGGGTCCGGGACGGCGGCGGCGACCAGGGCGCCGAGTTCGGGGCTGCGCGGGGCGGCGGCCGTGTACGTCTCCTCGAAGTCGCTCCAGGCCATGGCGGTCCGCTCGGGGTGCGCGGCGAACAGCCGGTGGTAGTGGGCCCAGCCGAGTTCCTTGTCGACGAGCGGCCACACGTCGCGGCGGAAGTCGACCGGTCCGGTGCCGGCGAGCAGCGCGTCGACCTGGGCCGGCCCGAAGAAGCGGGGCAGCGGGGGCGCTTCGCCGTCGAACTCGTACCCGATCTTGGAGTGGTACGGGACGCCCCGCCGCGATCCGACGTGGAGCACCGGCTCGCGGCCGGACGGCAGGTAGACGAGCCGGCCGTCGTCCCCTTCCTCGTACCGTCCGCCCCGCCCCTCGGTGAGCAGCACCATGAGGTCGACGAACGCGAGCCCGAAACCGCGGACCAGGACGGGTTCACCGGCCCGCAGCGCGGACAGGTCGGAGTCGGCGGTGAAGTCCGGCGGCAGGTGGGCCAGGCCGTGGCGGGCGGCGAAGGCGGCCAGCTCCCGCTGGCGTTCGTCGGGGTGGGCGTCGAGGTGGCCGAGGGCGAGGACCACGAGGTCGGCGGTGAGCGGCACGGCGTGCCCGGCCAGCCAGACCCGCTGCCGCCCCTCGCGCGGGCCGGTGACGCGCAGCGCGGTGGTGGGGTGCTCATGGACGGTGACCGAGGGCGGCAGGGCGGCACGCGCCTGTTCGTAGACCCAGCGCAGATAGGCGCCCTGCCGGGACCGGCTGGGGAAGGTGCGGCCGTCGATCCCCGCCCATTCGGCGAGGGTGGGTCCGGGCCGTACGGGCCCGTCGATCCGCACGGTCTCGTCGGTGAACATGGTGACGTCCTCGGCCTGGGAGTTCATCCAGAGCAGCGGGGACTGCGCGGTGCGCCAGATGCGGCCGCCGCCGGGCGGGTGGGGGTCGACGAGGTGGAGGTCGAGGGGCTCGTCCCCGTACAGCTCGGGCAGGTTGGCGGCGAGCCGTTCCAGGAAGCCGGTGCCGCGGGGTCCGGCGCCGATGACGACCACGGACCGGCGGGCGGTGTGCGTCTCGCTCATCGGGCACCGGCCGTGCCGCGTGCGTAGTACCGCTCGACGTAGTGCTGTCCGACGCTGAGGACGGAGGTGACGAGGACGTACCAGACGGTGGCGACCAGGAGCAGCGGGATGACCTGGTAGGTGCGGTGGTAGACGAGCTGCACGGAGTAGAGCAGGTCCTGCACGGCGATGACGGAGACGATCGAGGTGCCCTTGAGGGTGCCGATGAGCATGTTCCCGGCGGGCGGCACGATCGCGCGCATGGCCTGCGGCAGCACGATCCGGGTGAGCCGGCGGCCGCGGCCGAGGCCGAGGGACTGGGCGGCCTCGATCTGGCCCCGGTCGACGGAGAGGATGCCGCCGCGGACGACCTCGGCGGCGTAGGCGGCCTCGTGGAGGGTGAGACCGACGACGGCGACGGCGACGGGGCCGAGCAGGTTGACCGTGTGGACGCCGAGGATCGTCGGGTAGAGGGCGCCGATGTTGAACCAGAACAGCAGCTGGACCAGGATCGGCGTGGAGCGGAAGAACCACACGTAACCCCAGCCGACCGCGCGCAGCACGGGGTTGGCGGAGAGCCGGAAGACCGCGAGGACGGTGCCGAGGACGAAGCCGAGGACCATGACGACGGCGGTCAGCCACAGGGTGAGGCCGAGTCCGCGCAGCACGGAGGTGGAGGTGAAGTAGTCGCCGACCACGTCCCACTGGAACGCCTTGTTGGTGACGACGGAGAAGAGACCGAGCGCGACGAGGACGACGACGGCGCCGGCGGCCGTCCACTGGCCGGTGCGGCGGGCGGGGACGATGCGGAGCACCGGTCCGGCCGCGGGATCGGCCGCGGCGTCCGGTGTCCTGCCGGGCTTGCCGGGCTTGCCGGGCTTGCCGAGGGTGACGACGGGTGCGGACATGAGGAAGGCTCCGTGGATGCCAGAGACGGATCGAACACGGGAGTGCGCCTTCACACGCGGTGAGCCGCGGACCGAGCCCCTCAGCAACGGGCCGCGCCTTCAACGTAGTCGGCGTGTACGGAGTGCTGTCAAGTCCGTCCGGAGTGTGAGCCGTACGTCTCATCACGGTTGACGGGGAAACGGATGCCTGTTCCACTTGGGCCATGCATCCGCAGCAGTGGCTGGTCACGCGCTCCCACATCGACCTCGGTCGTGTGTGGTCCTCTTCCTGTTGAGCCGACCCCCTGCTTCGCCCTGCCCGCGTGCTGTTGTCCCGCGGCGCCTTCACCTCCGTACGCCCGTGAGTGCCTGAGCTCGACTCCCCTCGCTCTGCCCCGCGTTCCGTCCTGGCTTCTCCCTGCCTTCGTCCCGAAGGACATCCATGACCTCGTCCGCGTTGTCCGTGCACCGGACCACGACCACCGACCCCTTGGCGCGCCCGCTCCTCGACGAGCTGGCGTACGAGTACACGACCCGGTACGGCTCCTCGGAGGACCTGAGCCGCTATCCGGCGCAGGAGTTCGCCCCGCCGCAGGGAGCGTTTCTGCTGCTCCTGGAGCAGGGGCGGCCCGTGGCGGGCGGTGCCTACCGCCGTTACGACGAGCACACCGCCGAACTGAAGCGGATCTGGACCCACTCCGCGCACCGAAGACGCGGCCTGGCCCGCCGGGTCCTGACCGTCCTGGAACGGGAGGCCACCGACCGCGGCTACACCCGGATCTACCTGACCACCGGTCCGCGTCAGCCCGAGGCCAAGGGCCTCTACCTGGCGACCGGATACCGCCCCCTCTTCGACGTCGGCGCCGAGCCCGAGTCGCTCGGTCTGCTGCCGTTCGAGAAGCATCTGGAGACCCCGAAGCCATGAGCACGAAGCGCAACACCGCCGTTCTCGCCCTGATCACCGCGGCCGCTCTCGCCTCGCTCACGGCCTGCGGCTCGGGCGACCCGGTCACCGGCCCCGCCCGCGCGGCGGGGCCGAACAGCAGCGCGATCCCGACGGCCGACGTCGTCTCGGCCGTCACCAAGGACGAGGCGGCGGCGAGGCTGCTGCCCGCCGGCGTACGGCAGCGGGGCACGCTCACCCTCGCCCAGGCGACCGGCAGCCTGCCCGGGGCGGCCTTCCTGCCCGACGGGAGGACGCTGGTCGGCGCCGACGTGGACATCGCGCAGGCGGTCGCCAAGGTGCTCGGCCTGGAGCTGAAGCAGGAGATCATCAGCTGGGAGGCGATCCTGCCGGCCCTGGACAGCGGCAAGTACGACCTGGGCACCGGCAACTTCGGGGTGACCGAGGAGCGCCGGAGGACCATCGACTTCGTCACGTACATCAACGACGGCCAGGGCTTCGCGACCAGGTCGGACAGCAAGCTGGGCAAGGTCACCGACCTCACCCGGCTGTGCGGCCTGAACGTGGCGACCGGCGGCGGCACCACCTTCGAGACGACCCTGGAGAAGAACCGGGCCCGGTGCGCCGCCGCCGGCAAGAAGCCCTACACGGTGCAGAGCTTCAGCGACAACGCCGCGCAGTGGATGTCCCTCCAGCAGGGCCGCAGCGACGTCCTGATGAGCACGGTCAACGGGCTGCGGTACGCCGTGACGCGGCAGGAGAACGTGAAGTTCCTGAACGAGTACCGGCGGCTCGACGTGGGCTTCGCCTTCAAGAAGGGCACCCCGCTGGCCCCCGCGTTCCAGGCGGCGGTGAACCGGCTGAAGGCCGACGGCGCGTACGACCGGATCCTCAGGAAGTGGGGCCTGACCGACTCGGCGATCGCGAGCTCCCGCATCTCGCCGCCGGAGATCCCCGCGCCGGCGAAGTGACGGCGGCGCGCGTCGAGGGCCGTGGTCCGACGGGCCGTGGGTCCGACGGGCCGTGGGTCCGACGGGCCGTGGGTCCGACGGGCCGTGGGTCCGACGGGCCGTGGGTCCGACGGGCCGTCAGCAGCCGTCGCAGGGGCAGCAGCAGTCGCAACCGCTGCAGTCGCAGTTGCCGTCGCAGTCCCGGCAGCAGCCCTCGCGCTTCTTCCGGGACCAGGGGCCCTCGTACTCCTTGGCGCAGCAGATCTGGCAGGTGCAGAACAGCCAGGTGAAGGCGGCGCACCCGGCGAGGAAGCCGCGCGGCTTGGGCTGCTGCGGGCCGCCGGCACCGAACTGCGGCGGCATCCCGCCCGGCCCCCCGGGCCCCCAGGATCCGCCGGGTCCGCCCGGCCCACCGCCCGGCCCCTTCGCGAAGGGATCGCCCGTCCCGTACGGGCTCTGCCGGGCGTACGGATTGCCCGGCACCGGCCCGTACGGCTGCCCCGGCCCGGGCGCCCCGTGCGAGCAGCTCGTCGTGCCGAAGGCGCGGTCGACCGAGGCCCGCAGCTCGTGCGCGAGGAGCCGGTGGGCGAGCCGCCCGTCGGCGAACTCGGCGTCCCGCAGGGCGAGGCGGATGCCGTGCAGCGCGTCGTCCGCGAGCCGGCGGGCCTCCTCCCGCGAGGTGCCGGTCGCGGTGAGCGGGTTCCAGGAGCCCGCGGCGGCGTCGGCGGCCTGGTCCTCGACGGCGTCCAGGAGGTGGGCGAGACGCCCGAAGAGCCGGCCCGCCTCGGCGAGGGGCGCCGTGTTCTGCGGCCGGCCGGCGAGCACCGCGGTGTGCGCGAAGGCGGCGGCGGTCGCCGTCTCGGTCGGCTCGGTGACGGTGAGCAGCGGGGTGCCGGGGCCGGCCAGCGCCTCGATGCCGGTCTGCCGGTCGACGGCGTCGACCAGGACGGCGGTGTCGAAGCCGAGCGCCCGGCCGGTGCGGGCGCCGGCCCGGTCCCAGGAGCGGGCGACCCGGCGGGCCGCGGCGGCCACCGGCCTGCGGGCCAACAGGCCGTCGCGGTCGGCGACGTGGTCGCGCACCTTCGCGGAGGCGAGCACCAGCGACACGGCGGCGGCGAGCCGGGCGCCCTCGCCGCGGGCGACGGGCGCGGTGCGCATCGCCCGCAGCGGGCAGGGGCCCGCGGTGCGGCGGCCGGCATCGGTGCGGCCGGTCTGAGCTTCCGTCAGAACCGAGACGATCAGGCCGTCGTAGTTGGTGACGACCCGGGCGAGCTGTCCGTGGTCGGCGCGAAGTGCCAGGCAGAGGCCACAGAGATGGGCCATCCACTCGGCCTTGAGGCCTTCGGTGAGACGGTGCGTGCAGGGCCTGACGATTCCGAACAAGACACTCCCCCGTGAGCGTGCGCGCTGGGCCGCGCGGATGTGCGGGGCATCGTATCGACGGGGCCCGTTCACCCGTACGCCCCTATCGTCACCCTTCCGGCCCGACTTTCATATTTTAACTTGCACGCCTCCGTCCAACCCCCCGTCAGCCCCCGCATACCGCAAGATCTCTGACGAATCGCCAGTTTTCGACCCTCACGTTCTGCACCAGTACCGTTACGAAACCCCTGCGCGCCGACTATCCACTTGGCGCGCGATCCGCATCATGGACGACGATAGGGATTGCGGAACCACGAGTGACCGCGCTGAAAGGAGGCGTCCATGGGATCGGTGCGCAAGGCCAGTGCCTGGCTGGGACTCGTCGAGGACAACGACGAGCGTTACTACGACGACGAGTACGCCGACGGTGGCGAGAGCAACGGCGACGCCTGGGTGACGGACCCGCGGGTGCGGGTGGCGTCCGACACGGCGCACGAGCAGGGCCGTCGGATCGCCACCGTCTCCCCCGACGGGTTCCGGGACGCCCGGGGCATCGGCGAGCTGTTCCGGGAGGGTGTCCCGGTGATCGTGAACCTGACCGCCATGGAGCCGAACGACGCCAAGCGCGTGGTCGACTTCGCGGCCGGTCTCGCCTTCGGTCTGCGCGGCTCGATCGAGCGGGTGGCCACCCGGGTCTTCCTGCTGACCCCGGCCGACACGCAGATCGTCAGCGGGGAGTCCGCCGGGCGTTCGCAGGACGGTTTCTTCAACCAGAGCTGAGCGGGGCGGCCGGCTCGGCCGGTTCGCGCGTGGCGGGCACCCGCAGGGTGCCGGCCGGCCGCTCCTGCGGCAGCGGGGAGTGCGGAGCCGGGACCGTCCGTTCCGTCTCGGGATCCGGCTCCGCCGGGCACTCCATGACCCGAGGCAGCCGCAGCGCCATCAGCGCGCCGAGCAGCAGCAGCCCGGCGCTCACGAACAGGGTCACGTGCAGGCCGTTCACGAAGGCGTGCCGGGCGGCCTGGTGCAGCGCGTCGCCCGCCGTGCCGCCGAGCCGGCCGGCGACCTGGTAGGCCTCGCCCAGCGAGTTCGCGGCGGCCCTGGCCGCCTCGGCCGGCACCCCGGGCACCCCGCTCAGGCCGGGTGCGTACGCCGCGTTCATCACGCTGCCGAGCAGGGCGATGCCCATGCCGGCGCCGAGCTGGTACGAGGTCTCGCCGATGGCCGCGGCCCCGCCGGCGCTCTCCGGCGGCGCCTCGCTGAGCATCGACTCGTACGCCGAGAAGAGCGTGGTCTGCAGCCCGAAGCCCAGCAGCACGAAGCCGGCGGTGAGCAGCAGCGGCCGGTCGTGCTGCCCCATGAGGACGAGCAGCAGCACCGCCGCGGCGGTGAGCACGAAGCCCCAGCCGACCATGCGGCGCGGCCCGAGCCTGCGCAGGGTGTACGAGCCGGTGGCGCCCGCGGCCATCGCGGCGAAGGT
Source organism: Streptomyces sp. NPDC085481 (assembly GCF_044541845.1). NCBI lineage: Bacteria > Bacillati > Actinomycetota > Actinomycetes > Kitasatosporales > Streptomycetaceae > Streptomyces > Streptomyces sp. NPDC085481. Next base: position 421,532 of record NZ_JBITTJ010000003.1, read on the forward strand.
CAGCGGGAGCAGCCGCAGGCCGGTCTCCAGGGGGCTGAGGCCGAGCACCAGCTGGAGGTACTGGACGGCGATCAGCTCCAGGCCGACCAGGGCCAGCATGGCGAGCACGATGCAGCCGACCGAGGTGGTGAAGGCCGCCCGGGAGAACAGCTTCATGTCGATCAGCGGGTGGGCGCGCCGTCGCTGCCGCCGCACGAAGAGGACCAGCAGCGCGGCGCCGATCAGCAGCGGGGCCGCGGTGGGCAGGGCGAGCACGGGGTCGCCGGCGCCGAGCCGCTTGACGCCGAGGACGGCGCCGAGCACTCCGGCGGCGGCCATGAGCGCGCCGAGCACGTCCCAGGGCCCGTCGCCGCGGCCCTTCGACTCGGGCAGCAGCCAGCGGCCGACCGGCAGGATCAGCGCCATCAGGGGGATGTTGATCAGGAAGACCGAGCCCCACCAGTAGTGCTCGACCAGGAAGCCGCCGAGCACCGGCCCGGTGGCGGCGCCGACGGCGGCGACGGCCGTCCAGATGCCGATGGCGGTGGCGCGCTCGCGCCGGTCGGGGAAGACGGCGCGGAGGATGGAGAGCGTCGCGGGCATGATCATCGCGCCGCCGACCCCGAGCAGGGCCCGGGCGCCGATCAGGACCTCGGGGACGGTGGCGAGCGCGGCGACCGCCGAGGCGATGCCGAACAGCGCGTAACCGAGCAGCAGCACCCGTCTGCGGCCGACCCGGTCGCCCAGCGTGCCGAAGAGGATCAGCAGCGAGGCGCAGATCAGCGGGTAGGCGTCGACGATCCACAGCAGCGCGGTGGAGCTCGGGCGCAGGTCCTCGGTGAGGGAGGGGACGGCGACGTGCAGCACGGTCGCGTCGAGCGCGACGAGCAGCAGACTGACGCAGAGGACGACGAGGACGACCCAGCGGTTGACGCCGCGGTCGGCACCGCGGCGGGTGACACCCGACCGGGCTCCGGCCGTGATCGTCCGCGACATGTACGTACCTCCCAGTGAAGCCCTCGCGCTCGGCGGGCACCTGCCGGGGAGCGGCCCCGGGGCGGCCCGGCATCGACGGGCGAGTGAGCCGTCAGCGTACGCGAGTTCAAGGCCCGAGCGCGTGGTGCAGCTCTCACCCCGGCGGGCCGCACGGTGTGGCGTACGCCACTCGACGCGGGCCGCGTGTCGCATGGAATTGCGTACGGACAGCCGTTTGCCGAATTCCGCGCGGACACAAACAGACTTCCGGAAACGCGCCCACGACAATAGGGCGGAAGGTCATCGGATTTTCCGACGGATGACGGGAACAAACGCGCGGCTGAGAGCAACTCCACATCACATCGTCATCACGAAGGCACCGGAACGACCAAGGTCGCTACTCACTCCCTGTAACGTCGATTGGGTGCGTACCGACATCTTTGCCCGGCTGGACCGGGAGCCGGAACCGCCGAAGATAGAGGTCCCGCGGATGACCCGCACGCGTCTCGCCCTCTTCGGCGGGACGTTGGCGTTCTATCTGGCCAGCGTCGTCCTCGTACTGCTGTCGACCTGGCTGGTGACCCTCGACTGGAAGATCATGCTCTTCCGGCCCTATCAGCAGTGGCCGGACCTGCACGCCTTCCTCGACTACTACGTCGTCCTCGGCCAGCGCGGCCCCACGGCCGTCATGGTGGCGGCCTGGCTGGGCTGGCGCTCCTGGCGCCAGCACACGCTGCGACCGCTGCTCTCGCTGGGCGCAGCGCTGCTGCTGCTCAATGTCACGGTCGGCGCGGTCAAGCTCGGACTCGGCCGGCTCGGCCCCCACTACGCGACGCAGGTCGGCTCCGCCGAGCTCTTCGCCGGCGGCGATATATTCCCGTCGGGGCACACCGCCAACGCGGTCGTGACCTGGGGAATCCTGGCCTATCTGGCGACCACGCCGAGGGCCAGGCGCTATCTGTCGGCCCTCTCGGCCGTGGTCGCCCTCGGGGTCGGCCTCACCACCGTCTACCTCGGTACGCACTGGCTCAGCGACGTGCTGCTCGGCTGGGCGGCCGGGCTGCTCATCCTGCTCGCGCTGCCCTGGTGCGAGCCGCTCATCGCGATCGCGGAGGCCTGGATCCTGGCCCTGCGGGACCGGCTGCGCGAGCAGCTGCGGGCCCGCCGCCGGCTGGTGCCCTCGCTGCCCGTCGCGGGTGGCGGACTGCGGCCGGGGCTGTTCCCGCAGCGTCCGGGCGGGGCCGAGGAGCCGGCCCGGGAGACCGTCGGCGCCGGGACCGCACGGGCCTCGGCCGCGCGCGGCGCGGGGCTGCCCGCCACGCCGCTCGCCGCGCCCCGGACCCATCACGCGGCCCACCACACCGCCCATCACGCGGTGCGCTCGGAGCGCAGCCCGGTCGGTCCGGCCGGCAGCCGCCGCCCGCCGCACTCGCGGCCGGCCACCGGCGGCTGAGCACGCCGGCACCAGACCACGGGAGAGGCCCCGGCCACATCGGCCGGGGCCTCTCCCGTGGTGCGGGCGTGGCGTGTTCAGCCGAGCCAGCAGTGGGTGACCACGTCGTCGTCGACCTCGAAGTTGATGCGCCCCTCCAGGTACTCCATCGTGATGATCGAGCCCGGCGGGACGGAACGGACCACGCTCCAGCCCCGTGTCCGGGCGAGCCGTTCGGCCTCGTCCGCGGCGAGCCCCACATACGTTTCGGGTGCGTGTTCGGGTGTCATACAGCTCACGTTAGTACCCCGCCGGTCACGCTTGTGTCACAGGTTCTCGACATATGTTTGCCCCGCCTCGGCGCGCCCGCACGGACGGATTCCGGCCGATTCCCCGGTATTCACCGGCCCTTCCCCGGAATTCGGATGAGGCGCTGCTCCCCGCGCAATCGCCGGGTATTCCGGGGCGGTCGCCCGCGCGTGCGGCTTTCACCATTTCCGCGCACCGTGGACACAACGTCCGCCGACCGGACGACCCGTCGGTCGGCCTCCCGCTCTTCCCGTCCGGTGCGGCGCATCATCCAGGGATGGGTACCGAGACCGAGACCGCGGCCGTCGAATCAGCGCGGGAGCGGCATGGACGGGTCCTGATCGACTGGATCACCACCACCGACCACAAGAAGATCGGCCACCTCTATCTGGTGACGTCGTTCGTCTTCTTCCTGATCGCCGGGGCCCTCGCGATGGTGATGCGCGCCGAGCTGGCCCGGCCGGGGCTCCAGCTGGTGTCGAACCTGGAGTTCAACCAGGCCTTCACCCTGCACGGCACGATCATGCTGCTGCTCTTCGCGACGCCGACCTTCGCGGGCTTCGCCAACGAGCTGGTGCCGCTGCAGATCGGCGCCCCCGACGTCGCCTTCCCCCGGCTCAACATGTTCTCGTACTGGCTGTTCCTCTTCGGCGGCCTGATGGTGCTCGGCTCCTTCCTCACCCCCACCGGCCCCGCCGCCTTCGGCTGGACCGCCTACGCCCCGCTCAACAGCCTGCTGCGGTCGCCCGGGGTCGGCGTCGACCTGTGGATCATGGGGCTCGCGCTCTCCGGCTTCGGCACGATCCTCACCTCGGTGAACTTCCTGGCGACGATCGTCGCGATGCGGGCACCGGGCATGACCATGTTCCGGATGCCGATCTTCACCTGGAACATCCTCTTCACGACGATCCTGGTGCTCGTCGCCTTCCCCGTGCTCGCCGCGGCCCTGCTCGTCCTGGAGTCCGACCGGCGGCTCGGCTCGGTGGCCTTCCAGCCGCAGAACGGCGGCGCGCTGCTGTGGCAGCACCTGTTCTGGTTCTTCGGGCATCCCGAGGTCTACATCATCGCCCTGCCGTTCTTCGGCATCATCTCCGAGATCATCCCGGTCTTCGCGCGCAAGCCGATCTTCGGCTACGTGACCCTCATCGCCGCCACCATGGCCATCACCGGTCTGTCGGTGGTCGTGTGGGCGCACCACATGTTCGCGACCGGGGCGGTGCTGCTGCCCTTCTTCTCGCTGCTCTCCTTCCTCATCGCGGTGCCGACCGGGGTGAAGTTCTTCAACTGGACCGGCACCATGCTCAAGGGCTCGCTGTCCTTCGAGACCCCGATGCTGTGGTCGGTCGGCTTCCTGGTGACGTTCCTGTTCGGGGGGCTCACCGGGGTGGTCCTGGCCTCGCCCCCGATGGACTTCCAGGTCACCGACTCGTACTTCGTGGTCGCCCACTTCCACTACACGGTCTTCGGCACGGTCGTCTTCGCCACCTTCGCCGGCTTCTACTTCTGGTGGCCCAAGTTCACCGGCCGGGCGCTCGACGAGCGCCTCGGGAAGATCCACTTCTGGACGCTCTTCGTCGGCTTCCAGACCACCTTCCTGGTCCAGCACTGGCTCGGCGCGGAGGGCATGCCGCGCCGGTACGCGGACTACCTGGCCGCCGACGGGTTCACCGCCCTCAACACGGTCTCCTCCATCGGCGCCTTCCTGCTGGGCGCGTCCACGCTGCCGTTCCTCTACAACGTCTGGCACACCACGCGGTACGCGCCGAAGGTCGAGGTGGACGACCCCTGGGGCTACGGCCGCTCGCTGGAGTGGGCGACCAGCTGCCCGCCGCCCCGGCACAACTTCGAGGCGGTGCCCCGGATCCGCTCCGAGTCCCCCGCCTTCGACCTGCACCACCCGGAGTTCGCGCCCTACGAACGGATGCGGATCACGAGCCCTCCGCCGACCCGCCCGACCGGTCGAGCGAGCGGGACAGAAGGTCCCTGAGCGCGCGCACCCGCCCGGTCAGCTCCGGCGGGTCGACCACCTCGAACTCGAAGCCGATCATCGACACGTGGATCACCATCACGTCGAGGCTGTGCGCGCCGGTGCGCAGCAGGCAGGCGCCGTCCCCGTCCGCCGTGAGCACGCCGTCCGCGATGCCCACGGCCGCGGCGGCCTCGGCGAGCGGCACGTGCAGCCGGATCGTGGCCTCGGTCGGGTACGCGGCGGTGGACACGCCCTTCGCCACGTAGGCGGCGAGGTCGTCGGCGGGCGGCTCGCGCGGCGGGAAACGGGGCCCGTGCGGCGGCCTCGGCTCGATCCGGTCGGCCCGGAAGGTGCGCCAGCCGGCCCGGTCCACGTCCCAGGCGACCAGGTACCAGCGGCGCTCGCTGCACACCAGGCGGTGCGGCTCGACCGTCCTGCGGGTGGCGGCCCCGCTGTGGTCGCGGTACGCGAAGCGCAGCCGCTCCGCGTCCCGGCAGGCGTTGGCGAGCTCGGTGAGCACGGCCGGGTCGATCCGCTCGTTCGGGGTGCGCAGCATCGGCACGGTGAACGCGTTCAGGGCGCTGACCCGGCGCCGCAGCCGCCCCGGCAGCACCTGCTCCAGCTTCGCGAGGGCGCGGACGGAGCTCTCGCCGATGCCCTCGACGCCCTGCCCGGCGGCGGCGCGCAGCCCGACGGCGACCGCGACCGCCTCCTCGTCGTCGAGCAGCAGCGGCGGCAACTCGGCTCCGGCGCCGAGCTGGTAGCCGCCGCCGGTGCCGGGCGTGGCGTTCACCGGGTAGCCGAGCTCCCGCAGCCGGTCGACATCGCGCCGTACGGTCCTCGAGGTCACCCCGAGCCGCTCGGCGAGGTCGGCCCCGGACCACTCGCGGTGGGCCTGGAGCAACGAGAGCAGACGCAGCAGTCGTGCGGAGGTCTCCAGCATGGCCCCGAGTCTGCCAGCCCTTGCGGACAGCCACGGTCCGCAACCCGGCGGCTGGTCGCGTCGGCTGCCGATCGCGTCAGCGGAAGCGGCGGACCAGCGCCCCCGCCTTCGCCTTTGCCGTGTACGCGGTGTCGATGGCCGCGCCGACCGCGCGGTGCACGGCGGAGCGGGCCGTGCCGTGCGCGCGGGGACGGCTCGCACCGGCCGCCGCGAGCTCGGTCCAGATCGTCTCGTGGCGGGCCGCGATCCGGACCGGGTCGAAGCGCTCGGACGCGGCGAGCGCCGCCTTCGCCGCCCGGGCCCGGGCCTCGTCGTCGTTGATGAGGGCGAGCAGCGCCGCGGCGACCGCCGCCGTGTCGTCGACCGGGACGAGCCGGCCGTCGACGCCGTCCTCGATGATCTCGCCTGGGCCGTGCGGGCAGTCGGTGGAGACCACCGGGAGGCCGCAGCGCATCGCCTCGACGATGGTCATGCCGAAGGACTCCCGCCGCGACGTGACCGCGGCCAGCGAGCCCTTGGCCCACTCCGGCTCCATCGGGTGGGCGGTGCCCATGAGGAAGACGTGCTCGCCGAGGCCGCGCCGCTCGATCTGCCGGGCCAGCGCCGTCTTCAGGTTGTCGGCGGCGTCACCGGTGCCGTAGATCCGCAGCTTCCAGTCCGGGCGGGCCGCCGCCACGTCCGCGAAGGCGTCGATCAGCAGGTCGTACCGCTTGACCGGGGTGAGCCGGCCGGCCGCCACGACGATCTTCGCGGCCGGGTCGGCGGGCGGCACGCCCGGCGCGGGCACGCTGTTGGGCACCGCGTCGACGCGGACGCCCGGCAGGGCGAGCGCCTTGTACGAGCGGGCGTCGGCCTCGGTGACGGTGGTGACGGCGTCCAGGAGGGCGTACTCGTGGGCGATGTCGCGGCGCAGCCGGTAGCTGTGCCCGTCCAGGATCAGGTGCTCCTGGCCCACGAGCACCGGCCCGCGCGGGGCCTGCCGGGCGAGCTGCACGTTGAGGCCCGGACGGGTGGCGACCACCACGTCCGCCTCGACCGAGGCCAGATGGGCGCCGATCCGGGCGTCGGTGAGGGCGCTGTACTGCTTCCAGCGGCCGTCGCCGCGCGGGAAGACCCGGGCGGGGCGGTGGAAGTCGGGGTGCTCCCCGTCGTAACCGGGGCTCTTCTTCCTCAGGTCCACGAGGTGGCGCAGGGTCACCCCCGCGGGCACGCCGAGGATCGGCTCGTCGCGGTGCCGGAAGACCGAGACGATCTCCACCTCGTGACGCTCCGCCAGCTCCGCGGCGAGCGTGAACGTCGTCCGGATCGTGCCGCCGATGTGGTAGCCGTTGTGGAGCAGGAAAGAGATGCGCATCGTGCGGCCGGTCCCCCCGGTGAGGTGCGTGGTCCGGGGCGACTGTAGCGCCCCCGGGGGCCTGTTGTTCACGGCCGGTATCCCAGCTGGGGCACCGTGGCACAGTTCGTGTTCATCTCTCCCTGGGGGATCCAGCCACGTCCGTCCTGCCAACGGGCCACCGACAGACACGTGTAGCGGGTCTTCGGGGGCTCGGCCAGGTGCTCGAAGCGGACCGGCAGCAGCAGCCCCTTCGCGGTGTACGGCTCCGGCCGGTCGAGGTACGCCTCGACGCACTCCCGGGTCAGCCCGCCGGGCGCGGCGAGGCAGGACTTCGCCGCGTCGGTGAACCACATCGCCGCCGCCCAGCCCTCCAACTGCCACTGGGCGAGCGGCCGGTCGCCCATCGCGGCGCGGAACTCCCGCACCGCCGGATGCCCGGTGTCCTGGTAGTCGCGGCTCGCCCCGGTCACGAAGAGCGCGTCCCGGCAGCCGGGCGCCTTCGCGTAGTCGCGCGGGACGGACGAGGACCAGTTCTGCACGTTGGTCACCTTGGCGCCGACGCGGACGCCGAGCGCCTCCATCGCCTCGCACAGCCGGACGTTGCCGTGCGTGTCCATCGCGTCGAAGACGAGATCGGCCCGCTGCGCCCGCAGATCCGCCGCCACCGCACGGAAGTTGGGCAGCACGAAGTCGACCTGCTCGTCGACCACCCGGTAGCCCTCGGCGCGCAGCCCCGCGGCGACGAGCCGGGCGTACGCGGCGGAGGCGGCCTGGTTGTACGAGACGACGGCTGCGGTACGGGCGCCCTGGTGCTGCCGGAACCAGCGGTAGACCTCGGTGCCCCCGTACAGCGTCCCGTTCCAGCCGGGCGCCTTGCCGGTCCGCGGGGCCAGGCTGCCGTAGATCCCGTACAGGTGCGGGTAGGTGTCGTAGGCCGGGGTCAGGGGCTGGCCGCCGATGTCGGGGACCCCGGCCCGGGAGACCAGCGGGGCACCCGCGTAGTCCAGGGCGGTGGTGGCGACCAGGGCGAAGACCTTCCGTTCGTCGATCAGCCGGTGCACGCAGGCGTTGTTGCCGACCCCGCTGCCCCCGTCGTCGCAGGTGACGACCTCGACCCGGCGCCCGTCGAGGCCACCGCGGGCGTTGAGTGCGTCGAAATAGGCGCGGGCGCCGTCGCGCGGCCCGGTGAAGGTGTCCCCGCCGACCGGGCTGGTGGCGCTGGTGATGATGCCGACGCGGAGCGGCTCACCGCCGGAGGGGTTGGCGGTGGGCCGCGTCTCGAAGGCGTGCTCCGGGAGCCGGCTGCCGCAGGCCGCGACCAGGAGGGCGAGGACGGCGAGGAGCAGCGCCAGGGCCGCCTCAGCAGCCCGGAACCTGGGCACCGCTCAGCTGGACCAGGCCGCAGAGGGTCTGCATGGAGACCTTCCAGGTGTCGTTCTGGAGGACCGCGGTCCCCTTGGCGTCGGGCAGCGCGGGGTTGCCGGCGACCAGGAGGTCCCAGGTCACGTTGGCATGGGTGGGGGAGGTGAACTCGACGCCGGTGACCTTGGCGGAGGTCTGGGCGGCGTTCTTGTCGCCGGCGAAGGCGCCGAGCACGGGCGCCATCTGTTCGCCGTTCTCCAGGAGCCTGATCTTCTCCGCGGTCGGGGTCGCGGGGTCGAAGAAGGCCGTCCAGTTCTTGGTGATCGCCGCCTTGGCGGCGGCCGCGTCCGGTGGCTGGTCCGTCGTGGCCTGCGCGGTGGTCGGGCTCGCCTCGCCGGAGGCGGAGCCGCCGTCGTCCGAGCAGCTCACGACGGCCGGGGTCAGCACGAGTACCACGGCGGCCGCGAGTGCGGCGGCGCGTCGTCGAAGAACCATCTGGCTCACCACCGGATGTCCGTGCAGGCCGGGCGGCCTGATGATTCCAGGGTGTGCTGCTTCGGGGCATAGTGCAAGGAAGGAATAAAAAAGACATAAGGCCCAGGGAGGTTCCCGTGCCGTCGACACCCCGGATTGTGCTGTGGGGCGGACTCGCGGCGGCCGCCGGGGGCGCGGTGCTGTGCGTCATCGGCTGGTACGGGATCTCGGGCGAACGTTTCGCCGAGCGGCAACTGCCCTACCTGGCCTCGTGCACGGTGCCGGGCGCGGCACTGATCGTGGCGGGCGCGGTGCTGTGCGCCGGGGTCCTGCTGACGCCCGTACGGCCGGCCCGCGAGCCCACCCCGCCGCCGGACGAGGCGGCGGCCGCCGCGCCCTCCTCGGAGGAACCGCCGCTGCGGGTTCCCGGCGGGACGCTGGCGCACCGCCCCGACTGCCCGCTGGTCGCCGACCGGCCCGAGGCGGTACCGGTGGGGGACGCGGACCTCGACCCGTGCCCGGTGTGCGAACCGTGGCCTCGCTGACCTACGACCTCACGCTCGCCGGTCTCGCGGTCGGCAGCGCGGCGGCGCTCACCGGCATCGGGCTGATCGTCACCTACCGGGCCACCGGGGTGCTCAACCTGGCGCACGGCGCGGTCGCGATGGTCTGCGCGTACGTGCTGCGCCAGCTGGTGGTGGAGTGGGGCCGGCCCCTGTGGCTCGGGGCGCTGGTCACCCTGCTCGTGGTCGCGCCGGGCATCGGTCTGGTCCTGGACCGGGCGGTGTTCCGCCCGCTCGCGCTGGCCGGCGCGGGCCCGGCGCAGACCCTGGTCGCCTCCATCGGCGTCTTCGTCCTGCTGGTCGGCGCGGCGGCGCTGATCTGGGGCACCGGGGCCCGGGCGGACGCGCCGGTGCTGCTCGGCGACGACCCGTGGGCGCAGCTGGCGGCGGCGGTGGCGCTCGCCTGCCTGGTGGGGGCGGTGACGCGGTGGACGCGGTTCGGGCGGGAGCTGCGGGCGGTGGTGGACAACCGGCCGCTCGCCGTCCTGTCGGGCATCGCCGCGGACCGGGTGTCGGCGGCGGGGTGGGCGTTCGGCTCGTTCACGGCGGGCCTGACCGGGGTGCTGCTCGCCCCGTACGTACGCCTCGACCCGTACGGCATGCCCCTGCTCGTCGTCGAGGTGATCGCGGTGGCGGTGGTGGCCCGGATGCGGAGCCTGCCGGTGGCGGTGCTGACCGCGCTGGCGCTGGGCGTGGCGCAGGCCCAGCTCACCCGGCTGCACCCGGAGGGCTGGGCGGGCCCGCTGCTCCAGGCCGTCGGTGCGAACCTCTTCGTCATCGCCCTGCTGGTGGCGGCCCTGCTGCTGCCGGGGGTGGCGGGCGCGGACACCCTGCCGCCGCCCCGCCGGGCGCCGCGCGTGCCGGCGGGGGTGTGGCTGGTGACCGCCGTGCTCTTCCTCCTGCCCCTGGGCTTCGCGGGGGCGGACCTGACGACGGCGGTGCAGGTCCCGGCGCTGGCGGTGATCCTGCTGTCCCTTGTGGTGGTGTCGGGCCGGGGCGGCCAGATCGCGCTGGGCCAGGCGGCGTACGCGGGCCTGGGCGCCCTGTTCACGGCCCTGCTCGCGGCGGCCGGCCTGCCGGAGCTGGTGGCGCTCGGGGTGGGGGTGCTGTGCGTGGCCCCACTGGGCCTGCTGACGGGCTGGCCCGCGATCCGCCGGCACGGGCTCGCGCTCGCCCTGGCCACGCTCGCGGTGGGCGTGGCGGTGAGCCGCTTCGTCTTCGCCCAGCCGTACGCCACGGCGGGACTGACGGTGAGCCGCCCGGCGGGTTTCGCCCAGGACCGCGTGTACTACGTCCTGGAGCTGGCTCTCCTGGCGTGCTGTGTGCTCCTGGTGGCGACCCTGCGCCGGGGCCGCACCGGCCGCGCCCTGGCCGCCTTGCGGGACCACGAGGCGGGCGCGGAGGCGGCGGGCGTGCGGGTGGCGGGCCTCAAGCTGCTCGCGTTCGTCCTGGGCGCGGCCCTCGCGGCGCTGGGCGGCGGCCTGCTGAGCATGGGCCAGCGCGCGTTCGACCCGGACGCCTACGACCCGGTCCGCGGCCTCCTCTGGTTCGCCGCCGTCCTCGTCCTAGGCGCCGACACCCTCCTCACCCCCCTGCTGGCCGCCACCCTCCTGGTAGCCCTGGACGCCGGCACCCACGCGGGCGTGGCAGCGGCCCTGATCGGCGTCCTGGCCGCCTTGACGGGCCGCGTCCCCCCACTGGCGACCCTGCTGCCGACGAGGCCGCGACCGGCACCGCAGGCACCGCCCGACGCGGGCAGGGGCGCGGTACCCGCCGGCCCGCCCCGAGGGCACCCCGAACCCCCGGCAGGCCCGGCGCCCTCCCCCGTCCCCCACCGGCCCGCAGCCGCCGCCGGCGCGTCACCCGCCACGGGAGGAGCCGCACTTCCGTCGCCCACCCGCACGGGCGGTGCAAAGGCCGGTCCCCGCCCGGCCGGAGGCCGGGCAAACCCCCGCCGAGGCGCACCGGCCCCCCTCGCCGCCCACCGGCTCACCCTCACCTACCCCGGCGGCCTCACCGCCCTCCACCACGTCGACCTCAGCCTCCGCCCCGCCCAGGTCACCGCCCTCGTCGGCCCCAACGGCGCGGGCAAGAGCACCCTCTTCGACTGCCTCGCCGGGACCCTGCGCCCCACCGCCGGCCGCGTCACCCTCGGCGGCGTCGACATCACGACCCGCCCCGCCCACGCCCGCACCCGCCTCGGGATCGCCCGGACCTTCCAGCAGCTCGCCGTGTTCCCCTCCCTCACCGTCGAGGAGAACGTCCGCGTCGGCGCCGAGCAGAACGGCCGCGCCCCCATCGAGCAGGCCCTCCGCCTCGTCGGGCTCGCCGGAAGCGTGCGGCACCGGCCCGCGGCCGGGCTGCCGACCGGGACGCTGCGCCGGGTCGAGCTCGCGCGGGCGCTCGCGGGCGCGCCGCACACACTGCTCCTGGACGAGCCCGCCGCGGGGCTGGACGAGGAAGAGACCGCCGCCCTCGCCCGTATCCTCGCCGCCGTCGCCGCCGACGGCCTCGCCGTGCTCGTCGTGGAGCACGACCCGGACCTCGTCGCCGGCATCGCCCGTACCGTCCACACCATGGAAGGCGGCCGGATCGTGTCATGACCGTCGAGATCGCCCTGCGCTCCGCCCGGGTCCGCTACGGCCCCCTGGAGGCCCTGCACGGCCTCGACCTGGCCCTGCCCGCCGCGACCGTCACCGTGCTCCTGGGCCGCAACGGCGCCGGCCGCAGCACCGCGCTGCGCGCGCTCGCCGGGACGGTGCCGCTCGCCGCGGGGCGGGTGGTGTGGCGCGGCGCCGACGTCACCCGGCTGCACGCCCACGAACGCGCCCGCCGCGGCCTGTGCTTCGTACCGGACCTGCGGGCCGTGTACGCGACCCTCACCGTCGCCGAGAACCTGGACCTGGCCGCTCCCGGCCGGCAGGCCGCGGCCCTCGCCGCGTACCCCGAGCTCGCGCCGCTGCTCGCCCACCGCGCCGGCACGCTGTCCGGCGGCGAGCGCCGCATGCTCGCGCTCGTCCGCGCGCTGCTCGTCCCCGCCCGCGTGGTCCTGGTCGACGAGCCGTCCCTCGGCCTCTCGGCGGCCGCGGCCTCCCGTACGTACGCGATGCTCGCCGCCCTCGCCCGCCCCGGCGGCGCGGCCGTCGTCCTGGCCGAGCAGCGCGTCCCGCCAGGCCTGCCGCCGGGCTCCGTCGCCTACGAGCTCCGCCGCGGCTCCCTGGCAGCGAGCAGTGAGGTCCCCCAGGAACCGGACGCCCGCTAGGCGGGCAGCCGCAGCATCATGCCGACGAGCAGCCGGTTCGGGTCCGCCCCGACCACCGCGCGGTTCGCCGTGTACAGCGCCTGCCAGCCGCCCCGTACGCCGAAGCGCCGCGCGATGGAGCTCAGCGTGTCGCCGCGCTGCACGACATGCGCGCGCCCGCTCAGCCCGTACCGCTTGGAGCAGACCGGCCAGGCGCCCCACCCCTGCGTCCGCAGCACCTCCTCCGCGACCGCGATCTGCTGCGCCCGGGTCGCGAGGTCGGCGCGCCGCGCGTACCGCAGGCCGCCGTGCTCCTCCCAGGTCGGGGTCCAGAACTGCAGCCCGCCGTAGTAGCCGTTGCCGGTGTTCGCGTTCCACCGCCCGCCGCTCTCGCACGCGGCGACGCACCCCCACGGCCACTGGTCCTTCACGCAGGCCTCGACCGGCGTGGGGGCCGCGGCGGCGGCGTCGGCGAGCGCTGCCGGGGAGAGGAGCGAGGCCGCCAGGACGACACCGGCCGAGCACCATCGGATCTTCGACATCGGGGCAGGCTAGGCAGCGGCCGCGGGGCGCGGGCCCGTGCCGCGCGGAACGCCGTTCACATGCCACCCGGTCGGAGTCACCCAACTTGTCCCCCCTCCACGCGTGACCCCGGCCGAGCCTTGCCCGTTGAACTCGGCATGAGACGCCCGGGAACCGCCCGGCCGTCGCACGTACCGAGTCCAGGGAGCCCCCCGTGCCGCGCATGCTCGACGTCAGCGAGGACGTACGCGCCGAGATCGGCGACGAAGAAGCCGACCGGCTGCTCGCCGGCGACAACGCCCCGGGCAGCTACGACTGCACCTCCTGCCGCACCCCGGGCGACTCCGAGCAGGAGCGGACGAGCACGGTGCTGTTCGTGGGCGACGAGACCGCCGTCCTCGCCTTCGCCCACGCCAGCTGCATCCCGTCGCAGGTCGTCCGGGTCGCCGAGGCGCAGCTCCAGGGCGCCGTCGCCTCGATCACGGCGGCCGACGCCGCCGACTCCCTCGCGGCCGCCCACCCGGAGCAGGCGGTGCTCGGCATCACCAGCGGTCTGGTCCTGATCGAGGGCGAGCTGCACCCGGCGCTCGTGGTGGAGCCGACCGCGCCGGTCGCCCGCCCCGGCTCGGACGGCCTCACGGACGAATTCCTGCCGCTCCTCGTGGAGCAGGGCTTCCAGCCGGTCGCCGACGTGAACCAGAAGCCGGCCGCGCTGCCCGGCTGGTCCGTCCTGGTCGCCATGGGACAGCTGCACTCGGTCCTCCAGCCCGGGACGGGCGGCACCGGCCAGGCCGCCTGGTGGCAGGCGCACCAGCCGCTCCAGGTCACCGAGGGCTGGCGGGCCGCGGCCAACAAGTCGCACACGGTCCTTGTCTTCGCCGCCCCGGTGGGCTCCATCGGCCAGCAGCCGCGCGAGGACCTGCTGCGCGACGCGCTGGAGAAGGCCGCGGCCAACGGCCGTCTGGTCGCCGCCGCCATGCCGCTGGCCGGTACGTGATGGAGGACGGGGGCGGCGGCCGCCCCGGCATAGGGTGGGCACGCGTGCCGGGCGTTCCGGGCGTCCCGCGCCCCCGGCGGGCTCCTCTTTCCGAGAGCCGCCCGCATCTCGCGGACGGCGGGGTCGTTGGCACATACGTGCACGCATACGACCCATTCCGCCAGCAGTATCCGAGTCCGATCCCGGCGATGCGCCCGGCGCAGGAGGTCCCGGCGGGCCTTTCGGCGACGCCGATCTACGACGCGCTGTACTCCGAGTACCGCCGGTCGTTCCGCACGCTGCCGGGTGACCGCAGCGGCGAGGAGGAGCTGAGCTTCCGGTCCTTCGGCGCCGGACCGCAGGGGTACGGCCACCAGCGGCACGCGGCATGGTCGGCGTACGCGCTGCCGCCGGGGCCGCGGACGAGTCTGTAGCAGGGAACGGCCGAGGGCCGGGGCGTGGAGACCGCCCCGGCCCTCGGCCGCCTTCGCACGTCGTACGACGTACTTCTCGTGCTCCTACTTCTTCCGGCCGCGCTTCTCGCGCACCCGCACCGAGATGTGGATCGGGGTGCCCTCGAAGCCGAACTCCTCGCGCAGGCGGCGCTCGACGAAGCGGCGGTAGCCGTGCTCCAGGAAGCCGGAGGCGAAGAGGACGAACCGGGGCGGCTTGGTGCCCGCCTGCGTGCCGAAGAGGATGCGGGGCTGCTTGCCGCCGCGGATCGGGTGCGGGTGGGCGGCGACGAGCTCGCCGAGGAAGGCGTTGAGCCGGCCGGTGGGGACGCGGGTCTCCCAGCCGGCGAGGGCGGTCTCGATCGCCGGGACCAGCTTCTCCATGTGGCGGCCGGTCTTGGCGGAGACGTTGACCCGGGGCGCCCAGGCGACCTGCTGCATCTCGGTCTCGATCTCGCGCTCGAGGTAGTAGCGGCGCTCCTCGTCGAGCTCGTCCCACTTGTTGTAGGCGATGACGATGGCGCGGCCCGACTCGACCGCCATCGTGATGATGCGCTGGTCCTGGACCGAGATGTTGTCGGTGGTGTCGATGAGGATGACGGCCACCTCGGCCTTCTCGATGGCGGCGGCCGTGCGCAGGGAGGCGTAGTAGTCCGCGCCCTCCTGGAGGTGGACCTTCTTGCGGATGCCGGCGGTGTCGACGAACTTCCACGTCACGCCGCCGAGCTCGATCAGCTCGTCGACCGGGTCGCGGGTGGTGCCGGCCAGCTCGTTGACGACGACCCGGTCCTCGCCCGCCACCTTGTTGAGCAGGGAGGACTTGCCGACGTTCGGGCGGCCGATGAGGGCGATACGGCGCGGGCCGCCGACGGCGTTGCCGAAGCGCTGCTCGGGGGCCTCGGGCAGCGCCTTCAGGACCTCGTCGAGGAGGTCGCCGGTGCCGCGGCCGTGCAGCGAGGAGACGGGGAACGGCTCGCCGAGGCCCAGCGACCACAGCATGGCCGCGTCGGCCTCGCCGGACTGTCCGTCGACCTTGTTGGCGGCGAGGACGACCGGCTTTCCGGCGCGGCGGAGCAGCTTGACGACGGCCTCGTCGGTGTCGGTGGCGCCGACGGTGGCGTCCACCACGAAGAGGCAGGCGTCGGCGGCCTCGATGGCGAACTCGGCCTGGGCGGCGACGGAGGCGTCGATGCCGAGGACGTCCTGCTCCCAGCCGCCGGTGTCGACGACCTTGAAGCGGCGCCCGGCCCACTCGGCCTCGTAGGTGACGCGGTCGCGGGTGACGCCCGGCTTGTCCTCGACGACGGCCTCACGGCGGCCGATGATGCGGTTCACCAGGGTCGACTTGCCGACGTTCGGGCGGCCGACGACGGCGAGGACCGGGAGCGGGCCGTGGCCCGCCTCCTCGATCGCACCCTCGACGTCCTCGGCGTCGAAGCCCTCTTCCGAGGCGAGCTCCATGAACTCCGCGTACTCGGCGTCGCCAAGTGCCCCGTGGTCGTGCTGGTCGTTCATGAAGTCCGTTCCTTGATCATTCGTGGTCGGTGGGTCCCCGGGCTACGGGGCCCACTACTGAGAGTCTCGCTCTTTAGAGTCTCGCTCAGCGCCCGGTGAGGCGCCTGGCGTTTTTCAGGTGATCGGTGAGCCGTTCCTGGATGCGGAACGTCGCCTCGTCCAGTGCCGTGCGGGTGCGCCGGCCGCTGCCGTCGCCCGCCTCGAAGGCGTCGCCGAAGACGACGTCGACGCGGCTGCGCAGCGGCGGCAGCCCCTTGACCAGGCGTCCGCGCCGGTCGGAACTTCCCAGCACCGCCACGGGCACGATCGGAGCCCCGCTGCGGACGGCGAAGTAGGCGAGGCCGGCGCGCAGCGAGGTGAAGTCGCCCTCGCCCCGGGTGCCCTCGGGGAAGATCCCGAGGACGCCGCCGTGCTCCAGGACCGCGAGGGCCCTGCCTATGGCGGCGCGGTCGGTGCTGTCGCGGTCGACCTTGAGCTGCCCGATGCGGTCCAGGAAGGTGCCGAGCGGACCGACGAACGCTTCCTTCTTGACGAGGAAGTGGACGGGCCGCGGGGCGGTGCCCATGAGCATGGGGCCGTCGATGTTGTGCGCGTGGTTGACGGCGAGGATGACGGGGCCGGCGGCCGGCACCCGCCAGGCGCCGAGGACGCGCGGTCTCCAGAGGCCGTACATCAGCCCGATGCCGATGCCCCGGCCGACGGCGGCGCCCTTCTGGGAGGGCTGGGTCACAGGGCGGCCGCCCGCTTCTCCTCCACCAGGGTGACGACGCACTCGATGACCTGGTCGAGGGTGAGATCGGTGGTGTCGACCTCGACGGCGTCGCCGGCCTTGGCGAGCGGGGAGGTCTTGCGGCTGGAGTCGGCCGCGTCCCGCTTGATCAGGGCCTGCCGGGTGGCGTGCACGTCGACGCCCTTGAGCTCGCCGGAGCGGCGGGCGGCGCGGGCCTCGGGCGAGGCGGTGAGAAAGATCTTGAGGTCGGCGTCGGGCAGGACGGTGGTGCCGATGTCCCGGCCCTCGACGACGATGCCCTGCTCGGCACCCTTGGCGATGGACCGCTGGAGCTCCGTGATCAGGGCCCGCACCTCGGGGACCGCGCTGACGGCGCTGACCTTGGAGGTGACCTCCTCGGTGCGGATCGGCCCGGCGGCGTCGAGGCCGTCGACGGTGATGGTGGGCCTGGCCGGGTCGGTGCCGGAGACGATGACGGGCTTGGCGGCCGCGTTGGCGACGGCGTCGGCGTCGTTCACGTCGACGCCGTTGCTGATCATCCACCAGGTGATGGCCCGGTACTGGGCCCCGGTGTCGAGGTAGCTCAGCCCCAGCTTGGCGGCAACCGCCTTCGAGGTGCTCGACTTGCCCGTGCCGGAGGGGCCGTCGATGGCGACGATCACGGTTTCCACGGTGGGGAACGCCTTCCTGGGTGAGCGGGAGCCCCCGGCGGACATGCGGGGACCCCCACAAGGTTACCGAGTCCCCCGCACCCATTCGGCCCAGCGGCCCCGGACCGGCCCCGGGACCGACCCGGGGCCATCACCGGGGTAGCCCGGGGCCGCCCCCGGGACCGACCCGGGACCGACCGCAGACCGGCCCCCGGCTCTCCCCGGTCAGCTCTTCCGCAGCGCCCAGCCGCGCTCGCGCAGCGCCTCCCCGAGGACCGGCACCGCCGACGGCTCCACCATCAGCTGCACCAGACCCGCCTGCTGCCCGGTCGCGTGCTCGATGCGGACGTCCTCGATGTTGACGCCCGCACGGCCGGCGTCGGCGAAGATCCGGGCCAACTCGCCCGGCTGGTCGCTGATGAGGACGGCGACCGTCTCGTACGTGGTGGGGGCGGCGCCGTGCTTGCCGGGGACGCGGGCGCGGCCGGCGTTGCCGCGGCGCAGGACGTCCTCGACGCCGGAGGCGCCGTCGCGGCGCTTGGCGTCGTCGCCGGACTCGAGGGACCGCAGCGCCCGTACCGTCTCCTCCAGGTCCGCCGCGACGCCCGCGAGGACGTCGGCGACCGGACCCGGGTTGGCCGAGAGGATCTCGACCCACATGCGCGGGTCGGAGGCGGCGATCCTGGTGACGTCGCGGATGCCCTGCCCACAGAGCCGTACCGCCGTCTCGTCGGCCTCCTCCAGGCGGGCGGCGACCATCGACGACACCAGCTGCGGGGTGTGCGAGACCAGCGCGACCGCCCGGTCGTGGGCGTCGGCGTCCATGACGACGGGCACGGCCCGGCACAGGGCGACGAGCTCCAGGGCGAGGTTGAGCACCTCGGTGTCGGTGTCCCGGGTCGGGGTGAGCACCCAGGGGCGGCCCTCGAAGAGGTCGGCGGTGGCCGCGAGCGGGCCGGAGCGCTCCTTGCCGGACATCGGGTGCGAGCCGATGTACGTGGTGAGGTCGAGGCCCAGCTCCTCCAGCTCCCGCTTCGGCCCGCCCTTGACGCTGGCCACGTCGAGGTAGCCGCGGCCGAGCCCGGCCCCCATCGCCTCGGCGAGGGTGCCGGCGACGTGCGCGGGCGGCACGGCCACCACGACCAGGTCGACCGCGCCCCCGGGCGCCTCGTCGGTGCCGGCGCCGAGCGCGGCGGCCGTACGGGCGCGGGCGGGGTCGTGGTCGCGCAGGTGGACCGTGACGCCGCGCCCGGCGAGCGCGAGCGCCGCCGAGGTGCCGATCAGGCCGGTTCCGATGACGAGCGCGGTTCTCACTGGGCGATGTCCTTGCGCAGGGCGGCCGCGGCGCCGAGGTAGACGTGCGCGATCCGGGACTTGGGCAGATCCGACTCGACGTGCGCGAGGAGCCGTACGACCCTCGGCATCGCACCCTCGATGTCGAGCTCCTGGGCGCAGATCAGGGGCACGTCCACGATCCCGATGCGGCGGGCGGCCGCGGCCGGGAAGTCGCTGTGCAGGTCGGGCGTGGCCGTGAACCAGATGCTGATGAGGTCCTCGGCGGTCAGCCCGTTGCGTTCGAGCACGGCGGTGAGCAGCTCCTCGACCTGCTCGTGCATGTGTCCGGCCTCGTCCCGCTCCAGCTGGACGGCGCCTCGGACCGCTCGTACCGCCACCTCGTACTCCTTCGTGTGCGTCAGTGCTCCGGCCAGCCTAGTCAGCCGTTCGGGTCCACCGTCGCGGCCGCCCGCCCTCCGAGACGGAGGGCGGGCGCGGGAGGGAAGGGTCGGGACCGGCGCGGGAGGGGGCGGGTCAGAACTTCTGCTCGCGGATGATGTCCTCGAGCGAGCCCGGCGGCATGCTGCCCTCGGGCGTCAGCTTGTCCACGGCCTGCGGCAGCGACCTGGCGATCTCGTCCGCGGCCTCCTGCGGGCTCACCCCGGTCTCGGCGGCGACCTTCTGCAGCGTCTCGTCGGGCAGGGCCTCCGCGATCTGGGCGCCGCTGACGGGCTTGTTCTCGCCGGTGCCGACCCAGGACTGGGCCTGGTCGAGGAGGCCCGACCTGGTGAGCATGTCGAGCAGGCCGCCGAGCGGATTGGCCCCCGCCACGCCGGCACCGCCGGCCGCGCCGCTCTTGGCGCCGCCGAGCGCGCCGAGCAGGGCGCCGAGGATGTTGCCGGCTCCGCCGCCGGCGCCCTGGCCGGAGCCGCCGAGGAGGCCGCCGAGGAGACTGCCGAGATCGTTTCCCGCCATGATTCGCACACCTTTCCCGTGGTTCGTCCTGTGTGGAACACGGCCAATGTCACCCAGAGCCGATGGCTCCGCCACTCGGGGTATCCGGGGCGAGACGCCTCCCAGGGCGCGGCAGGGTAGAACTGTCGGCATGCTGCTGCACGTCGTCCCCCTTGACGCATGGTCCGCCGGTCCCGGACTCCCCTACGCCCCGCCGTCGCTCGCCGCCGAGGGCTTCGTCCACTGCTCGCCGGACGAGACCACGGCCCTCGCGATCGCCGACGCCCACTACCGGGGCGTCCCCGGCCCGCTCCTGGTGCTCGTGATCGACGAGACCCGGCTCTCCGGCGAGGTCCGCTGGGAGGGCTCAAAGGACGCGCTCTTCCCCCATGTGTACGGGCCGATCGAGCGGGCCGCGGTGACGGGCGTGCTGGAGGTGCGGCGGGACGGGGACGGCCGTGCGAGGGAGCTGACACCCTGGGCGTAGGCGTGTTGCGGACCGGGAGCGGGGCGCGCGGCCAAGCTGATCGGCATGACTGCTGACGCCACGCCCCGCCGTACCGTGCTCCTCGCCGGTGCGACCGTCGCCGCCACGACGGCCCTGGTCTCCGGCTGCGGATCCGACGACAAGAAGGACAGCGGCACCGCCTCTACACCGGCCGCGCCGACGAGCCCGGCCGAAGCGACGGGCCCCACCACGGTCGCGCCCGAGCCCTCGGGCACGGTGCTCGCCAAGACCTCCGACATCCCGGTCGGCGGCGGCACGGTCTTCGACGAGCACAAGGTCGTCGTCACCCAGCCCGTGGCCGACGAGTTCAAGGCCTTCTCGGCGGTCTGCACTCACCAGGGCTGTCTCGTGAACAAGATCGCCGACGGCACGATCGACTGCCCGTGCCACGGCTCCAAGTACAAGATCACCGACGGCTCGGTCGTCGCGGGCCCGGCGCCCCGCCCGCTCCCGGCCGAGCAGATTAAAGTGTCGGCAGGTGTCATCACCCTGGCCTAACCTGTCGCGCATGACTCCCGAAGAACTGGTGCGCGACCACACGATCTACTCCTGTGTCATGGGGTCGCGCGCGTTCGGTCTGGCGACCGAGGAGAGCGACACCGACCGCAGGGGTGTCTACCTCGCCCCCACCCCGCTCTTCTGGCGCTTCGACAAGCCCCCGGCCCACGCCGAGGGCCCCGCCGACGAGCAGTTCAGCTGGGAACTGGAACGCTTCTGCGAGCTCGCGCTGCGCGCCAACCCCAACATCCTGGAGTGCCTGCACTCCCCCGTCGTCGAGCACGCCGACGCCACCGGCCGCGAACTGCTCTCCCTGCGCGAGGCGTTCCTCTCCCGCCAGGCCCACACCACCTTCGTCCGGTACGCGGCCGGCCAGCGCCGCAAGCTGGAAGCCGACGTCCGCCAGTACGGCGCCCCGCGCTGGAAGCACGCCATGCACCTGCTGCGCCTGCTCACCAGCTGCCGCGACCTGCTGCGCAGCGGTGAGCTGCGCATCGACGTCGGCGAGGAGCGCGAACGGCTGCTCGCGGTCAAGCGCGGCGAGGTGTCCTGGCAGGAGGTCGATTCGTGGATGACCCGGCTCCAGGACGAGGCGGACCGGGCCCACGACACCAGCCCGCTGCCCGCCGCCCCCGACCACGCCCGCGTCGAGGACTTCCTGCTGAGGGCCCGTCGCTCGGCGCTCTGAACGCGGGGTCAGACGGCGTCCCAGAGCGCGCCGAACTCCAGCAGCTCGTCCCGGTGCTCCACCACCGCCACCCACTCCTTCGGCCAGGCCCCGGCGCCCAGATGGGCGCCCGCGAACGCGCCCGTCAGGCAGGCGAGGGAGTCGGAGTCGCCGCGGGTGCAGGCGGCCCGGCGCAGGGCGGTGAGCGGGTCGCCGGGGAAGAGCAGGAAGCAGAGCAGCCCGGTGGCGAGTGCCTCCTCGGCGATCCAGCCGTCGCCGGTGTACGTGCAGGGGTCGAGCTCGGGGTCCGCGGTGCGCTGGACGGCGTCCAGGCGTTCCAGGACGGCCAGGCACTCGTCCCAGCCGCGCTCGATGAAGTGCCGGGCGGAGGGGTCCTGGGAGCGGGTCCACAGGTCGCCGAGCCAGCGCTCCTGGTAGCGGGAGCGGTTGTCGTACGCGTACGAGCGCAGCCGGCCGACGAGCCCGGCCGGGTCCACGCCCTGGGCGAGCAGGTACACCGCGTGGGCCGTCAGGTCGGAGGCGGCGAGGGCGGTGGGGTGGCCGTGGGTCAGGGCGGACTGGAGCTGGGCGGCGCCGGAGCGCTGCTCGTCGCCGAGCCCGGGCACGAGGCCGATGGGCGCGACCCGCATGTTCGCGCCGCAGCCCTTGGAGCCGACCTGGCTGGCGTCCTGCCAGGCCCGGTCGGAGTCGAGCAGCATGCAGGCCCGCAGACAGGTGTTGCCGGGGGCCCGGTTGTTCTCCGGGGAGTGGTACCAGTCGACGAACTCGTCGCGGACCGGCCGGGCGAGCCGCAGCGGCGCGAGGACGCCCCGGTCCATGGCGGTGCGCACGCCCCGCGCGAGCGCGAGGGTCATCTGGGTGTCGTCGGTGATGTAGGCCGTCCCGCGCTGCACGGGCAGCTCCATCGTCCGCCACGGCCCGGTCTTCGCCAGGATCGTGGGCACGTCGTTGAACTCGGTCGGGAAGCCCAGCGCGTCACCGAGCGCCAGGCCGGTCAGGGCCCCCGTGGCGGCCTGCTTGGTCATGCGGTTCGTCCTTCCGGTCGCAGCAGTGGCGGGTGGAGCGCGGTGGCTTGCCCCGCCCGGTAGAGAGCGGCCGGTTTCCCCCGTCCGCCGGTGCGGCGCGGTGGTGCCTCGACGGCCCGGACGAAGCCGGGGGTGGCGAGGACCTTGCGCCGGAAGTTGGGGCGGTCGAGTGCGACGCCCCAGACCGTCTCGTACACCTGCCGCAGCTCGCCGAGGGTGAACTCGGGCGGGCAGAAGGCGGTGGCGAGGCAGGTGTACTCGAGCTTGGCGCCGATGCGCTCGCGGGCGTCGGCGAGGATGCGGTCGTGGTCGAAGGCGAGCGCGTGGACCGTGTCGTACGGCAGCCAGCGGGCCTGTGCCGCGTCGCCGCCGCCGCGCGGCTCGGGCAGGTCGGGGACG
This sequence comes from Streptomyces sp. NPDC085481, assembly GCF_044541845.1. NCBI lineage: Bacteria > Bacillati > Actinomycetota > Actinomycetes > Kitasatosporales > Streptomycetaceae > Streptomyces > Streptomyces sp. NPDC085481. The sequence goes on from NZ_JBITTJ010000003.1 coordinate 444,307, forward strand.
AGCGCGGTGTACGCGACGGAGACCACCCGCATCCGGGGGTCGCGGCCGGGGTCGCTGTAGGTGCGCAGCTGTTCCAGGTGGAGCCGGGCGGCGGTGGCGCCGGACAGGCCGGTCTCCTCGGCGAGTTCGCGGCGGGCGGCTTGTTCGGCCGACTCGTGGGGCAGCACGAATCCGCCGGGCAGGGCCCAGGTGCCGGCGTAGGGCGGCCGGCCGCGTTCGACGAGCAGGACGTGCAGCCGGCCCTCGCGGACGGTGAAGACGGCGAGGTCGGCGGTGAGGGCGAAGGGCTCGAAGGCGTGGGGGTCGTAGTCCTCGTCGAGGGCGGGGTGGGCGGCGGTCATCGACGCTCCGGGTGGTTCCGGTGGCTCACGGGGGTCGGGCGGTCCGGGTGGCTCGGGTCGAGGCGGCCCGGCCGCCCGGGCCGGTCGGCGCGTTCCGCGAGCAGGGTGTCCACGGCGGCGACGGCCGAGGCGAGTCGTTCCTCGTGCGGGCCGGTCAGGACGGCGGTGCGGCGCCCGGTGCGGGTGAGCTGGGTGAGCAGCCGGGCGGTCGTCCACGGTCGCAGCCGGTCGTCCTCCTCGGGGCAGTCGATCCCGCGGTGGTCGGTGAGCAGCCACAGGTGGTGGCGGGCGCGGGCGGCTATCTCGCCGGTCGCGGGGCTGCGGGTGCCCAGGTCCCGCTCGTGGCGGATGGCGACGGTGAAGGCGTCGGTGTCGCAGAAGAGAACCGGGGAGCCGTCCCTGGCGGCCTCCTCCTCGCGTTCGGCCTGCCCGAGGGCGATGAGCGGGTAGTCCCACGAGCGCAGCGGCGCCCCGTCGCGGGCGGCGCGGTACTCGGGCGCGTACTCGGCGACGTACCGGGTCCGGGTCCAGACGCCGCCGCGTCGCCGGTAGTGGTCGGTGAGGGCGCGGACCAGCGTGGTGCTGCCGCTGCGCCCGGCGCCGAGGACGACCACGCGCCGGGTGAGCGCGGCCCGTACGGGCGCCTCCAGGAGGTCCCAGTGGGCGGCGGGGTCGGCGAGCACCTCGTCACCCGCCTGCTCGGGCGTGAAGACGGCGTCGACGGGCTCGCCGAACGCGTCGAGGGGGTCGTCGACGGTGGTGCCGGTGACGAGGGCCTCGGGGTGGAGCTCGCGCATCCAGGCGACCCGTTCGGCGAGCGGCAGCGGGTCGTCGGGGCAGCCGCGGACGAGGACGGTGAGCCGCTCGCAGCGCTCGTGGGCGGCGCGGACGAGCCGGTGGTGGGGGGCGTACGGCGGGCAGAACGCGCCGAGGACCAGGCCGTGCCCGTAACGCTTCATGCGTGCGCCTCCCCACCCCGGACCTTTAAGAGTCACTCTGACTATAAAACCGCGGCAGCTTCACACACAAGCGAGGGAGGCGAACAGATGCACGAAGGCCCGTGACCGGCGGGCGGTCACGGGCCTCTCGCGGAAGACCGGTCGAACGGCTACAGGCCGACTTCCTTCATCAGCATGCCGACCTCGGTGTTGCTCAGGCGGCGCAGCCAGCCCGACTTCTGGTCGCCCAGGGTGATCGGGCCGAAGGCGGTGCGGACCAGCTTCTCCACCGGGAAGCCCGCCTCGGCGAGCATGCGGCGCACGATGTGCTTGCGGCCCTCGTGGAGCACGACCTCGACCAGGTAGTTCTTGCCGGTCTGCTCGACGACCCGGAAGTGGTCGGCGCGGGCGTAGCCGTCCTCCAGCTGGATGCCGTCCTTCAGCCGCTTGCCGACCTCGCGGGGCAGCGGGCCGGTGATGGCTGCCAGGTAGGTCTTCTTCACGCCGTACTTGGGGTGGGTGAGACGGTGGGCCAGCTCGCCGTGGTTGGTGAGCAGGATGATGCCCTCGGTCTCGGTGTCGAGCCGGCCGACGTGGAAGAGACGGGTCTCGCGGTTGGTGACGTAGTCGCCGAGGGACTGCCGGCCGTCGGGGTCCTCCATGGTGGAGACGACGCCGGCCGGCTTGTTCAGCGCGAAGAACTGGTACGACTGGGTGGCGACCGTCAGGCCGTCGACCTTGATCTCGTCCTTCTCCGGGTCGACGCGCTGGCCCTGCTCGATCACGATGCTGCCGTTGACCTCGACGCGGGACTGCTCGATCAGCTCCTCGCAGGCACGGCGCGAGCCGTAGCCGGCGCGGGCCAGCACCTTCTGCAGGCGCTCGCCCTCCTGCTCGGCGCCGGGGAACGTCTTGGGCGTCTTGACCTCGGGCTTGTTCGCGTAACGCTCGCGGTTGCGCTCCTCGGCACGGGCGTCGTACTCGCGCGAGCGCGCCGGGGCCGTACGACCACCGGTGCCGCGCTTCGGGGACTGCCTGGGGCCGCCCTTGGCACCGCCGCGGGCGGCGTCGCCGCGACCGCGCTTCGGGCCGTCGGAGGGACGGCCGGCGAGGCCGTCCACGTCGTAGGAGCGCTCCTCGGGGCGGGGCCGGCGCGGACGGTCGGCGCCCTGGCCGCCGCCCTGGCCGCCGCGACCGCCCTGACCGCCGCGGCCCTGACCGCCCTGGCCGCCCCGGTCGTCGCGGCTGTTGCCCGCGCCCCTGTAGTTGCCGCGGCCGCCGCTCTTGGCACCACGGCTCCCGCCGTTGTTTCCGCTGTTCCTGCCGCTGCTGCTTCGCATCAAACTTCCGTTGTCTCGTCTGCGTCCGGATCGAACGACGGAACGCCCTCCAGGGAGTCCGGCTCCACCGCCTCCGCCTCAGGGAGGAAGGGCGCGAGCTCCGGGAGCTCGTCCAGGCCGCGCAGGCCCATCCGCTCCAGGAAGTAGTTCGTCGTCCTGTACAGGATCGCACCTGTTTCGGGTTCCGCGCCCGCCTCCTCCACCAGACCCCGCTGGAGCAGGGTGCGCATGACCCCGTCACAGTTCACCCCGCGGACGGCGGAGACCCTCGAACGGCTGACCGGCTGGCGGTACGCGACGACCGCCAGGGTCTCCAGGGCCGCCTGGGTGAGCCGGGCCTGCTGGCCGTCCAGGACGAAGGCCTCGACGGCGGGGGCGTACTCGGCGCGGGTGTAGAAGCGCCAGCCGCCGGCGACCACGCGGAGCTCGAAACCGCGCCCCTGGGCGGTGTACTCGTCGGCGAGCTCGCGCAGGGCCTCGCCGACCTCACGGGGGGTGCGGTCGAGGACCTTGGCGAGGTGGGCCTCGGTGGCGGGCTCGTCGACGACCAGGAGGACGGCTTCGAGGGCGGGCTTGAGATCGCTCAGATCGCTCATGAGGCGTCCTCCGGATCGAACTCGTCGGTGACGGCGCCGGCCGCGTCGGTCTCGCCGCCGGTCCAGGAGACGGTGAGGTCGCCGAGCGCGGTCTCCTGGTCCAGCGCGACGGCCTTCTCGCGGTAGAGCTCCAGGAGGGCGAGGAAGCGGGCGACGACGGTGAGGGTGTCGCCGGCGCCCTCGACGAGCTCCCGGAAGCTCCGGGTGCCGCGCTCGCGCAGCAGGGCGACGACGATCCCCGCCTGTTCGCGGACGCTGACCAGCGGCGCGTGGATGTGGTCGACGTACACCTGCGGCCTGGCCCTGGGCTGCATGGCCTTGACCGCGAGCCGGGCGAAGCCCTCGGCGCCGATGGAGATGACGACCTCGGGCAGCAGCTCGGCGTGGTGCGGTTCCAGGCCGACGGTACGGGGGTACCGGCGGCCCTCGGTCTCCCAGCGCGCGCCGAGGATCTCGGCGATCTGCTTGTACGCGCGGTACTGCAGCAGCCGCGCGAAGAGCAGGTCCCTCGCCTCCAGGAGCGCCAGGTCAGCCTCGTCCTCCACCTCGGCGGCGGGCAGCAGCCGGGCGGCCTTGAGGTCGAGCAGGGTGGCGGCGACGACCAGGAACTCGGTCGTCTGGTCGAGGTCCCAGTCGGGTCCCATGGCCCTGATGTGCGCCATGAACTCGTCGGTGACCTTGGAGAGGGCGACCTCGGTGACGTCGAGCTTGTGCTTGGCGATGAGCTGGAGCAGCAGGTCGAAGGGTCCCTCGAAGTTCGCGAGACGCACGGTGAAGCGCCCGTCGCCGGCGGCGGGTTCCTCGTCGGCCGGCTCTTCGACGACCGGCTCCGCTACGGCGGGCTCCTCGACGGCGGGTTCCTCGTCGGCCGGCTTTTCGACGGCGGGTTCCTCGTCGGCCGGCTCCGCTACGGCCGGCTCCTCATCCGTGGCTTGCTCAAGGGCCGTGACGGGCGGCTCCTCGACGGCCGGTGCGGCCGGTTCCTCCGCCGGGCCGGGCCCGGCGCCCTCGGGCTCCCCCACCGCCCCCACGGCCGGAGCCGGAGCCGACGACGCCCCCGGCCCCCGGCCCAGGGTGCGGCGGCGGGGCGGGCGGGACGTTTCGTCAGGGGGTGGGGGCATCGGGGTCCTGGTGGAGCAAGGGCACGGCAGCCCGCAGCGTACCCTCAGCGGCCGCGCAGGCGGCGGACGAGGATGCTCGCGTCGCCGCGGGACTCCAGGTCCGCCAGGACCACCGCGACCGCCTCGCGGACGATCCGGCCGCGGTCGACCGCGAGGCCGTGCTCGCCGCGCAGCACCAGGCGCGCGTGCTCCAGGTCCATCAGCTCCTCTGCGGAGACGTAGACCGTGATCTTCTCGTCGTGGCGCTCACGCCCGCTCGGGCGCCGGTTGGACGTGCGCCCCCGCCGCCGGGCGGGCGCGGCGGACGGGGCAGCCGCCTTCGCCGCCGGGGCGGGCGCCGGCGCGGGGGCCTCCGGCTCCGTGGCGCGGGCGCGCGGCTCCGCGTCCTCGGAGTCCGCCGGGGCGTGCTCGGCGGAGCCCTCCGCCGCCGCGGTGTCGCTCTCCCCCGCCGGTGCCGGGACGGCCCGGCGCGGCGAGGACGCCTGCAGCGCCATCCCCCCGGTCGTACGGAAGAGTTCGTCGGCGCCGGGCAGACTCACTCGGCGTGACACCGGGCGAGCACCTCCCTGGCGAGCTGACGGTAGGCGGCGGCGCCCACGGAGTTCGAGGCGTACGTGGTGATGGGCTCGCCGGCGACCGTGGTCTCCGGGAAGCGCACGGTACGGCCGATCACCGTGTGGTACACGTGGTCGTCGAAGGCCTCGACGACGCGCGCGAGCACCTCGCGCGAGTGCACCGTCCGCGAGTCGTACATCGTGGCGAGGATGCCGTCGAGCTCCAGGTCGGGGTTGAGCCGCTCCTGGACCTTCTCGATCGTCTCGGTCAGCAGGGCCACACCGCGCAGCGCGAAGAACTCGCATTCCAGCGGCACGATGACCTTGTGAGCCGCCGTCAGGGCGTTGACGGTCAGCAGGCCGAGCGAGGGCTGACAGTCGATCACGATGTAGTCGTAGTCGTTCATCAGCGGCTTGAGGGCACGCTGCAGGGTGGACTCGCGCGCGACCTCGCTGACCAGCTGGACCTCGGCCGCCGACAGGTCGATGTTGCTCGGCAGCAGGTCCATGTTGGGCACGGCGGTCTTGAGCAGCACCTCGTCCGCCGACATGCCCCGCTCCATGAGCAGGTTGTAGACGGTGAGGTCGAGCTCCATCGGGTTCACGCCGAGACCGACCGACAGGGCGCCCTGCGGGTCGAAGTCGACGAGCAGCACCCGTCGTCCGTACTCGGCGAGCGCGGCACCCAGGTTGATGGTCGACGTGGTCTTGCCGACGCCGCCCTTCTGGTTGCACATCGCGATGATCTTCGCGGGACCGTGGTCGGTCAGCGGGCCCGGAATCGGGAAGTACGGCAGGGGCCGTCCGGTGGGGCCGATCCGCTCGCGGCGCTGGCGGGCAGCGTCGGGTGCGAGGGTGGCCGCGTACTCCGGGTCGGGCTCGTACTCGGCGTCGGGGTCGTAGAAGTGCCCCTCGGGCACCTCGTCAAAGGCGGCGAAGTGGGTGGACTCTCGGCCCATCTCGTTGCCGGCCGTGGCGTTCACGTGTAGGCCGTCCGTCATCTTCATCGTATGGGCTGGCGTCATGGGCTGGTGCGTCGCGAAGGTCCGCACCGCGACGGAGCCGATCGGGGCTCCTGGCTCCCCACCCCCGGGAGTAAATGTCGACTCATTCACAAGTCGTCTTACCTCCTTGGATGTGACCAGGAACATTTATCGATAGGTCAGCGTGGCACCATGCCGACGGTTGGCGACTCTATGGCGTGTCACCGCTCCGCAGCAACACAATCCGCCGGACCCGGCCCGATGTGTCGGCAACCGAACACCTCTCTGTCAAGGGTGCGCGGGCAGGGAACCGCACGTTTCAGGGGTGCGCGAAACGGTTAAAGAGTTACGTTCGAGGCGAGTTGACCAGGCGTCGGAACGTGGCCGGACACACATCGGGCCGGACCTCGCTCAGCAAGGTCCGGCCCGGTGTACGGGGTTGACGGCAGGCGTTGACCGACCGTTTCTTCTCCCTGTCTACGGCGATCGGCGGGTCAGCCCAGGAGGGTGCTCAGCTCGACGTGCTCGTAGCCGTGCGCCTCGGCGACCTCCTTGTAAACCACCTTGCCGTCATGGGTGTTGAGACCCTTGGCCAGCGCGGCGTCGCGGCGCAGTGCCTCGGCCCAGCCGTTGTTCGCCAGCGACACGATGTAGGGCAGCGTGGCGTTGGTGAGGGCGTAGGTGGAGGTGTTCGGCACCGCGCCCGGCATGTTGGCGACGCAGTAGAAGACCGAGTTGTGGACCTGGAAGGTCGGCTCGGCGTGGGTGGTCGGGTGGGAGTCCTCGAAGCAGCCGCCCTGGTCGATCGCGATGTCGACAAGGACACTTCCGGGCTTCATCTTGGCGACGAGCTCGTTGGTGACCAGCTTCGGGGCCTTGGCGCCCGGGATGAGGACGGCACCGACGACGAGGTCGGCCTCGATGACGGCCTTCTCCAGCTCGAAGGCGTTGGAGACGATCGTCTTGACCTTCGTGCCGAAGATCTTGTCGGCCTCACGGAGCTTGTTGATGTCGCGGTCGAGCAGGGTCACGTGGAAGCCCAGGCCGATGGCGATCTGCACGGCGTTCCAGCCGGAGACGCCGCCGCCGATGACCACGCACTCGCCGGCGTGGGTGCCGGGCACGCCGCCGGGGAGCACGCCGCGGCCGCCGGCCGAGCGCATCAGGTGGTAGGCGCCGACCTGCGGGGCCAGGCGGCCCGCGACCTCGGACATCGGGGCGAGCAGCGGGAGCGCGCGGTTCGCGGTCTCGACCGTCTCGTACGCGATGGCGGTGGTGCCGGACTCCAGGAGGGCGTCCGTGCACTCCCTGGAGGCGGCGAGGTGCAGGTAGGTGAAGAGGGTCTGGTCCTTGCGGAGACGGTGGTACTCCTCCGCGATGGGCTCCTTGACCTTGAGCAGCAGGTCGGCGGTGGCCCAGACCTCGTCCGCGGTCGGCAGGATCTGCGCGCCGGCGGAGACGTACTCCTCGTCCGTGATCGAGGAGCCCACACCGGCGTTCTGCTCGACGAAGACCTGGTGGCCGTTGCGGACGAGCTCGTGGACACCGGCAGGGGTGATGGCCACGCGGAACTCGTTGTTCTTGACCTCGCGGGGGATGCCGACCTTCATCGTCGATCACGGTCCTTGAATCAGGGGATAACGGGGGTGCACTGCGATACATACCCGGATGCAACGTGGCGCACCGGGACAGACCGCGGTCGAACGCGGCGCACCCAGTCTAATGAAGGAGTTCCCCGTGTCTAGCCTTGCAAAGCATTAATCTTCCACGGAAGCACTACGGATTTCGTAGGCGGAAGACTCGCCTCCAAGGAGCCTTTCGGCCGCGGACCGGTGCAATCGGGCCGCCGCGGGGTCGCCGAGCCGGTCCAGCGTGTCGGCGAGCCTGAGCTGGAGCGCCGCCTGGAGCCGTACGTCCTGGGCGCGCCGGGCCCACTCCACCGCCTCCTCGCAGGTCCGCAGGCATTCCTCGGGCCGGCCCGCGTACTCCTGGACCCGGGCCGCCTCGCTCAACGCCCGCGCGTGGCCCGGGAGATCGTCGAGCCTGCGGTAGCCCGCGGCGGCGGCGCGCCAGTTGCGCAGCGCCTCCCCGTACCGGCCCGCGTAGGTGTGCACCGCGCCGAGCCGGCCGTAGAGCCGGGCCTGGTCGGCGCGCTCGTCCCGGGCCAGGCGCTGGGCGAGCGCCCGCCCGTACCAGTCGCCGGCCCGCTGCCAGTCCCCCAGCTCTTGATACGTGCCACCTACGGATTCCATCGCCCGACCGATCGCGTACGGGTCATTTGCTTCCCTTCCGGCCGCCAAAGCCGACCGATATCGCAGCAGAGCGTCCTCGGCACGGCCGGTCCTGGCGTCGAGATCGGCCAGGTTCAGCAGGGCCGCGGCCCGCTCGCGGTGCAGCCCGCGCCGCTCGGCGACGTCGAGGACGAGCCGGTGCAGTCCGTAGAGGTCGGGGGCGGCGGCCTCGGCGCCCCGGTGCGCGGCCAGCGCCCTGACCAGGGCGGCGATCAGCCGGCGCGCGAGGGTGTCGAGCTCCCCGTCGGCGACGGCGAGCCGGGCCGCGGCGAGCAGCACGGGCCGGCGGCTGTCCAGCCAGGCGGCGGCGGTGGCGGCGTTGGGAAAGCGCAGGGCGCGCGGCAGCCCGGCGAGCTTGCGGCGGGCCGCGGAGCCCTCGGGTTCGGTGACCGCGCGGCTGGACTGCAGCAGCCGCACGGTCCGCTCCAGCATCCGGGCGCGGGCCAGCTGCACCTCGGCGGGCCGGTCGCGCTCCTCCAGTTCCGCGCGCAGCAGGGGTACGAGATGCGCGGGCAGCTCGTACTGCCCGTCCCCGCCCGGGGTCTCCCGTACGAGGCCGAGCGCGGCGAAGTCGGCCAGGGTGGTGTCCGCCGCGGAGACCGAGCAGCCGGCCAGCGCGGAGGCGGTGTGCGCGTCGGCCCGGCCCAGCGGGGCGAGGCACAGGTGCCGCAGTATCCGGGCGGCCGTCGGCGACAGCGATTCGTGGACCAGGGTGAAGGCCCGGCCGACCGGGTCGCCGGTGAGCGCGCGCAGCCGCTTGGCGAGGTCGGCGACCGAGGCCTTGGGACGTGCGGCGAGCCAGCCGCCGGCGAGCACGAGCGCGGCGGGCAGTCCACCGCACTCCTCGGCGAGCGTCTCGGCGGCCTGCGGGTCGACGGTGACGCGGACGGAGCCGGTGAACGCGGTGAGCAGTTCGATGGCCGACTTGGGGTCGAGCCCGCCGACGGTGCAGGGCCGGACGTCGGGGATGCCGGTGAGCGGACCGCGGGAGACGCCGACGACCAGGATGTCGGGGTTGTCGGGGAGCAGCGGGTCGACCTGCTCGGCGTCGACGGCGTCGTCGAGGAGCAGCAGCGCCCTGCGGCCCTCGAAGGCCGCGCGTACCAGGGAGCCGAGTTCGTCGTCGTCGGCGCCGGGCGGCTCGGCGACGCCGAGGGCGGCGAGCAGGTCCTGGGCGGCCCGGCCGGTGGGGACCGGGTCGCCGCCGGGCTCGGTGAGCCGGACCCGGAACACCCCGTCGGGGTAGTCGCCGGCGAGCCGGCCGGCTAGCTCCTCGGCGAGCGCGGTCCGCCCGGATCCGGGCTTTCCAGCGATGAGCAGGACCCGTGCGCGGGGTGCCTTGCGGCCGGTGAGAGTGTCGAGTCCGGTGCGTTCGATGTCGGCGCGCAGGGCCTTCAACTCCCGCTGGCGGCCGTAGAACTGCGAGGCGCCGACCTCCCCCAGACTTCGTCCGGGGGCACCCCCAACCGCCTGATCCGTCACGGGCCACGCTCCCGTCCACCTGCGCACGAGCCGATCCCGCGGGGGTCTCCGCGCGGGCGATCCCGAGCGTAGTTCAGGGCGCGGTGCGGACCCGGCGGAGCGCGGCGGACAAATCCCCCGATCGGATCAGTGGATTGTCCGACCGGCCGCGCCCCGCGTCCCGTACGGCCGTACTACGCCTCGAACGGCCGTGCCGGCCACGGCGCGTCGGCCGGACGCAGCGCCTCGAGGCCGTCGCCGCTGCGCGCGGCCGTCAGCGACAGCACGCCCACGACCAGGCAGTTGTTGTGCAGCTCGCCGGCGAGGACGCCCCGCACCAGTTCGGCGAGCGGGACCCGGGCGTGCTCCATGTCGGCCTCCTCCTCGGAGACCTCGAACCGCTCGCCCTCCGCCTCGGACAGGTCGCGCGCCAGGAAGATGCGGACGGCCTCGTCGCAGCCGCCGGGCGTGGTGTACACGTCCGTGAGGACCCGCCAGTCCTCGGCCTTGACGTGCGCCTCCTCGTACAGCTCGCGCTGCGCCGCGTGCAGCGGGTTCTCGCCGGGCACGTCGAGCAGACCGGCCGGGATCTCCCACAGCTTCTGGCGCACCGGGTGCCGGTACTGCTTGATCAGCAGGACCCGGTCCTGCTCGTCGAGGGCGACGACCGCGACCGATCCGGGGTGGACCTGGAAGTCGCGGCGGTGGACCGAGCCGTCCGGCATGACCACGTCGTCCGTGCGGACACTCGTCTTGTTGCCCGTGAAGGGGGTGGCGGTGGCGACTACCCGCCACTCCTCCGGGGTGTCCTGCACCTGCATCAGCTGTCCTCTCCCACATACGAAAGCCGGGGTACGGCCCCCGGAAGGGGACACGTACCCCGGCAACGTTAACGCCAGAGGGTGACCGGGCTTACTTCGCCCTCTTGCCCGTCTTGCGCTCGACGGCCGCCTTGACCAGGCCCGCGAACAGCGGGTGCGGGCGGGTCGGGCGGGACTTCAGCTCCGGGTGCGCCTGGGTGGCGACCAGGTAGGGGTGGATCTCCTTCGGGTACTCGACGTACTCGACGAGCTTGTTGTCCGGGGAGGTGCCGGAGAAGACCAGACCGGCCTTCTTCTCCAGCTCCGCGCGGTACGCGTTGTTCACCTCGTAGCGGTGACGGTGGCGCTCCTCGACGTACGGCTCGTCGCCGTAGGTCTCGCGCACGACCGAGCCCTCGGCGAGCTTGGCCGGGTAGAGGCCCAGGCGCATCGTTCCGCCCAGGTCGCCGGCGCCCTCGACGTACGCCAGCTGCTCCTCCATCGTCGAGACGACGGGGTGGGCGGTGGCCGGGTCGAACTCGGTGGAGTTGGCCTCGGGGATGTCGGCCAGGTTCCGCGCGGCCTCGATCACGATGCACTGCAGGCCGAGGCAGATGCCGAGCAGCGGCACCTTGTTCTCGCGGGCGTACTGGATGGCGCCGACCTTGCCGCTCACACCGCGGTCGCCGAAGCCGCCGGGGATGAGGATCGCGTCGACGTCGCCAAGCTGCTTCTCGGCGCCGGCCGCGGTCTTGCAGTCGTCGGAGGTGACCCACTTGACCTTGACCCGGGCCTTGTTCGCGAAGCCGCCGGCCCGCATGGCCTCGGTGACCGAGAGGTAGGCGTCGGGCAGGTCGATGTACTTGCCGACGAGCGCGACGGTGACCTCGTGGTCGGGGTTGTGGACGCGGTCCAGGAGGTCCTCCCAGACGGTCCAGTCCACGTCGCGGAAGGGCAGGTCGAGCTTGCGGACGACATAGGCGTCCAGGCCCTCGGAGTGCAGCACCTTCGGGATGTCGTAGATCGACTTGGCGTCGATCGCGGCGACGACCGCGGCCTCGTCGACGTCGCACATCAGCGAGATCTTGCGCTTGATGGCGGTCGGGACCTCGCGGTCGGCGCGCAGCACGATGGCGTCCGGCTGGATACCGATGTTGCGCAGGGCCGCGACCGAGTGCTGGGTCGGCTTGGTCTTCAGCTCGCCGGAGGGGCCGATGTAGGGCAGCAGCGAGATGTGCACGACGAAGACGTTGTCGCGGCCGACCTCGTGACGCACCTGGCGGACGGTCTCCAGGAACGGCAGGGACTCGATGTCGCCGACCGTGCCGCCGACCTCGGTGATGACGACGTCGACGTCGTCGGTCGCCATGCGGCGGATCCGCGACTTGATCTCGTTGGTGATGTGCGGGATGACCTGCACGGTGTCGCCCAGGTACTCGCCACGCCGCTCCTTGGCGATGACCTGCGAGTAGACCTGGCCGGTGGTGACGTTGGCCGAGCCGTCGAGGTCGACGTCGAGGAAGCGCTCGTAGTGGCCGATGTCCAGGTCGGTCTCGGCGCCGTCGTTGGTGACGAAGACCTCGCCGTGCTGGAACGGGTTCATCGTGCCGGGGTCGACGTTGAGGTACGGGTCGAGCTTCTGCATCGTGACCCGCAGGCCCCGGGCCTTGAGGAGCGCACCCAGGCTGGAGGCGGTCAGGCCCTTGCCGAGGGAGGAGGCGACACCCCCGGTGACGAAGATGTGCTTGGTCGTCGTGGTGTTGGGCGGCATCGCCAAGAGGGGGCTCCCGTGGTCGCGTTCTGGAGGTGCGTTCCGGCGTCCCCTCCGGAAGAATCGGGGGGTGCCGTCGCTGCGGTTTCGGGGTCCTCGGCTGTCGCCGTTTCCCACCGGTCCACGGGGTACCAGGGTATCAGCGACAACGGGAGACCGCTTCCGGCCACACGGGGCAGTCGGGTGCACACGGACCGCGACACGCCGGGCCGGGACCGTGGTCTCAGGGCGGTGACACGCCCGCGGTCAAGACCCCTTCACCCGAACGGAGCAGCGCCGTTACAAGATCGGAGCAGCCGGTCACTAGGGTGCGTCGTATCCTGCTCGGACATGCGTTGCCGAGCCGGGACCGGCACCGGCACCACCCCCGCCCGTCACCCGGACCATGAGCTCGTCAACGATCCCTTGACCGCTGACCTGTAGTAAGCGCCCCGCGGGGCGGACGTGGCCGTTCGACTGGAGTGAAGCACGTGGCCGGGCGCATCGAGGATTACGCACTCATCGGAGACATGCAGACTGCCGCTCTGGTCTGCCGGGACGGCAGTGTCGACTGGCTCTGTCTCCCCCGCTTCGACTCGCACGCCGTCTTCGCGGCCTTGCTCGGCACCGAGGAGCACGGCTTCTGGCGGGTCGGCCCCGCCGGGCCCGAGGGCGCCCCGCCGGCGTCCGCCGACCGGCGCCGCTACCGCGGCGACTCGCTCATCCTGGAATCCGAGTGGGACACCCCGCGCGGCACGGTCCGGGTGACCGACTTCATGCCCCCGCGCGACGGCGCCCCGCAGCTCATCCGCGTCGTCGAGGGGATCAGCGGCCGGGTGCCGATGCGCTCCTCGCTGCGCATGCGGTTCAGCTACGGCCGGGTGGTGCCCTGGGTGCACAAGGTCGGCGACCGTACGGTGGCCGTCGCCGGGCCCGACTCGGTGTGGCTGGACACCGACGCCGAGACCCACGGCAGGCACCTCACCACGTACTCCGAGTTCACCGTCACCCCCGGCGACCGGATCACCTTCACGCTGTCCTGGCAGCCCTCGCACAAGGAGCCGCCGCCGCTGCCGGACCCGGAGGGCTCGCTGGAGGCGACCGCCGACTTCTGGCGCGACTGGGTCGAGCACTGCACGTACCACGGCCCCTACCGGGAGGCCGTGATCCGCTCCCTGATCACCCTGAAGGCGCTCACCTACGCGCCGACCGGCGGCATCGTGGCCGCCCCGACCACCTCCCTGCCCGAGGAGATCGGCGGCGTACGCAACTGGGACTACCGCTACACCTGGCTGCGCGACGCGGCGATCACCCTCTCCTCGATGCTGCGCACCGGCTACCGCGAGGAGGCCCGCGCCTGGCGGGACTGGCTGCTGCGCGCGGTCGCCGGCGACCCCGAGAACCTGCAGATCATGTACGGCATCGCCGGCGAGCGCGAGCTCGGCGAGGCGGAGCTCGACTGGCTGCCCGGCTACGAGAACTCCGGCCCGGTCCGGGTCGGCAACGGGGCCGCCAACCAGCTCCAGCTCGACGTGTACGGCGAGGTCACCGAGGCCCTGCACCTGGCGCACATGACGGGCCTGTCCCGCAACGACTACGCCTCGCTGCTCCAGATCAAGCTGATCAACTACCTGGAGAAGAACTGGGACCAGCCCGACGAGGGCATCTGGGAGGTGCGCGGCCCGCGCCGGCACTTCACGCACTCCAAGGTGATGGCCTGGGTGGCCGTCGACCGCACGATCAAGCTGATCGAGTCCGGCGACGCCGACGGCCCGCTGGAGCGCTGGCGCGAGCTGCGCGACGACATCCACCGGGACGTCTGCGAGAAGGGCTACGACAAGGAGCGCAACACCTTCACCCAGTCCTACGGCTCCCAGGAGCTGGACGCCTCTCTGCTGCTGATCCCGCAGATGGGCTTCCTGCCGCCGGACGACAAGCGGGTGATCGGCACGATCGAGGCGATCCAGCGGGAGCTGTCGACGGAGGACGGCTTCGTGCTGCGCTATCCGACCGCCGGCGAGGAGGCGGGCGTGGACGGCCTGGAGGGCGACGAGGGCGCCTTCCTGGCCTGCTCGTTCTGGCTCGCGGACGACCTGGCGATGATCGGCCGGGTCGACGAGGCCCGCAAGCTCTTCGAGAAGCTGCTCTCGCTCCGCAACGACCTGGGACTGCTCGCCGAGGAGTGGGACCCGCGGCTCCAGCGCCAGGTGGGCAACTTCCCGCAGGCCTTCAGCCACGTCCCGCTGATCGACACGGCCCTGCGGCTGACCGCCTCGGGCGCGTACGGGGGCTGAGGCCTCGCTTCGGCGGCGTACGGGGGGCTGAAGCCTCGGCGCGTACGGAGCTGACGGCCCCCGGCGTGTAGGTGCCCGCCCTGCCGAGACGCGGGGGACCGGACCCGGACCTACGATGAAGGTGTCCTGTCCCCCCGTACGAAAGGGGGGCATCCCCATGGCCTCCCCCACCCCCACCGTGACGGACAGCGCCCTCGCCGGTCTGCGCGAGGATCTCGCGGGCCAGGTGTTCACGCCGGGCGATCCCGGCTACGACGAGGCGAGGGTCGTCTTCAACGGGATGATCGACCGGCGTCCCGCCGTCATCGCCCAGTGCGAGACCCCGGAGGACGTCTCCAACGCGGTCCTGTTCGGCCGGGAGACCGGGCTCCCCATCGCGGTGCGCGGCGGTGGGCACAGCGTGGCCGGCTCGGCGCTCAACGACGGCGGGCTCGTGGTGGACCTGCGGCGGATGCACGCGGTGGTCGCCGACCCGGAGAACATGACGGTACGGGTGGCCGGCGGAGCCACGATGAGTCACCTGGACCACGCCTGCCAGCCGTTCCACGTGGCGGTCACCGGCGGCCGGGCGTCCACGACCGGCGTCGGCGGCTTCACCCTGGGCGGCGGATCGGGCTGGCTGGAGCGAAGGTTCGGGCTCGCCTGCGACAGCCTGCTGGCCGCGGAGCTGATCACCGCCGAGGGCAAGCACGTGCACACCGACGCCGAGGAGAACCCGGAGCTGTTCTGGGCGCTGCACGGCGGCGGCGGCAACTTCGGGGTGGTCACCTCGATGACGCTGCGGGTCCATCCCCTCCCGGCGTTCGGCTTCGTGATGCTGCTGTACCCGGCGCCGGCGGGCCCCGAGGTGGTCCGGGCCTACCGCGACCTGCTCGCGGACGCGCCGGACAACGCGGGCGGCGGCGCGATCTACCTCACCGCACCGCCCGAGGAGTTCGTCCCCGAGGAGTTGCGGGGAACGCTGCTCTGCGGCGCCCTGGTGACCTGGGCAGGCCCGGTGGCCGAGGCGCGCGAGTTCGCCGCGCCGCTGTTCACCCTCAAGCCGGCCGTCGAGATGGTCATGGATATGCCGTACGTCGACTTCCAGTGCATGCTCGACGACCCGCCGGGGATGCGGAACTACTGGTCGGCCGAGTACATGACCGCGTTCCCCGACGAGGCCGTCGACGCCTTCTGCGCCCGGTCCGACGACATGATCGTGCCGTCGGGCATGCAGCACGTGATGTTCCCGCTGGGCGGGCAGGTGGCCGCGGGCCCGACCGACTACCCGATCCCGTGGCGGACGGCCCCGTGGGGCGTCCACCCCTTCGCCGTGTGGGAGGACCCGGCCGACGACGCGCGGGCCGTGCAGTGGGTCAAGGACGTACGGGCCGACTCACAACCGTGGTCGACCGGGGCCGTCTACCTCAACTTCACCGGCGACGAGGGACAGCGCCGGGTGGTCGAGGGCTTCGGCACCGACAACTACGAGCGCCTGGCCCGGGTCAAGGCCACGTACGACCCCGACAACACCTTCCGCTTCAACCACAACATCACCCCGGCCGCCTGAGGCACGCGGGCGTCACCCGAGCGCGGCGATCACCTCCTTCGCGGCCCGCTCGCCCTCGGTGGCGCCGCCCTCCATGAAGCCCTGGAAGTCGTAGGAGCAGTGCTCACCGCCGATGTGGACGTTGCCCTGGGCGGTGCCCTCGTATCCGGCGTACCGGTGCAGATAGCCGACGGGCCAGCAGGAGTACGCGCCGAGGGCGTACGGGTTCAGGTGCCACGCGGAGAGCTGGGCGCGGCCCGTGTACGCCGTGGAGGTGCCGGGGAAGAAGGCGTCGATCCCCCTCAGGTAGCGGGCGGCCAGGTCCCGTACGTACGGGTCGGACTCGGTGGAGAACGGTCCGGCCGGGCTGAGGGACCGGGCCAGGGTGCCGCCCCCGTACTGGAGGAGGATGCCGCCGGTGCCGCCCTGGATCTTGGTGGTGTCCCAGGTCTGCTGGACCTCGGTGTCCGTGAAGCAGTCCCCTGCCGAGACCCCGGGCCAGGGGCCGGTGCCGCGCCAGGGGCGGGTGGCGAACTGCATGTTGAGCTTGGTGCAGTAGCCCGTCCGCGCGTCCCGCAGCAGGTTCCTCATCAGCGGGTCGAAGCCGGCCTGAGTGAGGTCGAGCCGCTGGAGGACCGGCAGCGGGACGCACAGGATCGTGTGGTCCGCGGTGACGGTCCGGGTCGCGCCCGCCTCGGTGAAGGTGAGCGTCTGGGTGCCGCCGGCGCCCGCGCGTACGGCGTCGAGGGACCATCCCCTGCGCAGGGTGCCGGGCTTGAGGGCGCCCGCGACGGCGTTCGGGAGCCGGTCGTTGCCGCCGACGACGTGGTAGCGCTCGTTGGACAGGCCCCAGATGTTGAAGTGGCCCGGATTCGTCTGATAGCCCATCAGCAGGACCAGGGCGAGCGAGGACTGTTCGGTGGTGTCGGCGCCGTACTCGACGTTGTAGGCGACGTCGATGAACCGGCCGAGCGGCGAGGAGTGGCCGCCGGGGACCCGGCTCTCGATCCACTCGTACACCGACATCTCGTCGAGCGCGGTGCCGGTGGGGGTGGTCCG
The DNA here is from genome assembly GCF_044541845.1 of Streptomyces sp. NPDC085481. Lineage (NCBI taxonomy): Bacteria > Bacillati > Actinomycetota > Actinomycetes > Kitasatosporales > Streptomycetaceae > Streptomyces > Streptomyces sp. NPDC085481. The sequence continues at coordinate 461,363 of NZ_JBITTJ010000003.1, forward strand.
GTTCCAGAACACCTCCCCCGCCTGCGACAGGTCGCGGCGCAGCGACTGGTAGACCGCGTTGAAGTCGTCGTCGGCCTGTTCGCGCGGGTAGTAGGCGCCGCCGAACCACAGGACCTCCTCGGCGCCGTTGGGCCCGCCGCCGAGGAAGTCCTCGGTGGCGAGGCCGAAGCGGCGGCAGAGTTCGAGGATCTTCTTGTGGCCGGTGTCGATGAGCTCGCCGCCGATCTCGGAGGTCTGCCCGTACGCCCAGTGCGCGCGCTGGGTCCATATGCGGCCGCCGACGCGGGCGGGGTCGGCCTCGTAGAGGACGGGGTTCAGGCCCGCGTCCTGGAGGGTGAGGGCGGCGGTGAGGCCCGCGATCCCGGCCCCGACGACCGCGATCCTCGCGGTGCCCTTCGCCTTCGGATCGGGGGTGGCCGCTGCGGCGGGGGCGGTGGTACCCGCGCCGACGGCGATCCCGGCGGCGGCCGCGTACCTGAGGAGGGTGCGGCGCCCGAGGGCGTCCTTCCTCATGTCTCTGAGCTCGTCGACGGGGATGCGGAGCCGTCGGGCGTCGGCGTGCTCGGCGGCCAGCTTCTTCAGGAGGTGCATCGGGTTGGTGCGTGCCATGGGGCGCTCCTGGGGGTGAGGGGGTTCAGCTCTGGGGTACGGGGGCCGGCACCTGCTCCGTGCCGTCGTCGGTGCGCTCGGCGGCGTCCTCCAGGACGATCCGGCCGATGATCTCGTAGCGCTCGGGCCGCCGGGCCTTGAGGTAGACGCCGAGGCCGAGGCCGCCGAGGAAGACGGCGCCGACGATCCAGGGGATGGCCTTGAAGAAGAGGGAGCCGGCGGCGAGCCCGGCCGCGGTCTCCATGTTCATGATCAGCAGTACGACGACGGCGGTCATGCCGAGGCCGCCGAGGAGCGGGGCGGTCAGCGTCCTGAACCAGTGCCGGTCCTCGGGGTGGTTCCGGCGGAAGTAGCCGACCACGGCGAAGGAGCACAGCGTCTGCACGATCAGGATCGCCATCGTGCCGAGGATCGCGAGCAGCGTGTAGAGGTGGATGTACGGGTCCTGGCCGGTGAGCCAGAACGCGCCGACGAGGACGACGGCGATCGCGCTCTGCACGAAGGAGGCGAGGTACGGCGAGCCGTGCCGCGGGTGGGTGCGGCCGAGCGCCGGGTGGAGGAAGCCCTCGCGGCCGATGGCGTAGAGATAGCGGGCGGCGCACTGGTGGAAGGCCATGCCGCAGGCGAAGGAGCCGGTGAGCAGCAGCCACTGGAAGGCGTCGACGGCCCAGCCGCCGATGAAGGACTCGGTGGGGGCGAAGAAGAGGTCCAGGGGTGAGGCGGAGGCCGACAGCTGCACCGATCCGGCGAGCCCGTTCCCGGCGATGGTCATCCACGACACGTAGATGTAGAAGAGGCCGACGCCGATGACGGAGATGAGCGTGGCCCGCGGGATGACCCGCTTGGGGTCGCGGGACTCCTCCCCGTACATCGCGGTCGACTCGAAGCCGACCCAGGACCAGAACGCGAAGAACAGGCCGAGGCCGGCCGAGGAGCCGGTGAACGCGTTCCTGGGGTCGACCGGCTCGACGGGGATGCCGTCGGGGCCGCCGCCGGAGATCAGCACGGCGGTGGCGACCGCGAACAGGACGGCGATCTCGGCGATCAGCATCACGCCGAGCGCCTTGGCGGTGAGGTTGATGTCGAAGTACGCGAGGACCGCGGTGATCGCGAGCATCGCGGCCGCGTACACGATCCACGGCAGATCCACACCGAGCTGATCGGCCACCGTCGTCCTGGCGAAATAGGCGAAGACGCCGACGATCGAGGCCTCGAAGACGATGTACGCGAGGACGGCGAGCATCCCGGAGGCCATGCCGGCGATCCGGCCGAGGCCGTGCGAGATGTAGCCGTAGAAGGCGCCGGCGGCGGTGATCCGCTTGGCCATGGCGACATAGCCGACCGAGAAGACGGTCAGGACGACCGTCGCGAAGAGGTACCCGGCGGGGGCGCCGGTGCCGTTGCCGAAGCCGACGGCGATGGGGAGGTTGCCGGTCATCGCGGTGATGGGGGCGGCCGTGGCAACCGCCATGAAGACGACGCCGACGATCCCGACCGAGTTCGGCTTCAGCCGGTGGACCTCTGAGGAGGGGTTCTCTGCCATGGCGCGAGAGCATCCTCCTGAGTGACCTAGGCCACAATCGACATGCGGTCGCACAATTCCCGCCATGGGACGACGAGTTGTCGCCCTCCTGTACGAACTGTCCGGTCGCGTCACGCCGTGGTGATGTCGTCGGATCACGGACGCGGGTAGCGTCCGGCTGCATGGAGAGTCAGGGCGGGATCACCGTGCAGCGGGCCCTCGAACTGCCGGGCCTGCGCAGCGGGCTCCCGGAGGTCGTCGCGGGCGCCGACCGGCTGCACCGTACGGTGCGCTGGGTGCACGCGGGCGAGGTGCCGAACATCGCCTCGCTGCTCAAGGGCGGCGAGCTGCTGCTCACCACAGGGCTCGGGCTCGGCACCCGGCCGGCCGAGCAGCGGGCCTTCGTACGGCAGCTGGCCGAGCGGGGCATCGCGGCGCTCGTGGTCGAGCTCGGGCCGCGCTTCGCCCGGCTGCCGGCCACCATCGTGGAGACCGCCCGTACGGCCGGCCTGCCGCTCGTCCAGCTCCACCGCGAGGTCCCCTTCGTCGCCGTCACGGAGGAGATCCACACCGAGATCGTCAACGGCCACTACGCGATGCTGCGCCAGGCCGAGGACGTCCACCGGCAGTGCACCGAGGCGCTGCTCGGCGGCGGCGGGGTGCCGCAGGTGCTGCGGATCCTGGCCGACTTCTCGCTCAACCCGGTCTTCCTGGAGACCGCCGACGGCCAGCTCCTGTACGCGGCGGGCACCGAGTCGGGCCCCGCGGACCCGCTCCAGGTGTGGGACGGGCTGCGCGGGCAGCGGGCGGCGCGGGAGTCCGGGCCGCCTACGGGCGCGGTCCTCGTCGACGTACCGGGCGGGGGTCCGGGCTCCGCGTCGGTGCGGGCCCGCTTGGTGCTGCTGGCCGTCTCCTCCCCCCTCTCCCCCGTCCACCGCATGGCCGCCGAACGCGCCGCGGGCCTCCTGGCGGTCGTCCTGATGCAGGCCCGGCAGGAGGAGGAGCTGGCCGCGCGCGGCCGCGGCGACTTCCTGACCGACCTCGCCGAGGGCCGGATCACGGCGGAGGACGCGCCGGCCCAGGCCCGCGTCCTCGGCTTCAGACCGGGCGACGGCCCCCTGCTCCCGGTCGTCATGCGCCTCGCCTCGGAACTGTCCCCCTCGGGCAACTGGGCCCTGCTCGCCCGCGCGGTCCTGGAGGAGCTCGCCTCGGTGGGCGTGCCCGTGCTGCTCGGCGTACGCCCGGTCGAGGGCCGCGTCCCGCTCCTGCTGGGCCTGCGCTCGGAGTCGGAGCGCACGGCGGTCGCGGACCGGGTCGCGGCGGCGCTGCGGGCCGGCGTCGAGCGGGCCGGACTGGAGCGGGCGGGGGTCCACCCGCCGGTCGTCGTGGTGGGCGTCGCGGGCGGCTGGGCGGCCGCGTCGGCGGGCCTGCGGCACGCGGCGGAGACGGCGACCGCGGCGCAGGGCCTGTCGGAACTTCCGTGGTACGACGCCCGCCGCCTCGACACCGACCTGCTGCTCTGGCGCCTGCGGGACCACCCGGACCTGGCCGCCTTCGTGGACCGCGCGATCGGCCCCCTGCGCGACCACGACCGCACGTCGCGTCCGCCGCTCCTGCCGACCCTGGAGACCTACCTGGCCCACGCGGGCCGCAAGGCGGAGACGGCCCGCGAACTCCACCTCAACCGCCAGACCCTCTACAACCGCCTGGCCCGCATCTCCGAACTCCTCGGCACGGACCTGGACGACCCCCAGACGGTCCTGGCCCTGTCGCTGGCCCTGAGGGCGAGACGGCACACCACCTAGGGGGCCGCGGCCTGATGGCGGTTTCTAGCGGTCGTTGCAACACACGGTTGTGTTGATCAAGCCGTGAGCAGTTTATGCAGGCGCTCGGCTGGGGTTTCCCAGCCGAGCGTTTTGCGTGGTCGGCCGTTGAGTTCGGCGGCGACGGAGGCCAGGTGCTCTGGGGTGTGGACGGACAGGTCGGTGCCCTTGGGGAAGTACTGCCGCAGCAGGCCGTTGGTGTTCTCGTTCGATCCGCGCTGCCAGGGGCTGGCCGGGTCGCAGAAGTAGACCGGGATGCCGGTGGCGAGGGTGAATGAGCCGTGGGCGGCCATCTCGGAGCCCTGGTCCCAGGTCAGTGATCGTCTGAGGTGGGCGGGCAGGGTCCGGGCCGTGGTGACCAGTGCGTCCCGGACGTTCTCTGCGCCGTGGTCGCCGGGCAGGTGTAGGAGCATGACGTAGCGGGTGGCGCGCTCGACCAGCGTGCCGATGGCCGATCTCCCGTCCTTGCCGATGATGAGGTCGCCCTCCCAGTGGCCGGG